>JBILNU010000051.1:0-12602 GCA_044374815.1 Flavobacterium sp.
GTAAAAGGTGGAACTGGAGCTATCGTAGAATACTTTGGTGAAGGCGCTATCAATATGTCTTGTACTGGAAAAGGAACAATCTGTAACATGGGTGCAGAAATTGGAGCAACAACCTCAACTTTTGGATACGATGATTCCATGAGAAGATATTTAGCAGCTACTGGTCGTCAAGATGTAGTAGATGCTGCTGATAAAGTAGCTGATTATTTAACTGGTGATGCTGAAGTTTATGCTAATCCAAGTCAGTATTTTGATGAATTAATCGAAATTAATTTATCAGAATTAGAACCACATATTAATGGACCTTTTACTCCAGATAGAGGAACTCCTGTTTCTAAAATGAAAGAAGAAGCAACTAAAAATGGTTGGCCTTTAAAAGTAGAGTGGGGATTAATTGGTTCTTGTACCAACTCATCTTATGAAGATATGGCACGTGCTGCTTCTATCGTTGAACAAGCTGTTGCTCACGGAATTTCTCCAAAAGCAGAATTCGGAATCAATCCAGGTTCTGAGCAAATTCGTTATACTATTGAAAGAGATGGCATCATCGCAACTTTCGAGAAAATGGGAACTAAAGTTTTTACTAATGCTTGCGGACCATGTATCGGACAATGGGATAGAGAAGGAGCTGATAAAGGTGAAAAAAATACTATCGTTCATTCGTTTAACAGAAATTTCTCTAAACGTGCCGATGGAAATCCAAATACTCATGCTTTTGTAACTTCCCCAGAAATGGTTGCTGCTTTAGCAATTTCAGGTGATTTGTCTTTCAATCCAATAACAGATACTTTATTGAATGATAAAGGGGAAGCTGTACAGTTAAATCCTCCAACTGGTGACGAACTCCCAAAAAGAGGTTTTGATGTAGAAGATGCTGGATTTCAAGCGCCTGCAGCCGATGGAAGTGGAGTGGAAGTAGTGGTTTCTGAAACTTCAGACCGTCTTCAATTACTAGCGCCTTTTGATGCTTGGGATGGTAAAAATTACACCGGAGCTAAGTTATTAATTAAAGCTTTTGGTAAATGTACAACCGACCACATTTCAATGGCAGGTCCATGGTTACGCTTCCGCGGACATTTAGATAATATTTCTAATAACATGTTGATTGGTGCTGTTAATGCATTCAATCAAGAAGCAAATAAAGTTAAAAATCAATTAACCGGAGAATATGCTGCAGTTCCAGCTGTAGCAAGAGCTTACAAAGCTGCTGGAGTTCCATCAATTGTAGTGGGTGATCAAAACTATGGAGAAGGATCTTCTCGTGAGCACGCCGCTATGGAGCCTCGTTTCTTAGGTGTGAAAGCGGTATTGGTAAAATCATTTGCTCGTATTCACGAAACCAATTTGAAAAAACAAGGTATGTTAGCCTTAACATTTGCTAACGAAGCAGACTACGATAAAATTCAAGAAAATGATACGTTCGATTTTGTGGATTTAACTAGCTTCGCTCCTGGAAAACCATTAACAATTGAAATCACTCATGAAGATGGTTCTAAAGAATCGATCTTGGCAAATCATACTTATAACGATAGCCAAATTGGATGGTTCAAAGCAGGTTCAGCATTAAATTTAATTGCTGCTGCAGGAAACGCTTAATTAGTTTATCAATTATAAAACAAAAACTCCCAAGTAACACTTGGGAGTTTTTTATTTGAATTAATAATTAGCTACCTACTAATAATAAGTATATCTTCTCACTTTTGCAATGTATTTAGCCAAACGAATTACTTGGTGGCTATAGCCATATTCGTTGTCATACCATACATATAAAACAATATTATTTCCGTCGGCAGATACAATTGTTGCGTTGCTGTCAAATATCGATGGCGCCGATGTGCCCACAATATCTGAAGAAACCAATTCGTTATTCAAGGAATATTTTATTTGCTCAACCAATTCTCCTTCAAGGGCATAACGTTTCATGATATTATTTATCTCATCAACCGAAGTAGATTTTCCAACTTCAAGATTCAATACAACCAAAGATCCATTAGGAACAGGAACACGAATGGCATTAGAAGTCAGTTTTCCATCCAAGCTTGGTAATGCTTTTGCAACGGCACTTCCTGCGCCAGTTTCGGTAATCACCATATTTAGGGCCGCTGCTCTACCACGGCGGTATTTTTTATGCATGTTGTCTACTAAATTCTGGTCGTTGGTATAGGCATGGATGGTTTCAAGATGTCCTTTTACAACCCCTAGTGTATCTTCAACCGCCTTTAAAATTGGAGTAATAGCATTAGTTGTACAAGATGCAGCAGAAAAAATGGATACTTCATCCGGATTAAAATCATTATGATTTACCCCATATACAATATTCGGAACTCCTTTTCCAGGAGCAGTTAGTAAAACTTTATCTACCCCTTTCGAAGTCAAATGGCGTTGTAATGCTTCCTCAGTTGTAAATGCCCCGGTATTGTCAATAACCAAAGCGTTATCTATTCCATATTGGGTGTAATCAATTTCTTCAGGTGAATTGGCTGTAATTACATGAACCGTAGTTCCATTGATAAGTAAGGCGTTATTTTCGATATCTGCTGAAACCGAACCTCGGAAATCACCATGAACCGAATCGTATTGTAATAATGAAGCTCTTTTTTCTAAAGATCGGGCATCATTTCGGTCGCGAGTTACAATCGCTCTTAATCTTAGTTGTTGCCCTTTACCAATTTTGCCCATCATTTCGCGTGCTAATAATCGGCCAATTCTACCAAAACCATAAAGCACAACATCTTTTGGAGTAATTTCCTCAGACTTTTTAGAATCATTTAATTTATCAATTACAAAGGCTTTGGCATCATTATATTTATTATCGTCTAAATGGTATTCATACGTTAACTTTCCAATGTCAATTCGCGCAGGAGGAAGATCTAAATTTAATATCGCTCTCGCAATTTCAACCGTGTCAAATACATTTATTGGTTTTTGAACAAATTCACCAGCATATTCATGCAAATTCATAATGTTACTCACAGTAGTATCAATTAATTGGTTTCTAAAGAAAATTAATTCGATAGATTTATCGTACCATAAATCGCTAATAATTTTAATAAATTCAACTCCGGCTTTACGGCGATCTGCTTGAAGTGATAGTTCTTTTTCGTACAAATTGTTGTGGTTCATGTAAAGTAATAATGTAGTTAGAAGTATGTTTTCTGTAAATTTGGTGCAAAAATAAGCAACTATATCGTTTTCGTAAAATATTTTATAACTTTTTTCAATAAAAAAACCGCCAACAAACTGTTGACGGTCTCTTAAACCTAATATTATAATTAATTAAATGATGATACGTATTATTTGACCAATTTTATTAATCATTTCTATGCTAACTCCTTCATTTTCTCTTTTGTCATTAGCCAATTTTGAAACCGTTTCTACATCGGTAGCCTTAGTTCCGTCAATGGTAAGAATGATGCTTCCAGAAAGTTCATTTTCATAGGGTTTTAATCGGTCGTTAGTGACTTCTTTAATTTTTACTCCATAGTCAATTTTATAGCGTCTCTTGTCTGTTGCATCAATATTTTCTAATTCCAACCCTTTGAAATCAGTATTTATAATGTCATTTTTTACCAAGGTTACTGGAATAACCATATTTCTTCCATCTCTTAAAATCGTAACATTGATTTTGTCATTCGGTCTTTTAGTGCTAATGTATCCTGTTAATTCGGGGAAGCTTGTAATGGTTTGGCTGTCTAATTTTAAAATAACATCTCCTTTATGCAATCCCGCTTTTTCGGCTCCCGAATTTTTTAAAACTTTAGAAATGTAATATCCTTGTGTTTCTTTTAATCCTAATTCTTTAGAGGTTTGGCCATTAATTTCGTTACCCACAATTCCTAAAGCTCCTCGTTGCACATTTCCGAATTCCATAATGTCTTCAATGATTTTACGAGTAATATTAGATGGTATTGCAAATGAATATCCTGCATAACTTCCGGTTGGTGAAGAAATCATGGTATTTATTCCAATCAGTTCTCCACGAGTATTTACTAAGGCACCACCAGAATTTCCTGGGTTTACCGCAGCATCTGTTTGAATAAATGATTGGATTCCGTTGGTGTCTAAATTTCTGGCTTTTGCCGAAACGATGCCCGCTGTAACTGTTGAATTCAAATTATACGGATTCCCAACAGCCAATACCCATTCGCCAACTTTTACTTGGTCCGAATCTGCAAAAGTAGAATACGGTAATTTATCCTCCGAATCAATTTTTAATAAAGCAATATCCATTTTAGCGTCGGTGCCAATAAGTTTTGCTTTGTAAGCTTTTTTATTGTTTAAAGTAACTTCCAGTTCGTTTGCATCTTTAATCACGTGGTTATTGGTTACGATATAACCATCTTCCGAAATTATAACTCCCGATCCGGTTCCAATTTGTTCTTGTTGTTGCCCACCGCCATTACTTCCATAAAAAAACTGCATAATCGGATTGTAAACTGTTCGCACCGATACATTTTTTACGTGAACTACGGTGTGAACTGCATTTTCTGCCGCTGCTGTGAAGTCAATGTTTTCGGCACCCATTCCAACCGTTCTAGCGTAGTTTTCTGGTGCTGTTGTAATAATCGACTTTCGTCCAAAATTACTTTCAAATAATAATTTATAACCTCCAAGAGTAGTTGCTCCACTAAATAAAGCTACTAATAATAAGCTCGAATATCTTTTCATTTCTTTTTGTTTTAAATTATATAAAGTAAAATTATGTATTTTTATTTTTCAAAAAAATGCTTTAACGCTCGTTTAACAATCTTTAACTTATCATTAATAATTGTAACTTTGCTATGAAAAATAGTATTTAACTAGTAATCATTCTACAAATGAAATTTCAGAAATACCAAGGAACAGGCAATGATTTTATTATGATTGATAACAGATTGGGATTTTTTCCAAAGGAATCTGTTGCGCTCGTTGAAAAGTTATGCGATAGAAGATTTGGTATTGGTGCAGATGGTTTGATACTTTTAGAAAATGATGCCGATACCGATTTCCGAATGGTGTATTACAATTCCGATGGAAACCAAAGCTCCATGTGTGGTAACGGTGGAAGATGCCTTGTTGCTTTTGCAAAAAGCCTTGGTTTGATCTCAAATTCGACTACTTTCATAGCTACAGACGGATTACATCATGCTACGATTCTAGAAAATGGTTTGGTTTCGTTACAAATGAAAGACGTGCAAGATGTGAAAATAGAAGCAGATTATGTTTTTCTAAATACAGGTTCTCCGCATCATGTGACTTTTGCGAACGATATTCAAAACCTAGATGTAAAAAAACAGGGTGCCGCTATTCGTTATTCTGATTTATATGGAAAAGCCGGTAGTAATGTAAATTTTGTTAGTCAATTAAGTGAAAACAATTTCCGATTACGAACCTATGAACGTGGCGTTGAAGACGAAACGCTTTCTTGTGGAACTGGGGCTACAGCTACAGCAATAGCTATGAATGCTATCGGAAAAACAAATTTGAATGAAATTGCAATTGATGTTGAAGGCGGTAAACTTAAAATTTCTTTTGAAAAAACCAATACAGGTTATGAAAAAGTGATTTTGGAAGGACCTGCCACTTTTGTTTTTGAAGGAGAAATAGAAATCTAATTTTATGACACTAACCGGATCACATATTTATCTCCGCGCTCTTGAACCCGAAGATTTGGATTTTATTTATCAAATTGAAAATGATGAATCCATTTGGGAGGTGAGTAATACACAAACTCCCTACAGTAAATTTTTGATTCGACAATATTTAGAAAATGCCCACCAAGATATATATGAAGCCAAACAATTGCGACTGGCAATTTGTATTAAGGAGTCGGATACTGCAATTGGTCTAATCGATTTATTTGATTTTGATCCAAGAAATAAAAGAGCTGGAATCGGAATCGTAATACAAAATGATAAAGACCGAAGTAAAGGTTTTGGTCAAGAAGCCTTGGGATTGCTAATTGATTACTCCTTTAAACAATTGCAATTACACCAACTTTATGCAAATATTGGTTCAGAGAATGTATCAAGTTTAAACCTTTTTACTACTTTTGGATTTCAAAAAATTGGAGTCAAAAAAGATTGGATTTATATCAATAATGCCTATCAGGATGAATTATTATTTCAATTGATTAATTCTTAAATCGCCTTAACCCTAAAATAGTTTTTATTTTGAACACAAAGTTTAAAACCCTTTTATTATCTGCTGCTGGTGTATTTTTAGTTATCGCCATTATCGTTTATAGCAAATATTTTACAAGTAATACCAAAGGTCTTTCAAAGGAAATTTTCATTGAAATTCCTACAGGTTCTAACTTTGATAAAGTGCTGGAATTGGTTTCGCCCTACATTGATAACACCAATAATTTTAAATTCATGGCAGGTGTTCGTACTTATGATGAAAATGTAAAGCCAGGTCGCTTTTTATTGAAAGAGGGGATGAGTAGTTTCGGTTTGGTTTCTGCATTGAGAAGAAATATGCCGGTGAATCTCGCCTTTAATAATCAAGAGCGCTTAGAAAATTTATGTGATCGTATTAGCTCACAAATAGAACCCGATACTACTAAGTTGCTTTCTGTTTTTAGAGATTCTCTGTTTTTAAAACAAAATGGCTTCACAAAAGAAAATGTGATTGCTATGTTTATTCCAAATTCCTATGAATTTTATTGGAATGTTTCTGCAGAGAAATTCAGAGATAAAATGCTAAAAGAATATAAAAAATTCTGGACTTTAGAGCGTTTAATAAAAGCAAAAAAATTAGGTTTATCTCCAGTTGAGGTGATGACTCTTGCGTCAATAGTTCATAAAGAAACGGTTAAAAAAGACGAGCGTCCTAAAGTAGCGCGCGTTTATTTAAATAGATTGGCACAAAAAATGCCATTACAAGCTGATCCAACCGTTATTTATGCAGTAAAACTTAGAGGTAATGATTTTGATCAGATAATAAAACGTGTATTATATGCCGATTTAAGTATTCGGTCACCTTACAATACTTATGTAAATACCGGTTTGCCTCCAGGGCCAATTGCTATGCCAGATATTACTGCAATTGATGCTGTTTTATCGCCAGACGACAATAATTACATATATTTTTGTGCTAGCGTGGAGCGTTTTGGTTACCATGAATTTGCCGCTACTTATGAAGAGCATCAAGTCAATGCAAAAAAATATGCTGCTTGGTTAAATAGTACTGGTACAAACAGGTAAAAATTGAAATTAAATCACCTTTATTTTGTCTAAATTCGACTAATAATTTAAAAGAAATTAACAATATTAGGTTTTTATTAACATTTTTTATATAAATTTATTTTTTTGCTTTATCCCTAGAAATAAGCCGTTTAGAAGTGGTTTTTTAATGTATTCGCATGTTAAAAGCAGGGTAACTACTTGATTTTCAATTTTATTTTAAATTAATTGTATATTTGCACCGTTAATATCAAGATGGTGACAGCGCTTGGAAATTACAATTTATGATAAATAAATGGTTGTTTTACATAGGAATCGTTACAATTGTTGGATTTATTAGCTCTGCTTTTAAACCTTCTGAAGCTTTAAATCAAAAACGATTTTATGTAAACGAAGAAGAGGAAATGTTATATCAATTTCCCTCTCAAAATCCATCCGATTATTTTCAACAATCCCTTCCTTTTCTCGGAAAACATTTTATTGGTTTCAAAGAAGCTATCGCTATTAGAGAATCTCAAGGTCAATACCGTTTGGTGAATTCTTTAGGTTATATGGGTAAATACCAATTTGGGACCGATGCATTACGCTTTTTTGGAATTAAAAGTAATGCTGCTTTTTTAAATTCTCCAGAATTACAAGAAAAAGCATTTGTAGCATTAATTAAATTTAATAAGTACAAGTTACAAGATATTATTGAAGAGTATAGAGGTAAAACTATCGATGGAGTGTATGTTACAGAATCAGGGATATTAGCAGCAGCGCATCTTGGCGGAGCAGGTTCTGTTAGAAAATTTTTAGAATCTAACGGTAAAAAGAAATGTAAAGATGGTTATGGAACTACCGTAAAAAGCTATTTAAGAAAATTTGGAGGGTATGAAACCCACAATATAAAAGCAGATAGTTCTCCAAAAGTATAATTTATCTTCAATTACATTTTGTGAATAATGAAAATAGTAGGTCTATTGTGTAGGTCTATTTTTAATTTCTTCCAATCATTTACACGAAATGTTTTGATGTATTCAGTTGGTAGGGTAATGTCTGCCGCTATACACAAATGCGTGTTCGGTTGTAATGTTTGTAACAAATCTTCCATCAATTTGTTATTTCGATAAGGTGTTTCGATAAAAATTTGTGATTGATTCTTGTCTTGAGATAGTTTTTCGTAGCTTTTTAAAGTCGACTTTTTCTCTGATTTATCAATTGGTAAATAACCATTAAATGCAAAGCTTTGTCCGTTCATTCCAGATGCCATCATCGCTAATAATATAGACGAAGGTCCAACTAGTGGAACTACTTGAATTCCTTTTTCGTGAGCTAACTTGACAATTGCAGCCCCAGGATCGGCCACTCCAGGGCAACCGGCCTCACTCATTAATCCAACATTGATTCCGTGTAGACATGGGTTAATCATTTCATTATGTTCCGAAAAATCGGTGTGTTTATTTAAAGTGCTTAGAAATAAAGAAGCCTGCACTTTTTCTGGATACACTGCTTTAATACTTTTACGAGCTGTTTTTTCGTTTTCAACAATGTAATGATCAATAACTTCAATAACCCTTTTCACTAATATTGGTAATACTTCTTCGGCATTGCTTTCGCCAAGTGTAGTTGGGATTAAGTATAACTTTCCTTTTGAGTTTGTTGTGTTCATTACAAATGTTTTGTAATTAAGTTTTGAGCAATAATATCGGTAGCAATATCTAGCATTTCATAAACGGCATCAAACCCGTCTTGTAAACCATAATAAGGATCGGGAACTTCAACTAAGTTTTTGTTTGAAAGTACATTTAAAATAAGATTTACTTTTTCTTTTTGCTTTTGGGATGAAGTTAGAGCGATTACATTATTATAATTGCTTTCATCCATAACATAGATGTAGTCAAACTCGTCAAAAAAAGCAGCTGTAAAATGTTTTCCTTTTTGATTTGAAATATCGATGCCATGTTTTTTTGCTGTAGCAATTGATCTTGTATCTGGTTTATCGCCAACATGCCAAGAACTTGTTCCTGCTGAGTCAACTAGGAATTTGTCTTTGGGAAGTTTAGATGCTAATATTCCTTCGGCTAAAGGCGATCTACAAATATTTCCCAAGCAAACCATTACAATTTTGACTGGCATAGTTATTTATTCTATTTCCAGTGATCTGGAAAAGTTAGAAATAAATTGAGATTATAGCGATAACTTTTTATGAATATCCTCTACGAATTTTTTGAATTGTTTGTCAGTAGAAACAAGATTGTCAACTGTTTTACAAGCGTGTAAAACAGTAGCATGATCCCTATCTCCAATTTGTGATCCAATATTTGCTAAAGAGGCTTTAGTGAATTTTTTTGCAAAAAACATAGCTAATTGTCTTGCTTGTACCACATGACGCTTTCTAGTTTTTGATTGCAAAGTATCTAAATCTAATTGGAAATAATCGGAAACCACTTTTTGAATGTAATCTATAGAGATTTCGCGTTTCACATTTTTAACAAATTTCTCTACAATATTTTTTGCTAGATCAATTGTTACTTCTTTTTTATTGAATGAAGATTGTGCAATTAAAGAAATAATAGCTCCTTCAAGCTCACGAACATTTGTTTTAATGTTTTGAGCAACATATTCAATAATTTCGCTAGGCATTTCTACACCATCACGATAAAGAATATTATTTAAGATGGAAACTCGAGTTTCGTAATCTGGTTGATGCAGTTCGGCTGAAAGTCCCCATTTGAAACGAGATAACAATCTTTGCTCAATGTCTTGCATGTCAACAGGTGCCTTGTCAGAGGTAAGGATTACTTGTTTTCCATTTTGGTGCAAGTAGTTGAATATATGGAAAAATACATCTTGTGTACCAGTTTTACCAGATAAGAATTGAACGTCATCAATGATTAATACATCGATCAATTGGTAAAAGTGAATAAAGTCGTTTCTGTTATTTTTCTTAACTGAGTCAATGTATTGCTGAGTAAATACTTCGGCAGAAATATATAAAACAGTTTTCTCAGGATATTTATCTTTGATTTCAACACCAATAGCATGAGCTAAATGTGTTTTACCTAATCCAACACCACCAAAAATTAATAGCGGATTGAATGAAGTTCCTCCAGGCTTGTTGGCAACGGCCATACCTGCAGATCGAGCCAAACGGTTTGAATCTCCTTCAAGAAAATTGTCAAAACTATAGTTTGGGTTTAATTGAGATTCTATTTTTAAATTTCTAATCCCAGGAATTACAAAAGGGTTTTTTAACTCTGGATTTAGATTTTTAAATGGCGCATCAACATCTTGAGATTTTATTGGACTACGGTGTGCACTAGGCAATTGTTCAGTAAATGGTTGTTTATTGCCATAAGTGTTCTCCATTTTAATTTTATAGAGTAACTTTGCGTTTTTTCCAAGCTCTTTTGTTAGAGCAACCTTTAGTAATTTAACATAGTGTTCCTCTAACCATTCATAAAAGAATTTGCTAGGAACTTGAATATATAATGCGTTGTCTGATAATTCAACAGATTTAATAGGTTCAAACCAAGTTTTGTAGGCCTGTTCTTGGATGTTGTCTTTTATAAAAAGTAGACAATTCTCCCAAACTGATTGCGCAGTTTTGCTCATATTCTTACTAAAATTACTAAATTATATTATGGTTTTCAAACAGAAAAATGAGATATTTATTCTGTTTTTTTTGGGATAACAAATATGTGGATAAAAATCCATTAAAAAAAATTATTTGCTATGGTTTTTTAAAAAATATTTTCGTATAGGTGTATAAATTTTGTGTAAATTAATTAAATAATAATGAAGGAAAATAAAGTTGAGGTTAGAGTTAGATATGGGGAAACCGACCAAATGGGAGTAGTATATCATGGTAGTTATGTACCCTATTTTGAGATAGGAAGGGTGGAATGGCTTAGAAATAAAGGAGTTTCGTATAAAGATATGGAGCAAAACGGTATTGCGTTGCCAATTGTTTCTATGCATCTTAATTATAAAAAACCAGCAAAGTATGACGATCTTTTAACGATACATACCAAATTAAAAAGTTACAGCGGAGTTAAGATTGAGTTTGATTGTGAAATTCGCAATGAAAACGAAGAGTTATTAACAACTGCACATTTTATTTTGGTTTTTGTGGATGTAAATTCCGGAAAACCTATATCTCCTCCACAATATATTTTGGATGTAATTAATGCAGAATAAATTATTCTGATTTTTTTTATAATGGAAGTTGTTTTTGTTTAAATAAATCAACTACATCTTCTTTTCCAACTTGTAAATTCCAAACATGCAAACCTAGATTTTGTGCGGCATCCGTATTTATTTTTTTGTCATCAACAAATAGGGTGTTTTTTGGATTTAAATTATTCTTATTAATAATATAGGAATAAATAGATTCTTCAGGTTTTCGCATACCCATTTCGTAGGAATAATAAACTTTTTCAAAGCATTGATAAAAATCACTGAAGAACGAAGTTCCTACATTTTGTTCAAAATGGTCGATGTGAATCTCATCGGTATTGGTTAATAAAAACAATTTATATTTATAGGAAAGTAATTGTAAAAACTCCAATCGATATAGAGGAAAATCTCCAATTACAGAATTCCATGCCTCTTTAATTTCAGTTATACTTGCGTTCGGTATATATTTTTGAAACGATTTTAGGAATTCAGTTTCTGATAGTTTGCCTTTTTCAAATAAGTCGTTTTGAGCAATTAATTCTTCGTTTGGACCTGATAATCCAAGTTTTTTAAATGCTTCAATTTGTGCTTCTTTTTCAAGATTCAGAAAAATATCTCCAAAATCAAAAATTATCGTTGTGATCATGGTTTCTAAAAGTTACTAGTTCATCCTCTATTAATTGTATTTTATTTGAATTTACAATCTTTATATGGGGTGCATTCACGCCATTTTTAAATGAAATCCCTCCTTTAAACACCCTTGCTTCATCCCATAAATTACAATCAATAAACGTTTGCAAGGTTTGAGCTCCACCTTCAATAAGCACCGATTGAATATTTTGTTCATATAAAAAGGCAGCAATGTGAAATGCTAGATTTTCATCAAACCGAATTTCATTCGTGCTAATTGAAATAGTTTTTGCTTGATTATCAAAGATATGACTTTCTTTTGAAATTTTATTATTTTGATCTAAAACTATTCGAATCGGATTGTTTCCCGACCAGTTTCTGGTAGTTAAAGCAGGATTATCTTCCAAAACCGTGTTCGTCCCAACTAAGATAGCCTGTTCTTCACTACGCCATTTGTGTACCAATTGACGAGAAATATCATTGGTTATCCAAACGGGTTCTTTTTTTTCTTTAGTAAGAGGAGCAATAAAACTGTCTTTGCTTTCAGCCCACTTTAATAATATATACGGTCTCTTTTTGGTATGAAAAGTAAAAAAGCGTTTGTTTAATTCGTTGCATTCGTCTTCTAAAATTCCTACAGTAACA
>JBILNU010000052.1:0-12580 GCA_044374815.1 Flavobacterium sp.
GCGGTTACTTTTCCGTTTCTTTTTAATTTATTTGCTAAAGCAATCCCATCGGCTACACCAAGTTGGGGACCTAAATGGGAAATCATTCCGATAATTTTATATTCTTGAGTTCCAAAATGAAAGCTGCGATCACGCCCTTTGGTAAATCCGTTTTTCTTACCTTGCCATTGCGAAAACAAGCGGTGCAAAGGGATATCCCTACCGGTAAAAACGCCTAAGTTTCTATGCATTGGCAAAATATACTCATCCGAATCTAAAGCAGCAGTAATTCCAACAGCAATTGCCTCTTGACCAATTCCTGAAAACCATTTTGACACCTTACCTTGACGTAATAGGATCAGCATTTTTTCTTCTATCAATCTGGGCTTTAACAATCTAGAATATAAATCCAATAATTGTTCGTTTGAGAAGTCTTTTCTATCGAAATTCATAGGTGTAATTTTAGCGAATCAAAAATATAAATAATAACCTACACATAAAACTATTTTTTTACGGATTTATAACAAATCAAGGAATAATCATTCAAATATTTGAAAGAAAACCAATTGAATATTCAAATAACTCTTAATTCATCAATTACAGCAGAAGGAAAAACATTTGGTTGCAACCCAAAAATAAATCCTAACAATATTGGAATAAATGTTAATAAATTTCTTTTCACAATCTATTTCTTTAAGATATATTTGTAAAAAATAATATAAGATGAAGTTTATTGTATCCAGCTCGTATTTATTAAAACAATTACAAGTTTTAGGTAGCGTTATTAATAGCAGCAACACGCTGCCTATTTTAGACAACTTTTTATTTGAATTAAATAAGAAGACCTTAACCGTTTCGGCTTCCGATCTTGAAACGACTATGTCTGCTACTTTAGAAATCGAATCTACAGATAATGGTAGTGTTGCAGTTCCTGCTAAATTACTTTTAGATATACTTAAAACTTTTCCAGAACAACCTTTAACTTTTACAGTTGAAGAAAATAGCACTATAGAAATTAGCTCGAATTCGGGTAAATATGCTATTGCTTATGCTCCAGGAGAAGAATTCCCTAAATCGGTACAATTAGAAGACCCATCTTCTACAATGGTTCCAGCAGAAGTGTTGGCAACTGCAATTAGCAAAACTATTTTCGCTGCAGGAAATGATGATTTACGTCCGGTTATGTCAGGAGTATTCTTCCAATTTTCACCAGAAGGATTAATCTTTGTAGCTACTGATGCTCATAAATTAGTGAAGTATACACGTACTGATGTAAAAGCTTCTCAAGTGGCAGATTTCATTATGCCAAAAAAACCGCTTAACATCTTAAAAAGTATATTAAGCACTTCGGATGCAGAAGTTAAAATTGATTACAACGATGCCAATGCAACTTTCTCTTTTGAAAACTACTTATTGATTTGCCGATTAATTGATGGCAAATATCCAAATTATGAAGCGGTAATTCCGAAAGAAAATCCAAACAAATTATTAATTGATAGAAATCAATTCTTCAGTTCTGTGCGCCGTGTGGCTATTTTCTCAAATAAAACTACACACCAAATTCGTTTGAAAATTGCAGGTGCTGAATTAAATATTTCTGCTGAAGATATTGATTACTCAAACAAAGCAGAAGAAAGATTGACTTGCGATTACCAAGGTGATGACATGCAAATTGGGTTCAACTCGCGTTTCTTATTAGAAATGCTATCCAATTTACAATCGGATGAAATTCAATTGGAAATGTCTATGCCAAATCGTGCTGGAATTTTAACTCCAGTAGATGGATTAGACGAAGGAGAAACCGTTACCATGCTTGTAATGCCGGTAATGCTTAACAACTAATACAAACCAACCTAAAAACCATAAGAGAGCCGGCTTAATTTATTTAAGTCGGCTTAATTTTTAGAACTAGATTTAACAATTTCTTCTAAACTGACTAACTGAATTTTATTCCTAAAATCGTACTTTTGCGTTTTTACAAATCTTATGCTAGAAAACGAAAATACTATTGAAGTAATTGGTGCTCGAGTTCACAATTTAAAAAACATCGATATTTTCATTCCGAGAGAGAAACTAGTTGTTATAACTGGTCTTTCGGGGTCTGGGAAATCATCGCTTGCTTTTGATACCATTTATGCCGAAGGGCAACGCCGTTACATCGAAACATTTTCGGCTTATGCGCGGCAATTCCTTGGCGGATTGGAGCGTCCTGATGTGGATAAAATTGACGGATTGTCTCCTGTAATTGCTATCGAACAAAAAACAACCAGTAAATCACCACGATCTACTGTTGGTACCATTACCGAAATATATGATTTTCTTCGTTTGCTGTATGCCCGAGCAGGTGAAGCCTACAGTTACAATACTGGTGAGAAAATGGTTTCCTATTCGGATGAGCAAATTCAGAATTTGATCACAGAAACTTTCAATGGCAAACGAATTAATGTCCTTGCTCCTATCATTAGAGCCCGTAAAGGACACTATGCCGAGTTATTTCAACAAATTGCCAAACAAGGTTTTGTAAAAGTAAGAGTGAATGGTAAAATTGTAGATATTACGCCTGGCATGAAATTGGATCGTTACAAAACCCACGATATTGAAATCGTAATCGATCGAATGCAAGTGGAAGCTACTGCCGACACTCAAAAAAGACTTGCCGAAAGCATCAAAACAGCTATGTATCATGGAGAAGATGTGATGATGGTTATGGAACACGAAAGTAACGAAGTGCGTTTTTTTAGTCGAACTTTAATGTGTCCAACAACCGGAATTTCCTATCAAAATCCGGAACCCAATTTATTCTCATTCAATTCCCCTAAAGGTGCTTGTGAACATTGCAACGGATTGGGTATTGTAAATGAAATCAACAGAAAAAAAATAATTCCAAATCCGAAGCTATCAATTCAAAAAGGAGCATTAGCGCCACTTGGTGAATACAAAAGTTCCTGGATGTTCAAGCAATTGGAAATTATTGGAGAAAAATACAAATTCAAACTAACCGATCCCATTGAAACCCTATCCGAAGAAGCGATTGAAATGATTTTGAATGGTGGAAATGAGAAATTTTCAGTGGTTTCAAAAACAGCCGGAGTGACCAAGGAATATAAAATTGATTTTGAAGGAATTTCCAAATTCATAAAAAGTCAATTTGACGATAGTAATTCGAGTTCCATAAAACGTTGGGCCAAAGAATACATGGATGAGATGCATTGTCCAGAATGCCATGGTTCTCGTTTGAAAAAAGAATCGCTTTTTTTTAAATTAAATAATCAGAATATTGCAGAACTTTCTGCTATGGATATTTCCGAATTAGCAACTTGGTTTCAATCGTTACCAAAGGAATTATCGGATAAACAAAAAACGATCGCAGTTGAAATCTTAAAAGAAATCAATGACCGTATTCAGTTTTTATTGGATGTAGGATTGAATTATTTATCGTTAAATAGAAGTTCAAAATCATTATCTGGTGGTGAAGCACAACGCATCCGATTGGCAACTCAAATAGGTTCTCAACTGGTTGGTGTACTTTATATATTGGATGAGCCAAGTATTGGTTTGCACCAAAGAGACAACGAGCGATTGATTAATTCATTAAAAAACCTTCGCGATATTGGCAATACCGTTTTGGTGGTAGAGCACGATAAAGACATGATTCAATGTGCCGATTATGTGATTGATATTGGTCCGAAAGCTGGAAAATATGGTGGTAAAATCATCAGTAAAGGAACCCCTGCCGAATTATTGAAGGAACATACTTTAACAGCGCAATATATAAACGGCGAACTTAAAATTGAAGTTCCAAAAAAACGAAGAAGTGGCAACGGAAAATTCATCAAGCTCCAAGGTGCTTCAGGAAACAACCTTAAAAATGTATCGGTTGAATTTCCGCTTGGCAAATTAATATGTGTAACGGGAGTTTCCGGCAGTGGAAAATCGACATTGATTAACGAGACCCTCTACCCTATTTTAAATGCGCATATTTTCAACGGAGTAAAAAAACCACAGCCATACAAAAAAATTGAAGGATTAGAGCATATTGATAAGGTTATTGACATCGATCAAAGTCCGATTGGCAGAACACCTCGTTCGAATCCAGCAACTTACACGGAAGTATTTTCGGAGATTCGAAGTTTGTTTACCATGACACCTGAGGCGATGATTCGCGGTTATAAAGCAGGAAGATTCAGCTTTAATGTGAGTGGTGGAAGATGTGAAACTTGCGAAGGATCGGGAGTGCGAACAATTGAAATGAGCTTTTTACCTGATGTTTATGTAGAATGTGAAACCTGCCAAGGCAAGCGTTTCAACAGAGAAACTTTAGAAATTAGATACAAAGGAAAATCTATTTCCGATGTATTAAACATGACCATTGATGAAGCGGTCGATTTCTTTGAAATGATTCCGAAAATTCATCGAAAATTAAAAACCATTCAAGATGTTGGATTGGGCTACATTACTTTGGGACAACAAAGTACCACCCTTTCTGGCGGTGAGGCCCAACGTATAAAATTAGCCACCGAATTATCTAAAAAAGACACCGGAAACACCTTTTACATTATGGATGAACCTACTACTGGATTGCATTTTGAAGACATCCGCGTGTTGATGGAGGTAATTACCAAATTGGTTGACAAAGGCAATACGGTATTGATTATCGAACATAATTTGGATGTGATAAAATTGGCCGATTATATTATTGACATTGGTTTGGAAGGCGGAAAAGGAGGCGGTGAAGTATTGTGTTCAGGAACTCCGGAAGAAATAATAAAAAACAAAAAAAGTTACACAGCTCAATTTTTGAAAAAAGAGTTAAATTAGCAGAATCGAATCTAAAATAGAGAATATATGAGTGCAAGTGAATACGAAAATGAAGACCACAGAATTCATGAAAAATTCAAACAAAAAACATGGAATGAGGTAAGAAGTAATGATTCTTGGGCGATATTTAAAATCATGTCGGAGTTTGTTAATGGCTACGAAACCATGTCAAGAATCGGACCTTGTGTTACTATTTTTGGATCTGCAAGAACCAAACCCGAAGATAAATATTACCTACTTGCAGAAGAGATTGCATACAAAATCAGTAAAGCCGGATATGGAGTAATTACTGGTGGAGGTCCCGGAATTATGGAGGCAGGAAATAAAGGTGCTCACCGCGGCGAAGGAACTTCGGTAGGATTAAACATCGAATTGCCTTTTGAACAACATTTCAATCCGTATATCGACAAAGATAAAAACCTAAACTTTGATTATTTCTTCGTGAGAAAAGTAATGTTTGTGAAATACTCCCAAGGGTTTGTGGTTATGCCAGGTGGATTCGGAACTTTGGATGAATTATTTGAAGCGTTAACCTTAATTCAAACAAAAAAAATTGGTAAGTTTCCAATTATTTTGGTTGGAACTGAATTTTGGTCGGGTTTATTGGATTGGATAAAAAATGTACTTATTAACAAGCAAAAAAATGCTAATAATGAAGATTTAAATTTAATTAAAGTAGTTGATTCTGCAGAAGAAGTAGTAGAAGCACTTGATAACTTTTATAAAAAATACAATTTAAGTCCGAACTTCTAATTTATGTTTTTTAACTCGCTTCATTTCGCTATTTTTCTTCCAATAGTATTTATTTTATATTGGTTTGTTGGAGGAAAATCAAAAATAAATCAAAATTACATTCTGATTTTAGCGAGTTATTATTTCTATTCTTGTTGGGATTGGAGGTTCTTATTTCTTCTCGTTTTTTCAACCTTACTGGATTATGTTTCGGCAATGAAAATTGAAAAAAGCGAAACAACATCCCAAAGAAAGATGTGGCTTTGGGTTTGTGTAACCATTAATTTAGGATTTCTAGGCGTATTTAAATACTACAATTTCTTTGCTTCTTCTTTTGCAGAACTTGTGCATTCATTTGGATTTACCGCAAGTCCGATTTTACTAAAATTAATACTGCCGGTAGGAATTTCCTTTTACACATTCCATGGTTTATCTTACATCATTGATATTTATTACAACCGCATTAAAGCCGAAAAGAACTTTGTAGATTATTCTTTATTTGTGAGTTATTTTCCGCTGTTAGTCGCTGGTCCTATTGAGCGAGCCACACACTTGCTTCCACAATTAAAAGTAAACCGAAAATTTGAATTTCAAAAAGCCAAAGAAGGCATTTATCAAATTGTGTGGGGATTAGTAAAAAAAGTAGTTATAGCCGATTCGTGTGCAATCTATGCCAACGACATTTTCAACCACTACAATTCGATGAATTCGTGGTCGTTAATTTTAGGAGCAGTATATTTTGCATTCCAAATTTATGGCGATTTTTCGGGTTATTCCGATATTGCTTTAGGAACTTCCAAGTTATTTGGAATCGACTTATTACGTAACTTCAATTACCCCTATTTTTCTAGAGATATCGCCGAGTTTTGGCGTAAATGGCATATATCCCTTTCCTCTTGGTTTCGCGATTATTTATACATTCCCCTTGGCGGAAGCAAAGGCAACAAGTTATTTCAGGTGCGCAATACCTTTATCATTTTCCTTGTAAGCGGTTTTTGGCATGGAGCCAATTTCACCTATGTTGCTTGGGGATTGATTAATGCTTTATACTTTTTACCGTTATTGCTATTGAATCAAAATCGGAAAAACGTAGACGATTTTACTTTAGGATTCAACTTTGATTCGGTTCGAACTTTATTTAGTATTCTCACCACCTTTTCGTTAACTTGTATTGCTTGGATCTTTTTTAGATCAAAAACCATAACCGATGCTATTTTGTACATCAAACGAATGTTTGAAAATCATAAATTCAATTCGGAATATTTTCGTATTGAACGCTACAGTAATGAGTTGCTTGCACTTGTGCTTGTTTTTGTAATTATCGAATGGAATAACCGACATAAACTAGAACCTATTTCTGGTAAATGGAGTTGGGTGAAATTAAGCTTGTGTTTGGCTGCTATTGCTGCGCTTGGCGTTTTTTCTGATTATAAAGAATTTATTTATTTCCAATTTTAATGAAGAAGTTTTTACTTTTTTTAGTAAAAGGATGTGCCTTACTCCTAGTAACTTTAGTGTTACTGGATGTTTTGTACACAGCAGTTTACCTGCAATCGGATTCGCGAAGTAAAATAGATTACTTATACAATTCTAAAGACAAAAATTATGATGTTGTTTTTTTAGGTTCTTCGAGAGTAAACAACCATTTTGTTCCCGAAATTTTCAATAATGCAGGATATAAAACCTTTAATTTTGGAATTACGAGATCCCGACTGGATGAATCGGCCTTGATGTTGCAAATGATGGTTGAGCGGAATTACAAAATAAAACACCTGATTTTGCAAGTAGATTTAAACATCAATACCAACGACCATTCGGAGGCAATACGTTCGTTGTTTATGCCTTATTTACATACTTCAAAAACTATTAGAGAATACTATAGCGACCTTCCGGAATACAATCAATTACTATACATTCCGTTTTACCGCTATATGCATTATGATGCCCGAATTGGTTTTAGAGAAATGTACTATTCGGCAATTCATAAAAAGACTAATGTTTTGGAAAACGATGGATTTCATCCGTTGCTTAATGGACCAGATAAATTAGTGCCCGCCGATTTATCTAAGTATTATCCAAAAAGAAATAAAGGATACGAAACCATAAAAGCAATTTGTAAGAAAAATAACATTCATTTAATTGCTCTCACCACACCAATGTGTATGGAAACCATAAATCGCGACTATTTCAATCATATACAGAAAGTGTACCCAGAAATTCTTAGATTTGAAAATGCAGTTACCGATGATAAGTATTTTTCGACCTGTGGACATTTAAATAAAGATGGCGCTATTGAATACACCAAAGTAGTATTTAACGCGCTCTTCAAACCAAAAAAATAGTGAAATTAATCAACTACATCGTGCTGCTTTGCGCTTTTTGTGCTTCCGCCCAACACCAATCTAAATTAGTAGTTGCCATTAATCATGAGAATCATTCGTTAAACATCAATCAGGAATTAACCTATTTCAATCAATCGAAAGACACGCTGAATTCGATTGTTTTAAATGATTGGAATAATGCTTATTCAAACAACAAGACACCACTTGGAAAACGATTTTCTGATGAGTTTTTACGAAGCTTTCATTTTGCTTCCGAAAAAGAACGGGGAAGCACCACAATCAACTTGATTGCAGATGCTTCAAATACTGCACTTTATTGGAATCGACCGGATGGCTTTCCAGATCTTATTCGGGTTGAATTGAAAAATAAGTTGGCACCCGGAGAAAAAGCGCGTTTCATCCTATCCTACCAACTAAAACTTCCCGATGATAAATTCACCGGATACGGCTATAATTCGGATGGCGATCTGACTTTAAAAAATTGGTTTTTAACTCCGGCTTTATATACCGATTCGAATTTTATTTTCTATAACAATTTAAATTTAGACGATGCACCAAATGCCTTAATCGATATAGATTTGAAAATCACGGATACCATAGGATACAGTGTTGTATCGGATTTAATCCTAGAAAAAAAAGAAAATAACAGCTATCACTTTGTAGGTACCAATCAATTTAGTGTGAATTTATTTATACAAAAAAAGAACACATTATTAAGTTTTAAAAACAAAGATCTAGACATTACGACAAACCTTGAAGGCAAACTGGATGAAAACAAAAAAGCACTGCTTATTGATAAGGTAATTGCCTATACCGAAGAGAATTTGGGGAAATACCCAAAGTCAAAAATCACTGTTTCAGAATCAGATTATGAGCAAAATCCTTTTTATGGATTGAATCAATTGCCCTCGTTTATCAATCCGTTTACAGAAGATTATATTTATGAAATGAAGTTTTTAAAGACCTTTTTAAATAATTATTTAAAAACTACTTTACAACTTGATCCAAGAAAGGACAATTGGATTTACGATGCCATTCAAATCTATTATATGATGAAATATGTAGAGGAAAAATATCCAAAAGCGAAAATGGTGGGCAGTATTTATAAATTCAAAATTCTGCAAGGATATAATTTAGTTTCATTAGATTTTAATGGACAATATAATTATTTTCATTTACTAATGGCTCGAAAAAATTTAGATCAAGCCTTAGATGAACCAAAAAATAATTTAATTAAGTTTAACGAAAAAATAGCTTCTAAATACCGAGCAGGATTAAGTTTTAAGTATTTAGCCGACTATATTGGAGGAGAAAATTTGAATAAATCAATTTCCGAATTCATAACTTATTCTATAAATAATTCTTCAAATACCAACCAATTAAAATCAATAATTAGTTCGAATACAACAAAAGAAATTGATTGGTTTTTTAACACTTTAGTTAGTACTAGAAAATTAATTGATTATAAATTTTCATCGGTAAAAAAAACTGCAAATAGCGTTTCAATTCAATTAAAAAATAAAACGGGCACCCAAGTCCCTATTCCTGTTTTCGGAATAAAAAACAAGCAAATTGTTTTTAAAGAATGGATTTCAAATGTAAAAGAAGACAGTATTTACAACTTTAAAAGATGCGATGCCGATAAAATTGTAATCAATTACAACAGCACAGTTCCTGAATTCAACCAAAGAAATAATTGGAAATCCCTAAAAGATGGCAGTTTGCTCAACAAGCCTGTAAGATTTAATTTTATGAAGGATTTGGAGGATCCAAAATTCAATCAAGTTTTATACGTACCTATTTTAGAATATAATTTTTACGACGGTTTTATTCCAGGAATGCGTTTTCATAACAAAACCATGTTAGACAAACCTTTCAATTTTGACATCACCCCTTCCTATTCAACAAAAACTAGCACATTTACAGGTAGATTTTCATTATTTGTAAATCAATATAATCGAGAAAGTAAGCGCTTTTTTATTCGCTACGGACTGAGCGGAGAAAATTACCATTACGCACCTGATGCATATTATAACAAGCTAAATCCTTTTGTGTTGATTAAATTTAGAGAAGAGGATTTTCGAAATAATCATTACAGCAACTTAATTCTCAGACAGATATATGTAAACCGTGAAGCAAGTAAATTTGTAACAAATGTAATTGAAGGAAATTACTCCGTTTTTAATCTTCGATACGTTGATGTAAAAAACGAGATTACTGATTATTTTTCTTATACAACAGATTTACAATTAGCCTCTTATTTTGGAAAAGCTTCAACGAGTATCAGCTACAGAAAATTATTTAAAGGCAACCGCCAAGTTAATTTACGCCTCTTCGCAGGAGTTTTTATGTATAATAAAACCAATTCCAATTACTTTAGTTTTGCCTTAGATCGACCAACCGACTATCTATTTGACTACAATTATTTAGGTAGATCAGAAAGCACTGGATTATTCAGCCAGGAATACATTCAAGCGGAAGGTGGTTTCAAATCAAAATTAGCGCAACCACTTGCAAATTCTTGGATGACTACTGTAAATGGAAGTTTTAACATCTGGAATTGGATTGAAGTTTATGGTGATATTGGGATTCTAAAAAATAAAACTCTAGAAGCGCAATTTAGATATGATAGTGGAATTCGATTGAATTTACTTACCGACTATTTTGAATTGTATTTTCCAATACAATCATCTAATGGATTTGAAATTACCCAAACCAAATATGCTGAAAAGATTCGATTTATGATGACATTTTCTCCTCAAGTGCTTGTTGGTTTATTCACTCGAAAGTGGTTTTAGAAGAACCAAACGCGTTATGGAATTTGAATGAAGAATACAAATTTGTTTACTATATTTGGTATTCCTATATTTCAAATTTGAATCCATGTTAAAAAAGATAGCCTTACTTTTTTTATTCTTCATAAATTGTGTGCTGTTCGCACAATCAACTGTTCCGCTAATACCAAAACCTAAATTCCTTCTTTTAGAAAAAGCACCTTCCTTTTCTATAACAAACCAAACTGTTTTGCTTGCTCCAAAAGGAAATAAAGAAATTAAATATCTAAAAGAAATTATTCAAAGTCAATTGGGCTATGCATTAGCTGTAAGTCCGATTACACTAAAATCAAAAAACTACATTGAATTGACTTTAAATCCAAATATAAAAACAGGTTCTGAAGAATATAAAATTGTTGTGAATTCGAATAAAATTCTAATTGAAGCAGCAAATTCAGAAGGCCTTTTTTATGGAATACTAACTTTAAACCAATTATTGAATTATTATTCCAACAAACAGATTCCAGCTCTAAAAATAGTTGATAAGCCCAAATTGAAATGGCGTGGCATGCATTTGGATGTAGCCCGACATTTTTTTCCAAAATCGGATATCAAGAAATACATAGATTATCTTGCTTTGTATAAAATGAATGTATTTCATTGGCATTTAACTGATGATCAAGGATGGCGCATTGAAATAAAAAAATACCCAAAACTAACTTCAAGTGGTGCCTTTCGAAAAGAATCGATGGTTGGGCATTACAACGAGCAACGATTTGACGGAAAACCTTACGGTGGTTTCTATACCCAAGAAGATATTAAAGAAATTGTGGCTTACGCCAAACAAAGACATATTACGGTTGTTCCCGAAATTGAAATGCCAGGACATGCCATGGCCGCATTGGCTGCATATCCTGAGTATTCTTGCACAGGCGGACCTTTTGAGGTGGCTACAAAATGGGGTGTTTTTGATGATGTGTTTTGTCCTACCGATGCGACTTTGGCTTTTTTAAGAGATGTTTTAGACGAAGTTCTACCTTTATTTCCATCCGAATACATTCATATTGGTGGGGATGAATGTCCTAAAACCAGATGGAAACAATGTACAAAATGCCAATATTTAATTCAACGCGAAGGCTTAAAAGACGAACACGAATTGCAAAGTTATTTCATTTCACAAATAGAAAAACACATAAATTCAAATGGGAAAAAAATAATTGGTTGGGATGAAATTCTTGAAGGTGGGCTTGCGCCAAATGCTGCTGTAATGAGTTGGCGAGGAACCGAAGGCGGAATTGCTGCAGCCAAAGCAAGTCATTATGTGGTGATGAGTCCGGGTTCGCATTGTTATTTTGATCATTATCAAGGCGAGCAAAAAACAGAACCTCTAGCGATAGGCGGTTATACCCCTTTGGAGAAAGTGTATGAATTTAATCCCATTCCATCCGAATTAAACGCAGAAGAAAGCAAGTTCATCCTGGGTGCTCAAGGAAATGTATGGACTGAATATATGGATGATTTTTCTAAAGTAGAATATATGGCAATACCAAGAATGGCGGCACTAGCTGAAGTGTTATGGGGCAAAGACGCTACTTCTAATTATTCGGATTTTAAAGAACGATTACTCAAGCATTTTACTCTTTTAGATAAAATGAAGGTAAATTACAGCAAAGCTTTATTTGAGGTTAAAGCAACGGTTAGAGCCGCTGAAAACAATTCATTACAAGTGCAATTAATTCCGGCGAATCCTTCTTTTAAGTTGTTTTATACTTTAGACGGAACTCCGCCTACAAATCAATCGTTGCTGTATTCACAACCCATTAGTATTACTAAAAATACTGTAGTTAAAGCCGCAAGCTTTGAAGGTGCGGTTCAAAAAAGCGCTGTTTTAGAACAAAAATTTTATATCCATTTGGCAACTGGAGCTTCGGTTAC
>JBILNU010000053.1:0-12470 GCA_044374815.1 Flavobacterium sp.
AGAAGGTAAGAAGGTGGTTCTTTCAGGCCGATTGATGAGTGTTCGTGATCAAGGTAAAGCTTGTTTTGCAGAGTTACAGGATAGCGAAGGAAGAATGCAATTGTACCTTAATCGGGATGTGATTTGTCCTGGAGAAGATAAAACTACTTACAATCAGGTGTTTAAAAAACTAACCGATTTAGGAGATTTTATTGGGATTGAAGGTGAATTGTTCACTACTCAGGTTGGTGCAAAATGTGTTCGTGTAGATGATTTTACTTTTTTAAGTAAAACACTACGTCCATTGCCAATGCCAAAAACCGACGAAGAAGGTAATGTACACGATGCCTTTAATGACGCTGAATTACGTTACAGAATGCGTTATGTAGATTTAGTTGTAAATCCGCAGGTTAAAGAGGTATTTATTAAAAGAACTAAGTTATTTACCGCAATGCGAAATTATTTCAACGCAGCGGGTTATATGGAGGTGGAAACACCAGTTTTACAATCTATAGCGGGTGGGGCAGCAGCTCGTCCATTTATTACGCATCACAATAGTTTGGATATTCCTTTGTACATGCGTATTGCTAACGAATTGTATCTAAAAAGATTAATTGTTGGTGGATTTGATGGGGTTTTTGAATTTTCAAAAAACTTCCGAAATGAAGGTATGGATCGTACCCACAATCCAGAATTTACCGCAATGGAAATATATGTAGCCTACAAAGACTACAATTGGATGATGGAATTTACCGAAAACTTATTAGAGCATTGCGCTCTAGAAGTAAACGGAACTACCGATGTGGTTTTTGGCGAACATAAAGTAAGTTTCAAAGCACCTTATGCTAGAG
This sequence comes from Flavobacterium sp., assembly GCA_044374815.1. Lineage (GTDB taxonomy): Bacteria > Bacteroidota > Bacteroidia > Flavobacteriales > Flavobacteriaceae > Flavobacterium. The sequence goes on from JBILNU010000053.1 coordinate 831, forward strand.
TAACCATGACCGATGCTATAAAAAACTTTACAGGAATTGATATTTCAGGTAAAAGTGAAGCACAGTTGCTGGAGGCTGCAAAAAGCATAGGTATTGATGTAAATGAAACCATGGGCAAAGGAAAATTAATCGATGAGATTTTTGGTGCAAAATGTGAAGGAAATTTCATTCAGCCAACATTTATTACCGATTATCCAAAAGAAATGTCGCCTTTGTGTAAAGAACACCGCGATAATCCAGAATTGACTGAACGATTTGAATTGATGGTTTGCGGAAAAGAAATTGCTAATGCTTATTCAGAGTTGAATGATCCAATAGACCAAAGGGAGCGTTTTGAGGCACAATTAAAGCTTGCAGAGCGTGGCGATGACGAAGCGACTCAATTTATTGATAACGACTTTCTAAGAGCCTTAGAATACGGAATGCCGCCAACTTCAGGATTGGGTATTGGAATGGATCGATTAATAATGTTCTTAACCAATAATGCTTCTATTCAAGAAGTGTTGTTTTTTCCTCAAATGCGCCCAGAAAAAAAACAACTTGAATTATCAGAAGAGGAGAAACTTATCATTAGCTTATTGAAAGCAGAAAATAACCAGCCCTTGGCTCAGTTAAAAGAGCGTTGTGCTTTAAGTGGAAAGAAATGGGATACGGCCATGAAAGGACTTTCAAAACATACTCTAATTAAAGTGCATGTAGATGGAGATTCTAAAACTGTAGAGTTAAAATCATAATTTTTTGATTTTTATACTATTTGTATAAAAAAAAATATTAAATTAGCTACTTAATAATCAACAAAAATAATTATGAAAAAAATCATTACAATAGCAGCTTTAATTTTTGCATTTAGTTTTAATGCAAATGCACAAGATCAAAAAACAGTAAAAGGTTATAAAGTAGAAGTTATTACTACTGAAAGCATCGCAAAAGATCATGATGCTTTAATTAAAACTGTTTCTATGAATGAAAGCTTAAAAAAAGACATGATGACGCTTTTAAGTATGAGAATGGAATCCGTAAATGCTGTTCAGTCAGTAGAAGAAAAAAAGATAATTTTTGCTAGATACACACAAAAATTAATTGGTGGTTTTACAAAAGATCAATTAACTCAATTAAAATCAAATTTAGAGCTATATACAAAATTGACAGAATATTAATTGATAGTCAAATAAATAAAAAAGGGGTTGCAATTTGCAACCCCTTTTTTATTGAGTTAGTTTGAACTATAAATTATATTTTAAACTAAAGATCACATATCTTGGTTGAACTGTATATTGAGATGTTCGTGTAGAAAATTGCGAAAAACTATCATCATTTAAGGAAGTTGTGTTTAGTAAGTTTGTTACAGCTATTTTATATTCTAGTTTACTGTCTTTCTTTTGATAAATTAAGCTAGCAGATAGAAAATCATATTCGTTTTCAACTGTTTTTTCTTCATTGTAATAATGGTAAAATTCATATTCTGAAACAAATGAAAAACTTTCTAAAAAGTAATAATCCAATCTTGCAAATGGCTTGTCAGTAAAAAACTTAGAGTTGCTATAGTCATTAATAGTATAAGAATAACCTAGTTCAATGTTTGGTAAATTCTTATAATTAGTAGAAGCTTTTATAGTATAACTTTGAGTAAAACTTTCGTTAGTTATGAATATTCCATTTTGAATATTGTTGAACTTAGACCAATTCAAACTTGCGTTCCCTGAAGCTTTATAGTTTTTAAGAAATGAACGACCATAATTACCAAATCCCGAAATAGTTTCGTCAGCAAAATTTGAATTAAATGGGGAAGAGGTTTGGTTTACTCCATTAAATAAAGAACTCGATTTTACTGCGTCAACCGTTTTAGAATAGCTCGCAAAAGCAGAGATATTTTCAAAATTAAACATGTTGTATTTAAAATAGCGTAAAGAATGTGTGGTTTGAGTTGCGTTTTCAAGCCCTCTAAAACCTCTAGACAAACTGTTATAACCATTTAAAATATATCCTTCTGCTAACTTATTTATATCTGTAAAATTATTTGTTAGTGCATAGTTATATGTTAAAGATTCTGCTTTCTTGATTTGATAAATTGCTAAGAAATCAGGCAAAATTCTGAAAAACTTTAAATTAAAACTCGAACCTAATTGATTGTTGGTCATGTTATAAGAATGAAGACTTACCCCAGGAGTAAAAGTAAATTTTCCGGTAAGAATTTTATAATGCAATCCAACAAAAGAATCATTAAAGTGATAATTTACCTCATTTGTATTTTCACTATTTGTTAAATTATTCGTGTTTCCATTGTCTAAAATTTGATATATGGATGAGTCAAAACTCTGATAGGAATAGGTCGTTCCAACAGTTAAATTGATGTTGGTTTTGGGAGAAATTAAGTAATAATAATCAAATTTTGAATCAATCTTATTCGTTTTTACAAACCGATATTGATTGATGTCATTTCTATTTTGTCCAGATACATAACCAGCTAGATTAAATGGTTGAGAAAGTAAATTAGCATTATAAAATGGATCTTCCTCTTGAAACAAATGTTGCATTTCAAATGCAAAAATATTCTTTTCATTTGGAGTGTAATAAAGACTCAAATTCTGATTGATTGAAGCAGGGTTTTGGGTTTTATTAGTAAATATTTCCTCCTTTAATGAATTGTTTAAAACTATTGATTCCCTATCAAGAGAATTTTCTTCATCTTGTTTAGAAATTTTCGTTAATATATCATAATCTAATTGAAAATTAGTGTTTGGTTTATAAATTGTGCTTAATTTAAATAAGCTTAAATTACTTTTTTGGTGCGCTATTTCTTCTCGTTTTTCTGTTGAAGCAATTTGTGAAGAATTTGGTCTCAATATGTTGGTTTGCGATTTAGTTTCTAAGTCTGTTGTAGAAGAAGATAAAATTCCAAATCCACTAATATTCCATGATGCAGAAGGATTGTATGCAAAGTTGGTTGCTCCAAATTTTGTTTCAATTTCTTTGGCTCTGTTGTTTCTTAAGGCGCCAATACCTAAGTCGTTAGAAGCTACATTAAACGAACTTCCTCCTTTTTTCATCATTCCTCTAAATCCTCCAGTCATTTTGAAATAATCTTGAACAGTTAAAGGCAATTCTCCAATATTGTTAAAATTGCTAATAATGTTTATGCTGTATTTAGGGTTGTAATAAAATAATTTTGGATTAATTAAATAACGATCAAATTTATTTGTATCGTCAAAACCCCCGCCAGCATTAATGTCACCAAACCAAAAGTTCTTTTTACCCGACTTTAATTTAATGTTCATTGCAACATTATCTTGGTTGTTTTCAACACCTTTTAGTATGGAATTTTCATTATAATTTCGTAACACTTGGATTTTATCAATAGCATCAGAAGGAATGTTTTTTACACCAAGTTTAGTGTCTCCGTCAAAAAAATCTTTACCCTCCACCATTAATTTGGTAACTTTTTTTCCTTCAACTTCAACTTCACCATCAGCATTTACTTCTACTCCAGGTAGTTTTTTTAATACATCTTCTAGTTTTCTTTCAGTACCCGACTTAAACGAATCGGCGTTATAAACGATTGTATCTCCTTTAATTGAAACGGGCATTTCTCTAACAATTTCAACATCGTTTAGTTCAATACCTCCTGAATTCATTGAAATATTTTGAACAATATTTTCCTCATTAGTGGTAATATTGATCTCTTTATTTTGCATTCCTATGAAGGTAAGTTTAATCACATAGGAAGTGTTTTTCTTTAAGTTTAATACAAATTTCCCTTTATTGTTAGTAATAGCGTAAGCATCCATTGCTTTAGTGGCGGTGTTAAGCGCCATTATATTCGCCATATCTAGCGGAGAATTTCCACCTTCGGTTACAACACCTTCAAATCGAATAGTTTGTGCAAATGATAAGCAAGTAGTAAAAAGTAAAAGAAGAAAAATGGTTTTTTTCATGTTAGATTTTTTAATTTTCATCAATAATTATGACTGAAATAATTAGACATTTATAGTTGAAAAAAGTTTAAGCATTAGTAATAAAAAAAGGAAGATTTCTTCCTTTTCTTGATTTATCGGTTCATTCTCATTTCAAAACCTCTACCGCCACCTCGACCTTGATTCATTTGACGGAATTCTTCCATTTTTTTAGTAACAGTTTCGTCATAATCTTTTTGAGAAATTGATTTTCCGTTATTTGAAGCTTTTATTTCTACTTTATCCTTTGGATTTAAGACAACTTTTGAACATAAAATAATAGTCTTTCCGTCGTTCACTTCGAGAATCAGTCCAGGTAAACCCCAATATCCTTCCGGACCTTGGTTTACCGGAATTTCTGGAGTGTACCAAGCTGTAACAGTAATTTCTTTAGGCAACTCTATATCTTCCATAAAGTTGGTTTTCTTTTCTTTGCTATCTGTTTTTGTAGAATCCGAATTGACTTCTTTCTTTTTGTCTTCCTCTCTTTTTGGACGGAAATTTCTAAAATCGGTTTTACTAGCAGGAATCACTGTTGTTGCTTTGTAACAAGTATAACCGCCTATTTGTCTTGATTCACTTTCCATAATCCAATTATAAGTAACTAAAGAATCTTTTATCAAAAATTCTTTTCCCATAAATTCTTTGTCAACAGTGTAATTTCTATCTTTTACATTTTTGTAATAGGTTCCACCACCCCCCATAAAGGAGCTCATTACCCGCATGCCACCACCACCTTGGCCCGGGGTGTCTAGTTTTTCTTCTTCTTTATAAATCGATGCTTGTTTGTCAAAATTTAATATAAAAGTTTTTTCAAACATTTTTTTCATTCGCTCCTCAATCATTTTCTGCATGTCGGGAGTCATTTCTTTGTTTCCTTCAAATCGTTTTTTGAAATCGGCTGTACTTGTTTTTGATTCATAAACTGCCATACCTTGGAAGTCTTTTTGGGCATAAGACGATAGAAATGACAAGAAAAATAAAAATGATATTACTATTTTTTTCATATTGAATATTTTTTTGAATTTGCAATAGCAAATATGACGATTGATTCTTTAATTTGTTACAAAGGTATGTTAATTATTTAACTATGCTTTTTGAAAGTTCAAATTGTTTAATGTAATTTAGCATCCTAATGAAAAAACTACTTTTTATATTTTTCTTTTTTATTGTATTTATAAAAAATGCTAGTAGCCAAGATATAATTCCAATGGCTTTAGATTCGGTTTCTATAAAAGCTGATAAATTTTTTGGATTCGACGGATATAAAAATTATTACTTTATTAGAGATAATGTAGTAATAAAAAAAAGTAGCACGGGTACTATGCAGTTTCAAGATCTTTCTTTGGGAGAAGTAACAAAAGTTGATATACTAAATCCATTGAAAATAATTGTATTTTACGAAAATTTTAATACCATTGTAGTTCTCGATAATCAGATGAATGAAGTAGATCGAATTAATTTATCCGAACGATCTAGGTCCTTAGTTATAACTGCTGTAGGAGTTGCAGATCAAGATAAATTATGGTTGTTTAACTCTGTCGATCAAAAATTAGCTTTGTACGATTTAAAGAGTAAATTCTACCAAGAAATTGGCGTACCAATAAATGGACAAATTAATTATTATCAAACCGATTATAATTATTTTCAATGGATATCAAATTATGGACAATGGTTAAATTGTGATAGGTACGGTAAAATTAGGATTGTATGTGAATTAGATAGGGCCGACGCTTATCAAATTATTGGACCAAATAAAATAATGATTTTAAATGGCAACGCTTTATTTGTCAGAGATTTCATAACCAATAAGCAAACTAAAATTCAAATTGTTGAGAAATCCTTTAGAAATTTTTATTACAAAGACCAAATTTTATCTATTTTTACCAACGAAGGAAATACAAACTATAAAATAAACTTACCATAATGCATATAGCTGTAGCAGGAAATATTGGCGCCGGAAAAACAACATTAACGCGTCTTTTAGCTAAACATTTTAAATGGGAACCACATTTTGAAGATGTGGTAGACAATCCCTATTTAGATGATTTTTATCATCAAATGGAAAGGTGGTCTTTTAATTTACAAATATATTTCTTAAACAGTCGTTTTCGTCAAGTACTACAAATTAGAGAAAGCGGAAAAAAAATTATTCAAGATAGAACCATCTATGAGGATGCTCATATTTTTGCTCCTAACCTTCATGCAATGGGATTGATGACTAATAGAGATTTCGAAAATTATAAATCCTTGTTTGAATTAATGGAAAGTTTGGTTAAAGCACCAGATTTACTAATTTATTTAAGAAGCTCAATACCAAATCTAGTTGGACAAATACACCAGCGAGGAAGAGAATATGAAAATTCAATTTCAATTGATTATTTAAGTCGATTGAATGAGCGTTATGAAGCTTGGATTACTACTTATTCTAAAGGCAAATTATTAATAATTGATGTTGATAATTGCGACTTCTTAAATAATCCTGAAGATTTAGGAAGCATTATTAATCGTATTGATGCTGAAATAAATGGATTATTCTAAAACAATTTATTTTATAGAATAATTTTTGGGATAATCTTTTTTGCCTTACAAAAAAATGAATAAAAAAATAGTATTTCAAGATTTAGGAAAAAAAGATTACAAAGCAACTTGGGATTATCAAGAATCGCTATTTCAAAAAATTGTTGATACTAAAATTCAAAACAGAAAGCAGGAGACCCAAATACCTACTTCCAATTATTTTTTATTTGTAGAGCACCCTCATGTATATACTTTAGGAAAAAGTGGTGATTTTTCTAATTTGTTGTTATCTGAGAAACAATTAGAACAAAAAGGAGCTGCTTTTTATAAAATAAATAGAGGAGGTGATATTACCTATCACGGACCAGGCCAAATAGTAGGCTACCCAATCATAGATCTCGAAAATTTCTTCCCTGATATTCATAAATACCTTCGCTTACTAGAAGAGGCAATTATTCTTACTCTAGCCGAATATAATATAATAGGAGCACGAAGTAAAGGTGAAACAGGAGTGTGGCTTGGAGTTGGAACGCCCTTTGCTAGAAAAATTTGTGCTATGGGAGTTCGAGCATCCCGCTGGGTAACTATGCACGGATTTGCATTAAACGTTAATGCCGATTTAGGTTACTTTGATAATATTATTCCTTGCGGTATTAAAGGTAAAGCTGTTACTTCTCTAAATGTAGAACTTGGAGTTGAAAAAATAAACGAACAAGAAGTAAAAGAAAAAATCTTAAAACACTTTTCTAGTTTATTTGAATCTACCTTTATATAAAGAGTAAATTATTTATTCTTCCTCTAATAATTTAAAAGTCATTCGGTGGTATTTGGTAGGGCCATATTTTTTTATGGCAGCGCGATGCTCCTTGGTTGGATATCCTTTGTTTTGTTTCCAATTATACAAGGGATATTCTTCATGTATTTTATCCATGTAGGCGTCTCTGTATGTTTTAGCCAAAACAGATGCAGCTGCAATACTCATGAATTTTGAGTCTCCTTTTATTATTGTACTATAAGGTATGTTTTCAACTGGTTTAAAACGATTTCCGTCTACTATAATATAATTAGGTCTAGGTTTTAATTTCAAGATACTTTCTTGCATGGCAAGAATTGAAGCATTAAGTATGTTTATTTTGTCAATTTTATTCGGCTCAATATGAGTAACCGAAAATGAAACGGCAAGATCTTCAATTATAGGTCTGAGTTTTTCTCTTGTTTTTTCAGATAGTTGTTTCGAATCATTAAGTAAATCTAAATTAAAATCTTCTGGCAACAATACTGCAGCTGCTGTAACAGGGCCTGCAAGACAGCCTCTGCCTGCCTCATCAGTTCCACATTCGAAAATAGAATCGGTATATCTTAATTTTAACATAATATTTTTTTTGAGAATTTAATGCTGTTATTTAACTGAAATAGTAATAGATACATTGATCAGCAACACCTTGTAGCCAGTTCAAATTTAGTTAACGAAATTAAATTAACATAAAAAAAATAAAATAATTAGGAAAAACATTTGTTTATTTAAGATATTATTAAGAAGTTTGCGAGATAACTAACTCAAATAAAAATTAATATGAGATCGAAGTTCAAATGGATTTTTACGCTATTATTAGCGTTATCAATGCAGTTTTCGTTTGCACAAGAGAAAACTGTAACAGGTACAATTACCGATGGTAACTTACCTTTATCTGGCGCTAATGTTGTAATTAAAGGTTCAACAAAGGGCGTTTCAGCTGATTTAGATGGAAAATATTCCATCAAAGCAAAACCAGGTGATGTTTTAGTAGTTTCCTTTTCAGGATATGAAAAAAAATCTGTTACTGTAGGTTCTGCAAATAGTTACAATGTAACTTTGAAAGAATCTTCTAAAGTATTAGAAGATGTGGTAATTACGGGTGCTATGGGGATTAAAAGAACCAAGGACCAAGTAACTTCTGCTCAAAAACAAATTGGAGCTAGAGAGTTAACACAAGCTGCTAACCCAAATGCAATTCAGTCGTTGGCTGGTAAAGTATCTGGTTTACAGGTAAATACTACTAGTCAAGGTGTTAATGCTGGTACAAGAATTGTATTGAGAGGTAACAGAACTATTACTGGAGATAACCAAGCATTAATTGTTATTGATGGTGCTATTTCAAATTCAACTGTATTAGGTCAATTGCCTCCAGAAATTATTGAAAATCTTAACATTGTTAAAGGTGCGCAAGGTGCAGCTTTATACGGTGCGCAAGGGGTGAACGGTGTAATCATCGTTACCACTAAAAGAGGTGCAAAGAAAGACAAATTCACATTTGGATTCAATTCAGCAGTTGATTTTGAAAATGTAAACTTTGTTCCAGAAGTACAAACGCAATATGGTCAAGGTTGGGCATCAGATCCTGGATTTGATGATCCAAGTATACCAGGTGTATTATCAACATTTGTTCCATGGGAAAATGGTTCATGGGGACCTGCGTTTGATACGCCAGGATTTCCTGCACAAGTACCTGTTGGTCTACCTCAAGCAGATGGAAACTTCTTTTTCAGTGATTGGAAACCAATTAAAGATAATATCAAACAATTTTTTCAAACTGGAACTGTTTATCAAAATGGATTTAACTTTAATGTAGGTGGAGAAGATTCTTATGCTTTCTTATCTGTAAACAGACAAACTACAGATTTTGTTGTTGATGGAGATAATTTGGTAAGAAACTCATTCTTATTTAAAGCTGGTAAAAAATTTGGTAAATTTAGTATTGATGGTAACATTAACTACATCACTCAAACAACTAGTGAAACAGATAGTGATTTATTTGATGATTTAATTCAAACTGCTTCCAATGTTCCTGTTTCAAGATTTAAAAATTCTGGTAATGAAGGACACTGGACTGTATATGCTCAAAACCCTTACTGGATAACTAAAGCTGTTAGAAATGATGCTAGATCAAACACTTTTAATGGTGTATTGACTTTAGGATACAAATTAAACAAGAACATTGACTTGTCTTATACAGCAAACGTTCAAATGAGAAATTCTGATGCACAATCTCATAGAGATGCATTTACTAATATCAATACAACCTTTAGTATAGCACCTTATACTTATTATGGAGCGGATGCTGAAACTTATGAGGCATTAGGAGGTTCTGCTACTACTTCTAGCTTCTTTGCTAATCAATCTTCTACAAGAAATATCTACGGAGATTTAATCATTAACTTTGATTATGAATTAACTAAAGATCTTGGGTTGAAATTTAACCTTGGTAACAACATTCAAGATAGAATGTTTAGAGTTACTACTCAAGGAGGTGCTAATCTAGATGTACCTGGATTCTACCACATTACTAACGTATTGAATCCTGCTAACCCTTCTACTTTAGATAATAGATTCGTTCAATCTAGAATCGTAGCAGGATTTATGAATGCAGATTTAAACTATAAAGATTATTTATTCTTAAATGCTACTGCACGTTTAGAGCAATTTTCAGCAGTTAAAAATTCCTATTTCTATCCATCTGTAGGGGTTTCATTTATTCCTACTAAAGCAATTGAGTCTTTAAAAAACAACAAAGTATTAAACTATGCTAAAATTAATGCATCGTATACTTCTGTAGGAAATACTTCAGCTGTTGGTGTTTACCAAACAAATGAATTGACTACAATTCCACAAGGTTTTCCATTTAATGACTTAGCGGCATTAGGTTACAATAGAGCTCCAACAGATCCTAATATCAAACCTGAGTTTGTTAACACCTTTGAGGTTGGTGGTCAATTAGGTTTCTTTAACGATAGAATTACTTTAGAAGGATCTTACTATGTAGCAAATACAAAAGATTTGATCACTAGAGCTACTGCATCTTCTGCATCTGGTAACTCTTCTATTTTAACAAATGTTGGGGAATTAGAAAACAAAGGTTTTGAAATTGATTTAGGATTTACACCAATTAAAACAAATAATTTTAAATGGGATATAAGAACTAACTATACTACATTTAAAACTAAAGTTGTTGCTTTGGCAGCTGGTGCTACAAGTGTGAATTTACAATCAAATACTCAAGTAGGTATCTTTGCTGAAGTAGGTGAAGAGTTCCCGTTAATTAAAGGTACTGCATTTGTAAGAGATGATGCAGGTAATATTATAGTTGATGCTAATGGAGTACCACAAAGAACTTCTACTTTCCAAAAATTAGGAAAAGGAGTTCCAGATTATATTCTTGGCTTAACTAACTCTTTCGAATACAAAGGATTTAGATTAACAGCTGTTGCTGATTTAAGAGTTGGTGCTTCTGCTTACTCTTTTGCTAGAAACTTATTGTTATTTACTGGAGGTGATATGGATACAGCTGGATTTGATAGAACTCAAGGAATTGTTGTTCCAGGTTCTGTTACTACAACTGGTGCAGTAAATACTACTCCTGTTGCTAATGATGCTAGTTCTGTAGGAGTATTAAACTACTTTACAACTACTTATAGAGCTGTTGGAGAAGCGAATGTAATTGACGCTTCTGCTCTTAAAATTAGAGAGTTAGCATTGAGCTACAGCCTACCTAAAAAATTAATTGAAAAAGCAGGCTTAGAATCTTTCAGAATTGGAATTAATGCAAGAAACCCATTTATTTTCTTAGCTGATGGTTCATTATTAAAAGCTAATAATGGTCTTGAAAATCGTGGTTATGCAGATCCTGAATCTTCTAATACTACTGGAAATGCTCAAGGTATTATCAACATTGGTCAATATCCAAGTACAAGAACTTTCGGATTTACTATGAATTTAACATTCTAAAAAATAAAAGAAAATGAAAAAATTAAAATTTTTAGTGCCGATATTAGCATTAGCTTTCTTATCGTGCGATCAGTATTTGGATGTTAATGACAGTCCAAATCAATTAACTTTTGACAAAGCTACTCCAAGTAAACTTTTGCCAGGTGCACAAGTATCTACTTACAGAGTGCAAGTTGGAAGTATGAACCAATTAGGTAACGTATTTATGAACTCATGGACAAGAAACGTTCAGTCTTTTGGAAATGGATTTGATAAAGAATTACAATTAAATTTAGATAATGGTTTTTATGCATCTATTTGGGATGGTCTATTTAGAGAATTAAAAAATTACCAAGCAATTATTGATTATCCAAATCCTAATGGGACTTATGATAATTATGTAGCTGCTGCTAAAATCTGTAAATCTTT
>JBILNU010000054.1:0-12416 GCA_044374815.1 Flavobacterium sp.
GATGGAATTTTGGTAGCTCCAGGATTTGGTGAAAGAGGAATAGAAGGGAAAATAGAAACCGTTCGTTACGCAAGAGAAAACAATCTTCCGTTTTTCGGAATTTGTCTAGGAATGCAAATGGCGGTTATTGAATATTCTAGAAATGTATTGGGTTTAACCGATGCTAATTCTACCGAAATGAATCCGAATACCAGCAATCCGGTAATTGATTTAATGGAAGACCAAAAAACCATAACCGATAAAGGAGGAACCATGCGATTGGGTTCATGGAAATGTGATATCAAAGAAGGTACTTTGGCAAAATCAATTTATGGTAAATCACAAATAGAAGAGCGCCACCGTCACCGTTATGAGTACAATAATAAATATGCTGCCGATCTAGAAAAAGCAGGTTTAATAAGTTCTGGAATCAACCCAGATACTGGTTTGGTAGAAATTGTTGAAATTAAAGAACATCCGTTTTTTATTGGTGCACAATACCATCCCGAGTACAAAAGTACTGTAGCAAATCCGCAACCAATTTTTGTTAGCTTTGTAGCTTCAATGGTGAAAAACAAAAAATAAAAACCAGTAAGTCATTTCGATTTATTAAAAATATAAACAATAATGGAAGAAAAGAAATTTGACAAGAATTCGATAATTGGCTTTGGGTTAATTTTCCTTATCGTGATGTGGATGATGTATAACAGTCAGAAAACAGAACAAAAAGAACAAGTCGAAAAAGCGAAACAAGCCCAAATTGACAAACAAAAGAAAGCTAAGGAAGTTGCTACTAAAGAAGTTGCTGCCGTTGTAGTTGATACTGAAGTTAATGACACTGTAAAAAAACAAAAATTACAAAGTTCCTTGGGTAGTTTTGCTTATTCGGCATCACTTCCAACTGCAAAAGAAGGTTACACCGTTTTAGAAAATGATTTAGTTAAACTAACTATTTCAAATAAAGGAGGGTATGTATCTGAGGCAATTTTAAAAAAATATGAAAAATTTGCTAAAGGTTCCGGGCAGTTAGTTGAATTGATTAAAAACAACAATGCTAATTTTAATTTGGCATTACAAACTAAAGACAATCGTGTTTTAAATACTAAAGATTTGTTTTTTGAACCTTCGTTTAAACAGGTAGGAGAAAACAAAGTGTTGTCTATGAAGTTAAAAACGGGGTCGACTACTTTCTTAGAGTACAATTATACTTTGAAGCCAAACGATTATATGGTAGATTTTGACCTTCGTTCACAAGGATTAAGTTCGGCTTTAAATACATCTAAAGAAACTAATTTAGAGTGGGATTTAAAAACTTATAGAAACGAAAAAAGTATAAACTATGAGAATCAAAATACTGAAGTATATTTTGAATATGAAGAAGGTAAAATTGATTATGTTTCACAAGGAAGTGATCAAGAAGAATCTCCAGAAAACGCATCGTTTATTGCTTATAAACAACATTTCTTCTCTACTATTTTATTAACTAATACACCATTTAAAACTGCTAAAATTAATTCATCTTCTTTAGTGAATGATGAAAAAGTAGATACTGTTTTTACAAAAGAATTTAAATCTTCACTGCCATTAGCTTATAATAGTAAAGGAGAGTTGGATTATAAAATGAATTGGTATTTTGGGCCAACCGATTATAAAGTATTAAGTTCTTATGAAGGTAAAAATTTAGATAAAGTTATACCTCTAGGTTGGGGAATTTTTGGTTGGATTAATCGATTGATTTTTATTCCATTATTTGGGTTCTTAGGAGGATTCATGTCTTATGGATTGGCAATCATCATTTTTACCATATTAATTAAAATTGCAATGTCGCCTATTACTTTTAAATCGTTTTTATCTCAAGCTAAAATGAAAGTATTACGACCTGAAATTACAGAAATTAGCGAGAAAATCAAAGATCCAGTAAAAAGACAACAAGAAACAATGAAGTTGTATTCTAAAGCTGGTGTAAATCCAATGGCAGGATGTATTCCGGCATTAATTCAAATGCCGTTCTTAGTGGCTTCGTTCCGATTCTTCCCATCTGCTTTTGAATTAAGACAAAAACCTTTCCTTTGGGCAGATGACTTGTCTTCTTTTGATCAAATTTTAAAATTACCATTTAATATTCCTTTTTATGGAGACCATGTAAGTTTGTTTCCAATATTAGCAGCAATTGCAATTTTCTTCTATATGAAGATGACTTCGGGAGATAATCAAATGGCTCAGCCTCAACAAGAGGGTATGCCTGACATGACCAAAATTATGAAAATGATGATTTATCTTTCTCCAATTATGATGTTAATTTTCTTCAACAGTTATGGGTCTGGTTTAAGTTTATATAACTTTATGTCCAACTTAATTACAATTGGAATTATGTTAGTTATCAAAAAGTATTTCATTGATAGCGATAAAATTCATGCTCAAATTCAAGAAAATAAAACAAAACCTGTCAAAGAAGGTAAGTTTCAAAAGAAGCTTCGTGAAGTGATGGAACAGGCAGAAGAGCAAAAAGCAAAAGGAAAAAAATAATTTAAAAGCCGTCAGAAATGATGGCTTTTTATCTTTTGATTTATACTAAAAAAACAAAAATGTAGTTATAATAAAATTAAATTACAACCATGAAATATTTAGTAATCCTATTGTTTTATTCGGTTTCATTGTTCGCACAAGAAATCAATCAAATAGATGCTAACGGAAAAAAACACGGTATTTGGAAAGGAGTTTATGAACAATCAAAGCGACCTCGCTATGAAGGAACATTTGATCACGGTAAGGAAATAGGTATTTTTAAATTCTTTGATGATACCAATGCAGGAACTGTAATTGCTACAAGAGATTTTAATTCAAAAGACAATTCTTGTTACACCATTTTTTACAATCAAAAAGGGAATAAAGTAAGCGATGGAAAATTGGTGAACAAGTTATATGTTGGCGAATGGAAATACTACCATGAAGATTCTTCGGTAATTATGACTTCTGAGAATTATGTAAATGGAAAATTAAATGGATTGCGAAAAGTAACTTATCCAAGTGGTAAAATTGCCGAAGAAGCCAATTATAAAAACGGAAAAAAAGAGGGGTCTTATAAAAAGTATACAGAAAGCGGAATTATATTAGAAGAATCTATTTATAAAAATGGAGAATTTGATGGGCTGGCTATTTTTAGAAGTCCTGATAATGTTATTGTTGCAAAGGGTTTATTTGTAAAAGGTAAAAAAGAGGGAATTTGGGAATTCAATACGAATGGTAAAATTACCAAAGAGAATATGACTACAAAAAAGCCCCGAAAATTTGTAAAAAGAGAAATTACTCGAGAAGAAGAATAAATAGCAAATAAATAAAATTTACTTAAGTATATGTTTTAACAATTAAAGCATATACTTTTTTTTATTATTTGATGTAAATTTGTAACTTAAATTAATCGGATTTTGAAACATGAAGCGTGTAGTAGTTGGTCTTTCTGGTGGTGTTGATTCTAGCGTTGCAGCCTATCTTTTAAAGGAACAGGGTTTTGAGGTTATTGGTCTTTTTATGAAAAATTGGCACGATGATTCGGTGACGATTTCTAATGAATGTCCTTGGCTTGAAGACAGTAACGATGCGCTTTTGGTTGCCGAAAAACTTGGAATTCCTTTTCAAACCGTTGATTTAAGTCAACAATACAAAGAAAAAATTGTTGACTACATGTTTCACGAATACGAGAAAGGGAGAACTCCTAATCCAGATGTTTTATGCAACCGTGAAATTAAGTTTGACGTCTTTATGAAAATTGCTTTAAGTTTGGGTGCGGATTATGTAGCAACCGGACATTATTGCCGAAAAGGCGAAGTAGAAATTGATGAAAAACCAATCTATCAATTGCTAGCCGGTAAAGACGGAAACAAAGACCAATCCTATTTTTTATGTCAATTATCGCAAGAACAATTGGCTAAAGCCTTATTTCCAATTGGCGAATTAACCAAACCTCAAGTTCGAGAAATAGCGGCCAAAATGGAGTTAATTACTGCTGAAAAGAAAGATTCACAAGGGCTTTGTTTTATAGGCAAAGTTAGGCTTCCGGAGTTTTTGCAACAGCAATTACAACCCAAAGAAGGTGTAATTTATGAAGTTGCTGAAAATAATGAAATTTATAACCGAGAAAAACCAACATTTGCTAATTTAGAAGAGGAATTGATATATGAATCTACTCCAATTACTTATTTACCCTCAATGGGAAAAGTTGTTGGAAAACACCAAGGCGCACACTTTTTTACTATCGGGCAACGAAAAGGTTTGAATGTGGGCGGAACCAAAGAAGCCTTATTTATTATTGCTACAAATGTAAAAACCAATGAAATATATACAGGTCAAGGCCATGGGCATCCTGGTTTATTTCAAAAAGCATTGCGAATTGAAAATTCAGAAGCACATTGGATTCGCCCTGATTTAAAACTTCAATATGGTCAATCAATGGAAGTTACAGCACGCATTCGCTATAGACAAGAATTGCAAAAAGCTACCTTGTATCAATTTGAAAGCGGCCTTTATGTTGTATTTAATCAATCGCAATCGGCAATTACCCAAGGTCAGTTTGTAGCCTGGAATGTTGACGAAGAATTAGTTGGTTCGGGAGTTATTTCGTAATTTAGACTTATTAATTAAAAAACTATGAAGAAACTGATACTTATAATTACTTTATTTACTGCTTATGTGTCTTTTTCTCAAGAAGATGCTTGGGTTTATTTTAATGATAAGCCAAATGCAGCTGCATTTTTTAGTAATCCTTTATCAGAACTTTCTCAAAAAGCCTTAGATAGAAGAACAGCACAGGGTATAGCATTAGTAACTAATGATGCACCTCTTGAAGTAACTTATGTTGACCAAATAGCTTCGGCAACTGGTATAACCGTAATGGCCAAGTCCAAATGGCTCAACTGCCTTCACATCCGCGGAAGCGTTACTGATATTCAAGCATTAGCTGCTTTGCCATTTGTGAACAATGTTCGCTTTGCAGACAATTCATTAAATAATAAAATGGCTACTTCAGCAACTATTTCTCCTGTAAATAAATCTTTGGAAGTTCAGCAAAGTTTTAATTATGGAAATTCAGCCAATCAAATACAAATGCTAAACGGCCATTTATTGCATCAAACCAATTACACTGGATCAGGCAAAATCATCGCAGTTTTAGATTCGGGTTTTTTAGGTGTTGACACCGCGCAACCTTTTCAAAGATTATTCACCAACAATTTAATTTTAGGTGGGTACAATTATGTAAGTCAAAGTACTAATTTATATGA
Organism: Flavobacterium sp.; assembly: GCA_044374815.1. GTDB lineage: Bacteria > Bacteroidota > Bacteroidia > Flavobacteriales > Flavobacteriaceae > Flavobacterium. Next base: position 5,256 of record JBILNU010000054.1, read on the forward strand.
GTTACACAATCATGGGACAATGACTTTATCTTGTATGGGTGGATATACAGACAATCAGTTGGTTGGAACAGCGCCAGATGCAAGTTATTATTTGTATATCACAGAAGATGTCGCCTCAGAGAATCCTGTTGAAGAAAGTTATTGGGTACAAGCAGCAGAAGAAGCCGATCGATTAGGTGCGGATATTATTACCTCTTCCTTGGGTTATTTTGGTTATGACAATCCAAATTACAGTTATACTTATTCGCAAATGACCGGAAATACAGCATTTGCTTCAAAAGGAGCAAATATTGCGTTTAGCAAAGGAATAGTGGTAGTTGCAAGTGCCGGAAATTCTGCAAATAGTGCAGATCCCCATATAGGAGTTCCTGCCGAAGCTAATAATGTATTGGCTATTGGTGCTGTAAAAGCAGACCGATCGTATGCATCTTTCAGTTCTATTGGACCAAGTTTTGATTTACGTGTTAAGCCCGATGTTATGGCACAAGGACAAAGTTCGGTATTATCAAACACCGCTGGAAGTATTGTTACAGCTAGTGGGACTTCGTTTTCGTGTCCAATTATAGCCGGTATGATAGCTTGTTTTTGGCAAGCAATTCCTTGGGCAACAAATGCTCAAATTGTTCAATTTGTGAAACAAGCGGCGGATCGTTTTCTGACTCCAGATAATTTATTTGGATATGGAATTCCCGATTTTCAATTGGCTTTGAATATTGCAAATTTATCCATGCCACAAAATACAAAAAATAGTTTTGAACTTTATCCAAATCCAATCTCAAGTAATTTAACACTATCATTTCCAAACGAAACAAATAAGGCTCAAGTTGTTTTTTACAATGCTTTAGGGCAGGTAGTTTTTGAGAAGACTATATTAAATTCTCTTTCAACTATTTCATTGGATGACTTACAACCCGGAATTTACTTTTACAAAATTCAAAGTAGTTCAATGACCCAAACCGGTAAAATAATCAAAGAATAATGAACAGAATCACCCAACTTTTCAATATAAAATATCCAATTATTCAAGGAGGAATGATTTGGAATAGTGGATACAAATTAGCGAGTGCTGTTAGTAATAGTGGTGGATTGGGTTTGATTGGTGCGGGCTCAATGTATCCCGAAGTTTTGCAAGAGCACATTCAGAAATGTAAGAAAGTAACCGACAAACCTTTTGGAGTGAATGTGCCCATGTTGTATCCCAATATTCAAGAAATTATGGATATTATTGTGGAGGAAGGGGTGAAAATTGTATTTACTTCGGCAGGAAATCCAAAGACATGGACCCCTTTTTTGAAAGAAAACGGAATTACGGTGGTACATGTGGTAAGCAGTTCAAAATTTGCTTTAAAAGCACAAGAAGCCGGTGTAGATGCTGTGGTTGCAGAAGGATTTGAAGCGGGTGGACATAATGGAAGAGAAGAAACAACTACTTTGACTTTAATTCCTATGGTGAAAGAAAACATCTCAATTCCATTAATTGCTGCAGGCGGAATTGCTACTGGACGTGGAATGCTTGCTGCAATGGTTCTAGGTGCGGATGGAGTTCAAATGGGAAGTCGTTTTGTAGCTTCTACCGAAAGTTCAGCTCACGATAATTTCAAAAAAACAGTTATAGAAACAGGAGAAGGGGATACCATTTTGACGCTAAAAGAATTGGCTCCAGTTCGATTGATAAAGAATAAGTTTTGTGCTGATGTATTGGAATTGTACACCACAGGCCCTACCAAAGAAGACTTGGAGAATTTATTAGGAAAACGCCGTGCGAAACGAGGGATGTTTGAAGGCGATTTAGTTGAAGGCGAACTAGAAATCGGTCAAATTGCTGGGCTAATACACGATATAAAACCGGTTGAAGTCATTATAAAAGATATTATCTCTGAATTTGAAGAGGCTAAAAAAGCCCTAATTTCTTCCTGTTTTTAAGACACTTCTTAACGATTTCTTATTGTACTGCCCCAATCAAAATTTGTAATTTTGTAAAAAATATTTATCATGAAAAAATCACTTTGCTTTTTTATTTTCATTTTTGTTATGAATCTCAATGCACAAGAACGACCAAAATTGGTAGTTGGAATAGTGGTGGATCAAATGAGAATGGAATATTTATACCGTTTTCAAAATGATTTTACCGAAAATGGTTTCAAGCGCATAATGAACAAAGGATATGTTTACCACAATGCACATTTTAATTATATGCCAACCTATACAGCTCCTGGGCATGCTTCAATTTACACTGGTGCAACCCCTTCTGTTAATGGAATTATTGGCAACGAATGGTATAATAGATCTACAAGTAAAGAACGCTATTGTACCGATGATGAAACGGTAAAAACTCTTGGTAATGGATCAAAATCTGAAGGCGAGATGTCACCAAAAAATTTGCTTTCAACTACAATTACAGATGAACTCCGAATGGGTACCAACTTTAAAGGTAAAGTAATCGGGATGAGTTTAAAAGACAGAGGTGCTATTTTACCTGCTGGACATTTTGCCAATTGGGCTTTTTGGTACAGTAAAACCGGAGCATTTATTTCGAGTACTTTCTATGGAGAAAAATTACCAGATTGGGTAAACGATTTTAATAATCAAAAAAATTACTTAAATTATATCAATCAAGGATGGGATTTGTTTAAACCTAAAGCATCTTACAACGAGAGTGATCCTGATGACAGTCCCTACGAAGGTAAATTATATGGAGTTGACAAACCTATTTTTCCCTATGATTTAAAAAAAATATATGAAAAAAATGATGCGGGTATATTGAGAGCAACTCCTTTTGGTAATAACATTTTAGCAGATTTTGCTATTAAAGCAATTGAAAACGAAGCTTTAGGAAAAGATGATGATACCGATTTCTTAGCAATAAGTTTCTCTTCAACCGATTATGTTGGGCATATTTTAGGTCCACGCTCAATGGAATTACAAGACACCTATTTGAGATTAGACCAAACAATTACTGATTTATTAAATTATTTGGATAAAAACATAGGAAAAGATAATTATCTACTTTTTTTAACCGCTGATCATGCTTGTGCTGAAAATGCCAATTATTTAAAAAATAATAAATTAAATGTAAAAAATATTGAATATAAAGAAATTTCAAAAGGCTTAAAAAAATTCTCGACAGACACTTACAACGAAGATTTTGTTACTAATTATTCTAATTTTAATTTGTATTTAAACAAAGATAAAATAAAAGAAAAAGGACTAATTTATTCAATTGTTGAAAAATCATTTATTGATTTTTTAATGACTCAGGAACATGTAAAAAAAGTGTATACTGAAGAGGATATCAAAAATTCTAATGGAAATGATTATTTTTTAAATATGATTAATAAAGGTTACGATGCAACTCAAAACGGAAATCTGGTAATTTTAGACAAGCCAGGTTACATAGAATATGGTGCAACAGGAACTTCACATGGTACACCATACACCTATGACACCCATGTTCCCTTACTATTTTATGGTTGGAATGTGCCAAAAGGAGAAACGCATGACCATAAAGAAATTACTCAAATTGCCCCAACTTTAGCTCTAAAATTAAAAATTACTCTTCCTAACGGAACGGAAGGAAAGGTGTTGTTGGAAGTTTTAAATAAATAGCATTTGTCAGTTTTTGTAATTCAAATTTGATGCATATTATTTTAAATAAAAGTTACTAAATTGATATACATTTACTTTATCAATTGAGACTAATTAATTACATTTGTGGCACTTTATAAAAAGACAAAATTTTATTATGAACATACACGAATATCAAGGAAAAGAGATATTAGCAAAATATGGTGTACGCGTACAACGTGGTATTGTGGCTAATAATCCGGTTGAAGCAGTTGCTGCTGCAAAACAACTTACAGAAGAAACTGGCACTAGCTGGTATGTAGTTAAAGCTCAAATTCACGCTGGTGGAAGAGGAAAAGGTGGTGGTGTTAAGTTGGCTAAAAACTTAGATCAAGTTGCTGAAATTTCGGGTCAAATTATTGGTATGCAATTAATTACGCCTCAAACTCCGCCGGAAGGAAAGCAAGTGCATAAAGTATTAATTGCTGAAGATGTATACTATCCTGGAGAAAGTGAAACTTCTGAATTCTATGTTTCGGTTTTATTAAACAGAGCAAATGGTAGAAATATGATTATGTATTCTACTGAAGGTGGAATGGACATTGAGGAAGTTGCTGAGCATACACCACATTTAATTTTCACAGAAGAAATTGATCCAGCTGTTGGATTACAAGGTTTTCAAGCAAGAAGAATTGCTTTTAACTTAGGTCTTTCTGGAAATGCTTTTAAAGAAATGGTGAAATTTATTGATTCACTTTACAATGCTTACATCGGATCGGATGCTTCTATGTTTGAAATCAATCCGGTTTTAAAAACTTCTGATGACAAAATTCTTGCTGTTGATGCAAAAGTAAATATTGATGATAACGCGTTATACCGTCAACCAAAATATGCGGAAATGCGTGACATTAAAGAAGAAAACCCAATTGAAGTTGAAGCTAAAGAGGCTGGTTTAAATTATGTAGATCTTGACGGTACCGTTGGATGTATGGTAAACGGAGCGGGACTAGCAATGGCAACAATGGATTTAATTAAATATGCTGGTTTTGAGCCTGCAAACTTCCTAGATGTTGGAGGAACAGCTGATGCGAAACGTGTGGAGTTGGCTTTTAGAATCATCTTAAAAGATCCTAATGTAAAAGCGATTTTGATTAACATCTTTGGAGGAATCGTTCGTTGTGATCGTGTTGCTCAAGGAGTTGTTGATGCTTACAAAAACATGGGTGACGCTATTAAAGTGCCAATCATTGTTCGTTTGCAAGGTACCAATGCAGAAATTGCTAAAGAATTAATTGACAATTCTGGGATGCCAATTTTATCTGCGGTACAATTTCAAGAAGCAGCAGACCAAGTGCAAAAAGCGCTTTCTTAATTTAAAGAAAATTACTTTATATAGAAAATCCCGAGTTTTGCTCGGGATTTTTTTATTTAACCTTTGGTATTTTTACCATTTTTGTATTGCACTTTTTCTACAATTTCAATTTTCTTAGTTTGTTTTTTGGGTGCAAATTTTGGATTCGAACCTGGTTTTTTCTTGAAATCGGTTTTTGGTTTGAATTCCTTTTTAGGAGCACCTTCCGTTTTTGGCCTAGCTTCTGTTTTGTGTTTAGCAATGACTTCGGCAGGTATTTTCGGACTCTCCTTCGTTCCTCTTAAGTAAATAACCAATCCGTTAAGGAAATTTCGCAACACTTGGTCGCCACATTCCATATATTTTGGGTGGTCTTCACTTCTAAAAAAGTTACCCAATTCACCTTTTGACATTCGGAAGTCAACCAGCTTTAAAATTTCTTCTATTTGGTCGTCACGCAACATTAAGGCTACGCGTAGTTTTTTGAAAATATCGTTGTTGTTCATTTTTTTTTAAGGTGCTAAGAAACTAAGTTTCTAAGGTTCTAAGTTTATTTTTATTTTTTTTTCTTCCAACTTCCAACTTCCGTCTTCATACTTCTAGAAAAGCCAAAGGTACGCTTTTTTAAAACCTTCGCGCCATAATTTTTCATTGTGTTTTCCGCCTTTAACAATAAGTTTTTTATTCAGCATTTGGCATTCACAGCGTTTGGTGTTGACTTGATACTCCATTTTATTGAGATCTTCCACCATATCGGCATCGCCTTCGTTATCGCCACAAAGAAAATAGATTTTGGTTTTGAAGGATTTGGTTTGATTCATTACTTCGAAAATTTCTTTTCGGTTAAACCAAAAAGAAGGAGAGAAGCAACCCACTTTTCCAAATACTTCAGGATATTTTAGCGCTCCATAAAAGGAAACCAATCCGCCCAATGAGCTTCCCCAAATAGCTGTGTTTTTAGCATTGGTTTTGGTGCGGTAGTTTTTATCTACATAAGGTTTTAAAGTTTCTACAATAAATTTCAGATAATTGTCTGCATTTCCACCACCGTATTTTTCATTTTTATAGGGTGTTAATTCTTCCATTCTTTTCTCGCCACCATGCTCAATGCCAATGACGATGACTTGAGCTTTCAAGCTATCTAGCGTTTCATCTACACTCCATTCGCCGGCATAGGAGGTCATGACATCCATTAAATTTTGTCCGTCATGCATATAAATCACCGGATATTTTTTATCAGATTTTGAATAATTTTCGGGTAGGTACAGCCATATTTTTTTACTGCAATGCAGTTGCGGAGCTTCAAGAGTAAAAGTGCTTACATTTTTACTGGCAGTACTTTGAGCAGCAGCAAATAAAAAAGAGAATACCGATAATAAGGTCAATATAAATTTCAATTCAATAGCGGTTAGATTACAAGAAAAAGAATAATTTAGCTAAAAATAAACATTTTGAATAATACCCAAGCACAAAAATTAAGTTTATTATCCGATATGATTGCTTTTGCAGTGGTGGACGGAAAGTTGCACGATAACGAATACCTATTTCTTTCTTTGATTGCGGATGATTTAGGAATTGATTCAGCCGAATTTCAGCAGTTGTTTCATTCTGAAAATAAAAGTGAAGTAATCAAAGACGACTTTGAGCGCATTCAGCAATTTTACCGATTGGCACTCTTAATGCACTGCGATGGAGTCTTGCACGAGCGCGAAGAAAAACGGATTCATGAAATTGGTATTGAAATGGGGTTGGATCCTTTTGCTATGAAGCGCGTGCTAAAAGCCATGAAACAATCACCTACACGTTTGATTTCCCCCGATTATTTATTGGAAGTTTTTCAAGAGCAAAATAATTAATCTTAACACAATTCCTAATGGCGAGTAGCCATAAATACCTTTTTACTTAAGGGTCTTGGCTTTGCTTTCGGGTGGATTTTTGAAGCACAAAGCTATATTTACCACTAAATTGACAATTTGTTTCAGGTGCTTTTAGAAGTAGTTTTATTCTGTCCAAAATTCTCCAATTGAATACGTTTTTGCTTGTCCACTAATAATTACTCGGTCTCCTTTGTCTTCACAATACAACTTGCCCAATCGTTCAGAAACTTGTTCAGCATAAAGTTCTTTTTTATTAAGTTTTTTCGCCCAAAATGGGATTAAAGAACAATGTGCAGAACCGGTTACAGGGTCTTCTAAAATTGATGCTTGTGGGGTAAAAAACCTTGAAACGAAATCACAGTTATCTCC
>JBILNU010000005.1:0-39660 GCA_044374815.1 Flavobacterium sp.
ATAGCTGCAGTTTCAATACTAATTCCAGGGCCAAAAATGATTTGGCATTTTGCAGAGTTAGGTTATAATGATTCAATTTTTACCTGTAACAATGGAACTGTCAACACAACATCAGATGCTATTTCTGGAGATTGTAAATTAGACACAAAACCACAATTACAATGGACAAATAATTGGTTAGGAGATGCAAATAGAAGTGCAATTTATAATAATTATGCAAAAATTATAGATTTAAAAAAGAATAACCCTGTATTTAGTAAAGATTACTCTATTAATTCGGGAACAACATTACAGCCAAAAATATATATATATGATAATGCTGCGCCCATAACCACTTTAAAAAATGTGGTGGTTTTATCAAATTTTAATGTTACAGCAATTAATGTCACGCCAAACTTTCCTTATGCAGGCACATGGTACAACTTGATGGATAATTCACAGTTTATTGTAAATAATACTACAGATGCAATTAATATTGAAGCAGGTGGATTTAGAATATATGGAAACCAACCTGCAAATTTAAATTCTGATAATTTTAATGAACTAAGTGACATTAGCTTGTTTCCCAACCCAACAACTAATGTTTTTTCAATAAATTATGATTTATCCAAAGTATTTATTTATTCCATTACGGGGCAATTAATGAAATCTTTTCAGAATAAATCAAAAACGGATTTTTATGAAATTTCAGATTTGAATAATGGATTGTATTTGGTAAAAGTATTTGACATCAACAATAATGAAAAAACATTTAAATTAATTAAACAATAATTGGAGAAAAAAACAGGAAACGATTTATTAATTATTCATTATGAAGGCATTAAATAATGTATTTATTAACACTACATCGTTTTCGCTTCACTTTTTTTTTCACTTTAAATAAATTATTGCAAATAAATTTTAAATTTGCTTAACTAATTATAAACTTTAATTTAATAATAACTTATGAAAACAAAATTACTATTATTTTTTGCGACAATTATTATGTCATTCGGAATGAATGCTCAAATCAATTCGGTTGCAATTGTTGGTACAGCAGTTGGTGGATGGCCTCCATTTGCAGGTAATGATCCTAATCAATTAACTCAAATTGATGCAAATAATTGGAAGATCGAAAACCTTACAATTGCCGCTGGTCCATGTAAACTTCGTGCAAATAATACTTGGGGCGGAGCAGGTTTAGAGTGGGCAGGAGCCTTTCCAACCGCTGTAGGTACAAGTCAGGGAGATATAATTGTACCAACTGGTGGTGTTTACACAGTGACTTTAGACACTTCTACAGGTATTTATAATTTCGCACCAGGAGCACCTCTACCAGTTGTTAAGTTAGTTGGTTCAGGGGTTTCAACTTCTGGAGGAATACTTATGAATTTATCTGGACCAGATACTTATAGTATTTCAGATACAACATTACTTTCTGGCACTGTTCAATTTGATGTTGATGGCCAGGTTTCTGGAGGAACAACTTTTCCAACAGGGACTGCAATTAACAGCACAGATTTTATTCCGGTTCCTGCTGCATTTTTTAGTTCAATTACAATTAATATTGCTACAGGCGCTTATACTTTTGTATTAATTCCTCCTGTAAGTATTGTTGGAGACGCGGTAGGTGGATGGCCTCCTTTTACTGGTAATGATCCTAATCAATTGACTTCTACTGATGGGGTTAATTATAAAATAGATAAATTAGCTTGTACAGTTGGTTCTGCTAAATTCCGTCAAAATAATGATTGGAATATAAATTGGGGTAATGCTGCATTTCCATCAGGAACAGGAACACCAGGAGGAGATAACATTGCAGTATCAGCAGCTGGTACCTATGATGTAACATTTAACAGAGTAACCGGTGCTTATAATTTTTCTTTTCCAACAATTGCTCTTGTAGGAGGAGCTACTCCAACAGGATGGCCAACTGGTGCAGCTGGTGAAGTGGATGCAACAGTATTAACAACAACTGATGGAGTAACTTACACGGTTTCAAATGTTGCATTAACAGCAAGTGAGTGTAAATTTAGAGCAAATAATGCTTGGACTGTAAACTGGGGTAATCCTGCATTCCCTTCAGGAACAGCAACTCAAGGGGGTAATAATATTGTAGTAACTACTGCTGGTAATTATGATATAACTTTAAATAGAGTAACCGGAGATTATAACTTTACTACAACAATGTCAGTTAATCAATTTGGTGACACTTCTTTCTCTTTAGTTCCAAACCCTACTAAAGGAATGTTCACAATTAATGCTGATGTTACTAAAGTTCAAATCTTTAATTTAACAGGTCAATTAGTTAAATCTTTCAATAATGCAGCCGCAAACGAAAGTTTATCTATTTCAGAATTAAATCAAGGTGTTTACTTTGCAAAAGTTACAGATTCAAATCTTAACGAAAAAACGATCAAATTAATCAAAGAATAAGTAATTCTTTATTAATATATAATTAAACCTCTCCTTGTGAGAGGTTTTTTTATATCTATACGTTATTAAAAAATGGCATAGATAAATATAATTTATTTTTTGTTTAACCATAATTAAAACTTATAATGAAATAATTAATAACATTAGGCTTGATGTATTTTAAATGAATATAAATTACAATTTTGATATATCTAATCTTTAATTATTTGTAATATGAAAAAAGTTATTTTATTAACATGCATGTTTATAGCAACTTTCGGTAAAGCTCAAGAAGCTACTTGTCCTGTTACGGGTAAAACTGCTAAGGATGGTTCTATGCCACATGGAACTCCTGCTGAAAAAGGAAGTGCACAAACAAACAAAAACAAAGAATGGTGGCCCAATCAATTAAATTTGGACCTATTGCGTCAAAATTCGAATTTGTCTAATCCAATGGGATCAAACTTTGATTATGCTAAAGAGTTTAAAAAATTAGATTATGCTGCTTTAAAAAAGGATTTACGTGATTTGATGACCGATTCACAAGACTGGTGGCCAGCTGATTTTGGTAATTATGGTGGGTTGTTTATTCGAATGGCTTGGCACAGTGCTGGAACTTATAGAACCGGCGATGGTAGAGGAGGTTCACGAGCAGGACAGGAACGATTTGCACCATTAAATAGTTGGCCAGATAATGGAAATTTAGATAAAGCACGAAGATTATTATGGCCAATCAAGCAAAAATATGGCAATAAAATCTCATGGGCCGATTTGATGATTCTAACAGGAAATGTTGCTTTAGAATCAATGGGATTCAAAACTTTTGGTTTTGCTGGTGGAAGAGCTGATGTATGGGAGCCAGAGACTAATGTTTATTGGGGTTCAGAAACAAAGTGGTTGGATGATCAACGTTATTCTGAAGGAAGAAAGTTGGAATCTCCACTGGCTGCAGTACAAATGGGATTGATCTATGTAAATCCAGAGGGGCCAAATGGTAACCCTGATCCAATCTTAGCAGCCCAGGATATTAGAGAAACTTTTGGTAGAATGGGTATGAATGATGAAGAAACGGTAGCTTTAATTGCAGGAGGACATACTTTAGGTAAAACCCATGGTGCAGGCGATGCAAAACACGTAGGCAAGGCACCTGAAGCAGCTGAAATTGAAGAACAAGGTTTTGGTTGGAAAAGTGATTATAAATCAGGTAAAGGCACCGATGCAATTACTTCTGGTCTAGAAGTTACATGGACTTCTACACCTACAAAATGGAGCCACGATTATTTAACATTCTTATTTAAATATGACTGGGAATTGACAACAAGCCCAGCAGGAGCAAAACAATGGGTTGCTAAAACAGAAGATAAGATTATTCCAGATGCTTTTGATAAAACAAAAAAGCAAAAACCGTATATGTTAACTACAGATTTATCTTTACGATTTGATCCAATCTATGAAAAAATTTCTAGACGATTTTTAGAAAATCAAGATGCATTTAATGACGCATTTGCTCGAGCTTGGTTTAAATTGACACACAGAGATATGGGGCCAAAAACAACTTATCTAGGCCCAGAAGTACCAAAAGAAGATTTAATTTGGCAAGACCCAATTCCAGCTTTGAATCACCAAGTGGTAAATGACAAAGATATTATCGCGCTTAAAGCAGAAATTGCTAAATCTGGTTTGTCAATTAGTGAATTAGTTTCAACTGCATGGGCTTCAGCTTCTACATTCCGTGGTTCTGATAGAAGGGGAGGAGCAAATGGAGCAAGAATTCGTTTAGAACCACAAAAAAACTGGGCGGCAAATAATCCAAACCAATTGAATAAAGTATTACCTCTTCTTGAAAAAATACAGAAAAATTTCAATGCTAAAAATACAGTAAGAAAAATTTCTATGGCTGATTTAATTGTGCTTTCTGGGGTCTATGCCGTAGAAGTGGCTGCTAAAAATGCAGGATATCCGGTAAGTGTTCCTTTTACAGCAGGTAGGATGGACGCTACTCAAGAACAAACAGATGTTAAGGGAATGGCAGTTTTAGAGCCAACTGCAGATGGTTTCCGTAACTATTTGAAAACAAAATACACTGTTGCAACAGAAGCATTATTAGTTGATAAGGCACAATTATTAACATTGACTGCCCCAGAGATGACCGTTTTAGTGGGTGGTTTACGTGCTATGAATGCTAATTATGATGGTTCAAAACACGGAATTTTTACTAAAGAAAAAGATAAGTTAACAAATGACTTTTTTACTAATTTATTAGATATAAATACAGTTTGGACTGCTATAAATGACGATAAAGAAGTTTTTGAAGGAAAAGATAGAAAAACGGGCGTGCTTAAATGGACAGCAACTCGCGCCGACTTAATTTTCGGATCTAATTCTGAATTAAGAGCTCTAGCTGAAGTTTACGGCAGCAATGATGCTAAAGGTAAATTTGTTAATGATTTCGTAGCAGCTTGGAATAAAGTAATGATGCTTGACTTTTTTACAGCAAAAAAATAAGATTACAATAGGTTATTTAAAACCTCTCCTTGTGAGAGGTTTTTTTTTCAGAAATGCTTAAAAAACAAAAAACCCGAATAGCAATATTCGGGTTTAAGTGGTACCTCCAGGGATCGAACCAGGGACACACGGATTTTCAGTCCGTTGCTCTACCATCTGAGCTAAGGTACCTTGCTGACGCGGGTGCAAATATAGAACGATTTTTTAATTAATACAAAACAATTATTAAAAAAATCTATTTGTAACTTTGCCTTTCTAAATATCCAATTATGCTTCTAGCTATCGATGTAGGAAATACTCAAATCAAATTAGCTGTATTTGAACAAAATAACATCAAAATCCAAAAAACAACATCTCTTTCAAGTTGGAAAATCGAGGTGCAAAACATTTTAGATTTTCATGATTTAATTGATAATATTGTAGTTTCTTCGGTAGGCAATCTGGATGAGAATGAATTTAAGAACATTGCATCTAAAGCAAAAATATATTTCATTACTGCTAATAGTAAATTTCCGTTTATTAATTCCTACACAACTCAAAGCACTCTTGGTGCAGATAGAATGGTGCTTGCTTCAGGAGCAACGCTTTTGTTTCCAAATAAAAACCGATTGGTTATTGATGCAGGTACATGCATCACTTATGATTATATAGATAGTGATAATGTGTACCATGGAGGCGCCATCTCCCCTGGAATAAAATTGCGATACGAATCCTTACACAATTACACAGTCAAACTTCCGTTATTATCTCTAGAATATCCAGACACAATAATTGGAAATTCTACTTTTCAATCGATACATTCTGGAATTATTAATGGAATCATTTTTGAAATAGATGGTTTTATTTCTTCTATTATGAATAATAATGATAACTTTATCATAATTTTAACGGGTGGAGACGCAGAATTTTTGGCTAAACGATTAAAAAATACCATATTTGCCAATCCAAATTTTCTTTTAGAGAGTTTGAATCAAACTTTTCAATTCAATCACAATGATTAAAAAAATTATAGTAAGTTTTAGTTTACTTTTTTCTCTAATTTCTTTCGCTCAAGAAGGAACTTCTTCTCCTTATTCTTTTTACGGTATAGGTGATGTTCGTTTTAAAGGAACGGTAGAAAATAGCGCGATGGCAGGATTGTCAATTGTACCAGATAGTATTCACCTAAATATTGTAAATCCAGCAATGTATTCTAGTTTAAAACTAACTTCATATGCAATTGGAGGTACATTTAATGTAAATAAATTAACCACAGATTCTCAAAGTGAAAAGGCACAAAGAACCGCCTTAAATTATTTAGCAGTTGGAATTCCAATTAATAAATTAGGAATTGGATTCGGATTAATACCTTATTCATCTGTAGGATATAATTTAAAAAGCAATAGTACCGATGCTAATTCAATAAGAACAGAAAGCTTTGATAAAGGTAATGGTGGTTTAAATAAAGTTTTTTTAGGATTTGGTTATCAAATCACAAAAAAATTAAGCTTTGGTGCAGACGCTCAATACAATTTTGGTAATATAAACGCCCAAAACATTTCTATTAGATATGATGCATTAGGTTTTCCAATTCAATATGCTTCAATGGAAGTAAATAGGTCAATTGCAAATGGAGTTAATTTTAATATTGGTCTGTCTTTTCAGTCGAAATTGAATAAAAAGATAAATTTATTTTCAAGTGCTACCTATGCTCCCTCGTCAGAAATTAATTTAACCAATTCAAGATTCATTTCATTAGTGCAATCAAATAATGGGATAAATTTTGGACAAATTGGAGAAGCTGTTGAAATTACAGTTCCTAGTACAAAACTTAAACTACCATCTAAATTAACTTTCGGAATTGGAATTGGTGATTCAAAAAAATGGATAATTGGAACTGAATTAGCTTTTCAATCTTCAAGTAATTTTGGAAACCGATTCAATGACATTTCTAATGTAAGCTATCAAAACGCAACTAAATTCACATTAGGAGGATATTATATACCAAATTACAAATCGTTTACTAATTATTTAAGTCGATTAGTTTATAGAGGTGGATTTAGATTTGAAAATACAGGCCTAGTAATTAATAATAACGAAATTAATGATATGGCATTAACTTTAGGTTTAGGAATGCCACTAAGAGGGGCATTTTCTAATGTTAATTTTGGTTTCGAATATGGTAACAGAGGAACAAAAAGCGGTGGCTTAGTGAATGAAAATTACATGAATTTTAATGTTGGTTTATCTCTTAACGACAGATGGTTTGTGAAAAGAAAATACGATTAATATAATTTTATTAATATGAAATCTAACTTGTTATTTTTATTCGTATTTCTTACATCTTTTGCTTATGCTCAAGAAAACAGTTGTGCAAATAAAGAAAAGCAATTAGTTCAATATCTTTCCGATAATGAAAATACCAAAGCATTAGAATTATGGAAAGATGTAAATACAACTTGCCCAAAACATAGTGAAAATTTATATGCATTAGGAAACAGAATTTTACAATATGAAATTGAAATTGCCGACAAAAAAGATAAAGTAACTAAGGTAAACGATCTGTTGCAATTTTTCAATCAATATGACAAGTATTTTCCAGCAAATAAAAATGGAAATTTTGAAAAAAGAGCTATTGCTCAATTCACCTATAATGTAGGAACTCCTCAAGAAGTTTTCGCTAATTTAGATAAAGCATTTGAAAAGGAAAAAGCAACTTTTGCCAACTCACAAGCTTTATACAATTATTTCGACTTGTACTTTGCCCATTACAAAGAAAATAAGGCTGTCATTCCTCAAAATGAATTACTAGATAAATATTGCGCAGTGAGTTCATTACTTGCTGAAAAAAGCATATTGTATCCTTCAAAAAAAGAAGAATACCACCGCGTTGAATTAGGAATTGATCTTTTAATGAAGGACTTTCTAACTAAAGAAAATATGGTGTCTTTCGCACAAAAAAAATTAGACACGAATTCATCAGATATATCTTGGCTTGAGCCTGCGGCCAGAGTTTTATCGGTTAAATGTAAAAACGAACCAATATTTGAAAAGGTGGCATCTAAGTTGGATCAAATAAATCCGAACTCTATTTCTGCCTATTATTTAGCAACCTATTATCTAAACACGGGGAATCAAGATGAAGCAATTGAATGGTATAGTAAGTCGGCAGAACTGGAGCCTAATAAGTTTGAAAAAGCCACTACCTATTATTCTATTGCAAGCATTTTGTCTAATTCAGATAAAGCAACTTCTCAAAAAATGGTATTTAATGCCCTAGAAAACAATCCAAACAATGGCAGATATTATATTTTTTTAGCAAATTTATATGTAAATAGTTTGGAGGAATGCGGGTCTAATGCTATCGAAAAAAATGCTATTTATAAATTAGCATCAAATACAGCACTAAAGGCTATGGATGTTGAGCCAAGGTTAAAACCAACTGCACAAGCTATGTCTTCGGATTATTTGAAAAAAATTTCATTTGATAAAATATCCAAAGTTAAATCGGCAACTATTGGTTGTTGGATTCAGCAAAAGGTTGAATTTTAATTATGTATTCTCCATTAAAAAATAGCATCTATTTTTCAATAATTGCTTTAGCAGTTTTCTTTCTGATTTCATGCGAAGGCAATTTTAAAGAAGTACAAAAGTCGAATTTTGTTGATTTTGTACCAAGTGGTGAAGCCGATTCAATTAACATTAAATATACCGATTCAGGAAGAATAAAGTCGGTATTAGTTAGTCCAAAAATGTTGGATTTTGCTACAGTAGAATTTCCATATACTGAATTTCCAAATGGCGTTAAGGTCACGATGTATGATGATGTGGGTAAAAAAACTTATGTTGTTTCAAAATATGCTATTTCATATAAAAATACAAGCCTAATTGATTTGCGAGGTGCTGTTAAAATTAGCAATGAATCTGGACAGCTTTTTGAAACAGAACAATTATATTTCGATCAAAAAAATGAATGGTTTTATACCGAAAAATCATATAAATTTACAGATCCAAAAGGAATTTCTTACGGGGAAGGGGTAGATTTTAGTAAAGACTTTAAAATAATTAATTCTCAAGTAGTATCAGGAGAAGTAGAAAAAAAATAACATTATGAATTATTTAAAAATTACAAAATACATTTATTTAGGAGTTGGATTTATTATGGTTTACGATTTTGTTACCAGATGGAACGAGAATCCAAAACCATGGTTAAGCGCTATAATAGCAGGTTTGGCCTTTATTACATATTTCTTCAGATCTAAATTTGCCAAAAAAATTGAGAACAGAAATCGTCACAACAATTCAAATTAATTTGTAATGAATCTAGTTGTAATCGTTTTATGTTTACTTCTTTGCGCTTTCTTTTCGGGAATGGAGATTGCGTTTGTCTCTTCAAATAAAATTTATTTGGAAATAGAAAAAAAGCAAGAAAATTTTCTTTCTAAAATTCTAGCAAAAATCACCGAAAAACCATCCAAATTTATTGCTACCATGCTAGTAGGAAATAATATTTCAATGGTAGTTTATGGTTTTTTTATGGGGGATTTAGTAATGCAATGGATTGAAAAATTACCATTTCATTTATTAGAGTTTCCAAACTTAATTCTGCAAACCGTTATTTCTACTTTAATTGTATTAATAACTTCTGAGTTTTTGCCTAAAGTTTTTTTTCAAGTGTATGCCAATACATTCATGAAATTATTTGCTGTCCCTAGCTACTTTTTTTTTATCATCTTTAATTACATTTCAACTTTCATTATTTGGATTTCAGATTATATTTTAAAGAAATTCTTCAAAACGGAAGGGGATTATGTGCCTTCTTATTTTAGTAAGGTCGAATTAGGAAACTACATAAACGAGCAAATGAGTTCCGTAGATGACCACGATGAGGTAGATTCTGAAATACAAATTTTTCAAAATGCTTTAGAATTTTCTAGCGTTAAAGCTAGAGACATAATGACGCCAAGAACCGAAATTGTAGCTGTAGAACTATTTGATTCTTTAGACGAACTTAAAGAAACATTTATTAAAACTGGATATTCAAAAATTGTTGTCTATCAAAATTCAATGGATGATATTATAGGTTATGTTCATTCATTTGAATTATTCAAAAAACCTAAAAGCATTAAATCAATTATGATTCCGGTTGAGTTTATTCCGGAGACAATTTTTGTAAAAGAGGCATTGAATGTACTTACTAAAAAAAGAAAAAGTATCGCAGTGGTTTTAGATGAATACGGCGGAACTTCCGGAATTATCACTGTTGAAGACATTATTGAAGAATTGTTTGGAGAAATTGAAGACGAACACGACAACGACGAAGAACTTATTGAGAAACAGCTCAATGAAAACACCTATATTTTTTCGGCTCGTTTAGACGTAGAATACCTTAATCAAGAATATAAACTGAATATTCCCGAAGATGATTCTTATGGAACATTGGGCGGATTTATAGTAAATACCTATAAAGAAATACCTCAAAAAGGAGATGAAATTCGTGTAGACAATTTCCATTTTATTATCGAAGAAGCTACAAATACGAAAATCAACCTGGTAAAATTGAGTATTTTTGATATAGAATAAAAAAAATTAACTTTTTAATGCAATTTATGTGCGAACAGTAATAATTATTTCGCAGATAATTGTATTTTCGCAAACTGAATAAAAATAACTTATATAAAAATGGCAGTTTTACAAAAAATTAGACAACGTTCCGGATTACTTTTACTTGCTATTGGTTTTGCACTTTTAGCTTTTGTAGTTCAAGATTTGTTCACTAAAGGATTCAAAAGTCAATCAACTGACGTAGGAAGTATTAATGGAAAAGACATCTCTTTTGATGAATTTAGAATTAAAGTAGCCAATGCAGAAAAAAATGGTCAAAATGGGCAAGTGATTACGCAAACGCAAGCAGCTAATCAAATGTGGGACCAAGAAATTGCAATTGCTTTAATTTCTGATCAATTTGAAAAAGCAGGTATCCGTACTAGCGAAAACAATATTATCGAAATTTTCAAAAAAGATCCAAATATTGGTCAAAATCCAACCTTTTTAAACCAATTAGGTAAATTTGATATTGCTAAATTTAAAGAATATTTCAAAAACAATCCAGAGCAAGCTAAAGCATTTGAGGCTCGTCAAACGGATGCTGAAATCAACGCTAAATATCAAATATATAGCAGCATGATCAAAGCAGGATTATATGCTACAAATGCAGATGGTAAATTCAAATACAAATTAGAAGCAGATAAAATCAACTTTGATTATGTTTCTGTTTTATATTCTACAATAAAAGATAGCGATGTTAAAGTTTCCGATGCAGACATCCTAGACTACATGAAGAAAAATGAGAAAAAATTCAAAGCAGAGGAAACTCGAGAAATTGAATATGTATTAATTGAAGATAAACCATCAGCAACAGATGAAGCTGAGATGAAAGCTAAAATTAATGGCTTATTAACTGGAAGTGTCGTTTATAACAAAGAAACGGGAGTAAATGATACCTTACCAAGTTTTAAAACGGCAGCTAACGTTGCTGACTTTATTGCTGAAAATTCAGACAAAGCATACGATTCAACTTTTGTAACCAAACAAGATTTACCTGCTGAACATGCAGACAAATTATTTGGATTGGCAGTTGGAGAAATTTATGGACCTTATATTAATGCTAATTATTACTGCCTTTCTAAAGCATTAGGAAGAAAAGCAGGTGCAAAAGCTAAAGCAAGTCATATTTTAATTAGCTGGGAAGGAACAAAATTACCAAACAAAAAAGAGAAAAGAACGAAAGAGCAAGCTAAAGCAAAAGCTGATATTTTATTTGCTCAAGCAATTGCAAATCCAGGAAATTTCATGATGTTGGCATTGACTAATTCAGATGATTCTTCAGCTCAGCAAGGTGGTGATTTAGGATATTTTGGACCTGGACAAATGGTTAAACCATTTAATGATTTTGTGTTTGGTAATCCAGTTGGAAAAATTGGTTTAGTAGAAACAGAATTTGGATATCACATTATTAATGTAACTGATAAACAAGATGCAATTCGTTTAGCTACAGTAGCTCAAAAAATTGAACCATCAGAAGTAACAACAAACGAAATCTATACTAAAGCAACCAAATTTGAAATGGACGCAACTAATAATAAAGATTTTGCTTCCGTTGCTAAAGCTGCTAAACTTACGGTTAATCCTGCAGTAAAAGCTAAAGCTATGGATGAAGCATTTGGAGTTGCAGGAAGTCAAAGACAAATTATCAAATGGGCTTACACAGATGGAACTAGTGTTGGAGATGTTAAGCGTTTTGAAATAGTAAATGTTGGAAACATTATTGCTCGTTTGAAAAAAATTAATGAAAAAGGTTTAATGACTGTTGAAGATGCTAAACCATCCGTTGAAGGTATTATCAAAAACAAAAAGAAAGCAGAAAAAATTATTGCGAAAATGAAAGGTGGTTCACTTGATGTTATTGCTAAAGCAAATGCTACAACTGTTCAAAATGCAGCAGCGGCATCTGTTGAAAATTCAGTTTTAGCAAATGTAGGCCCAGAGCCAAAAGTAATTGGCGCTGCATTTGGAACTCCTTCAAATAAAGTTTCTGCTCCTGTTGAAGGAAATTCTGGAGTATATGTAGTGAAAACTAAAGCAATTACTAAAGCCTCTAAATTGCCAAAATACGATGAGTATATTGCTAAAATAAAAGCGGTTAATGGTCAAGCAGTAGGAAGAATTTTCCCAGCATTGAAAAATGATGCAGAAATTGAAGATAATAGATTAGAATTTTATTAGTAGATAAAGGTTAATTTATACTAAAATATTCTTTTAGATACCCCAAAAAAGTGTACTCTTTTTTGGGGTATTTTTTTTTGATTACTACCTGCATTTCACTTAACGTTTGTCAATTTTTCTTACCTTAGCTGAAAAATTGTCAGTTTTATGCAGTTGGCATAATTTCTGACTAATAGTATTCAATCTTAATAATTTTATAACTAAAAAATAGTAATTATGGCACTAAACATTAAACCACTTTCAGATCGTGTAATTGTGGAACCAGCCGCAGCCGAAACTCAAACTGCTTCCGGAATTATTATTCCTGATACTGCAAAAGAAAAGCCTCAAAAAGGGACTGTTCTTGCAGTTGGAAACGGTAAAAAAGATGAGCCAATGACCGTTAAGATTGGCGATACCGTTCTTTATGGTAAATATGCTGGAACCGAATTAAAATTAGATGGTAAAGATTATCTTATCATGAGAGAAGATGATATTCTCGCAATTATTTAAAAGTACGAGGTACAAAATTTAATTTAATACGTATTACGATTTTTAATAATTATAAAATATAACAATATAACAAAATGGCAAAAGATATAAAATTTGATATTGAAGCACGCGATGGTTTAAAACGCGGAGTTGATGCATTGGCAAATGCAGTTAAAGTGACTTTAGGTCCAAAAGGAAGAAATGTAATTATTGGAAAATCATTCGGAGGTCCAAATGTTACTAAAGATGGTGTTACAGTTGCAAAAGAAATTGAATTAAACGATCCGCTAGAAAATATGGGTGCGCAAATGGTAAAGGAAGTAGCATCTAAAACCAATGATTTAGCTGGTGACGGAACTACAACAGCTACGGTATTAGCCCAAGCAATTGTTAAAGAAGGATTGAAAAACGTAGCTGCAGGAGCAAATCCAATGGATTTAAAACGTGGAATTGACAAAGCCGTTGAAATCATTGTTGCAGAATTAGGCAAGCAAGCCCAAGTGGTTGGTAGCGATTCTGAAAAAATTAAACAAATTGCATCTATTTCAGCTAATAATGATGAAGTGATTGGGGAATTAATTGCTACAGCTTTTGGTAAAGTTGGTAAAGAAGGAGTAATCACTGTTGAAGAAGCTAAAGGTACAGATACCTACGTAGATGTAGTAGAAGGAATGCAATTTGACCGTGGTTATTTATCACCTTATTTTGTTACCAATCCAGAAAAAATGAATGTAGAATTAGACAATCCTTACATTCTTTTATACGATAAAAAAGTATCTTCTCTTAAAGAATTATTACCCGTATTGGAGCCTGTAGCACAATCGGGGAAACCCTTATTAATTATTGCTGAGGATGTAGATGGCGAAGCATTATCTACATTAGTAGTAAATAAATTAAGAGGTGCTCTAAAAATTGCTGCTGTAAAAGCGCCAGGTTTTGGTGACAGAAGAAAAGCAATGCTGGAAGATATTGCAATCTTAACAGGTGGTACTGTAATTTCTGAAGAAAGTGGTTACACTTTAGAAAACGCTACTTTGGAGATGTTAGGAACGGCTGAAAAAATCACTATAGATAAAGACAACTCTACTATTGTAAATGGAGCAGGAAATGCCGATTTAATTAAAAATAGAGTAAATCAAATTAAAGGTCAGATGGAAACTACGACTTCTGATTATGATAAAGAAAAATTACAAGAGCGTTTGGCTAAATTAGCTGGAGGTGTTGCAGTTCTTTATGTAGGAGCAGCATCGGAAGTTGAAATGAAAGAGAAAAAAGACCGTGTAGACGATGCATTACATGCAACGCGTGCAGCAGTTGAAGAAGGAATTGTTGCGGGTGGAGGAGTAGCACTATTAAGAGCTAAGTCTTCCTTAACTTCAATTAAAGCGGATAATGCAGATGAAGCAACCGGAATTCAAATTGTGTTACGCGCTGTTGAAGCTCCTTTACGAACTATTGTTGAAAATGCCGGTTTAGAAGGATCTGTTGTAGTAGCTAAAGTTTCAGAAGGAAAAGGAAATTTTGGATACAATGCAAAAACAGATGAGTATGTAGATATGCTTAAAGCTGGAATTATTGATCCTAAAAAAGTGACTCGTGTGGCATTAGAGAATGCAGCATCTGTTTCGGGAATGATTCTTACAACTGAGTGTGCTTTAGTAGAAATTAAAGAAGAAAGTGCTGGCGGAGCTACGCATATGGGCGGAGGAATGCCAGGAATGATGTAATAATTACCCATCATACATAAAAAAACCGCTTCTATTGAAGCGGTTTTTTTTATTATTCAATATGTGCTTTCTTTTTAAATATCTTCCAAAGTACAGGCACTGTAGTAACAGCAATGATTCCAATTACAATGAATTCGATATAATGTTTTAAATCGATACCCAAATTATTTTTAAAGAACTCATATAAATAATGCCCAGAAAAAACCATTGTAAATGACCATAATATAGAACCAACAATGTTATAAAACATAAATCGTTTTTTATCCATTTCTACAATTCCAGCAACAACTGGTGCAAATGTTCTCACAATCGGTAAAAACCTAGCAAATACTATAGCTTTATTTCCGTATTTGTCAAAAAATTCTTTAGATTGAAATAAATATTTCTTTTTAAAGAAGAAATTATCTTCTTTCTTAAATAAATAATTTCCCGATTTAGCCCCAAACCAATATCCGGTAATATTACCTGAAATCCCCATTAATGAAATAAATGCAGCCAATAGAGTTACATTTAAAAATTCGCTACCTAAAGAGATTTTTTCCATTAATAATTCACTGTAGATACCACACAAAAACAATAAACTATCCCCTGGCAAGAAAAATCCAACAAGTAACCCAGTTTCGGCAAAAACTATTGCTAATACAACATATAATCCAATAGCAATTCCGCTTACTTCAAGTTTGATGTAAAATTCAGGGTTAAATAATTGTTTCCAATCAAAGTGTGTCATAATTGATTTAGTGTTATGATTTTTACCGAAATGCTTTACTATATCGGCTGTGAAAGTAATTATAATTACGCTTTCCCGCAATTTATTATTTAGTTATTTTCTTTCGTATTTACAGCACCCATGTAAATTATCATATTCTTCATCGGTTGCTTTTACATCATCAGTGTCATGGCCAACTTTAGCCACTGCTTTTTTCACATCCAAGAGAGTTGTTTTTTCTTCGTTTAAAATCAAATTCAATTGGTGCGTATCGATATCCCAAACTGCCGATTTTACTCCAGAAACAGAGAAGGCTGCTTTTTCGATTCGTTTTTTACACAATTCACAACTACCATTTACCTCTGTAGTGAATTTGGCATTTTTATTTTTTTGTTCTTGCGCTTGCGCGGAAAATGTTACCATTAGTAACAACATTCCAAATAGAATATTTTTCATTTTAGTAGTGATTATTAAATTGTTATTTTATTATTATTTGTTGAGTAATTTATTTTATTTTAAATCGTAATCCGGCATAATACATGGCTCCAAAAATTGGAGCATAAATAATTGAAGCGTCAAAAGTTGGGCCAAAAGGATTGCTTGTACCCAAAACAGCTTTATCTTGGCGGTAATTGCCAATATTCTCTCCGCCTACATACATTTCAAATGTGCTTGAAAATGTTCTTGTAATTTGAGCATTCATAACGGTAAAAGCGGGTGCAAAATTAGGTAATCTATCGGCAATTGCATTAGTTGTTGTAGTTGGTAATTGTTGTGATCCCAGCCAATTCAATGTGTAATCAAATTTCCACTGCTTTCCTTTTTCTTTAATATGTGTTGCATATTCTAAATTACCAAAGAAACGATGCTTGGCCTGCAATGGTCTTTGAAAACTTCCAGATAGATAATCGGTAGAAATATCATAATATTTATAGGCCGTCCTAATATTTAGATGTTTTTTTAATTCAATATTAAAATCGAATTGTAAACTATTGGCAAATGACCTTCCATTTAAATTATAAATTAAAACTTGTTGCGCACTTTGCATAACATCTACAACCGCTTGGTTTTGAAAATCGGTGCGATAAAAATCAATTGTGGCATCTGCTGTTTTTCCGAAAAGTTTGAAGTTATGGGTGAAACTAAATCCGTAATTCCATGCAATTTCTGGATTTAATCCATAAATTTTTCCATTGGTATCCAATATCGAGAAGGTTCTAGAGCTTGCAAATAAATTCTGATTTTCTGCAAAAATATTGGCCGCTCGTTTTCCTCTTCCAGCAGAAAACCGAAGAACTCCGTTCTCCCATGGATTGTATCTAACATGAAGCCTCGGAGTAAAAAATACGCCCAATCGATTGTGATAATCCAATCTTCCGCCAAGTATATAACTAAATTTATCATTGTTGTCATAGGTATATTCAAAGAAACCACCAACCGAATTATCCGTTCTTCCCACATCGTTTTGATTCACAAATTCTGCATATTTATCATAAGTAAAATTCAATCCAGTGGCAAACTTGTGCATGGTGTTATTAATAATCGAGTTGAAAATTAAGTTCGAATAATAACTTTGTTGCTCAATGGCATATTGGTTCAAACCAAAATAAGAGTCCTGATTGTGATTGCTAAAGGCGTTTTGAAATCCAATACTTTGGTAAGGCATATCTTTAAATACATACCCCACTTTTGAACTAAAATCGAATCGGTTGGTATTAATTTCAGATCCCCAATAATTGGTTGTGAGTTTGTCGCGGTTTTTATCAAATTCCAATTGACCTGTTTGTTTTTCGTCATTCATATACCTGAAATTGATAAACGATACCCAACCGGTTTCTGGATTGGAATACTGCCAACGGTTAACCATATTGATTTGTTTTCCTAATGGATTGTCTAAAAATCCATCGTGATTCATGTCGTTTTTGGCAACGCGAGTGTTACCGTGAATATATAAACTGGTAGCCCATTTATCGGAAATTTTTTTGTTAAAATGGGTGTTCAATTCATATCTAGAATCGGTGGCGCCATAAGCATTCAAGAAAAACGGAATGTCTTTCATGGGTTTAATCAACTCGGTGTTGATTTGTCCCGAAATACTTTCGAAACCATTTACAACACTTCCGGCCCCTTTTGTAATTTGGATACTTTCTACCCAAGTACCGGGTGTAAATGATAATCCGTAGGCTTGGGAAGCACCTCGAACAGAAGGGATGTTTTCTTCGGTAATCATAAGATAAGGCGAAGTCAATCCAAGCATTTTAATTTGCTTCGTGCCTGTTAATGCATCTGCAAAATTCACATCAATTGACGGATTTGTTTCAAAGCTTTCAGCTAAATTACAGCAAGCCGCTTTAAGCAATTCTTTACTGCTTACCATATAAGTATTTGAAGTAGTGGTAAGCGATTTTCGTATTCCCTTTTTTTCGCCTTCTATTTTAACTTCTTCCAATTTTTTTTGGGAAAAACTCAAAATAGAAACGAATAACAATAGGAATAATGTTATTTTTTTCATGATTTAGATGATACTGGTTATAAAATGTTTCAAACAATTATATGCAGTATAATCAGGAGTAAAAGGTATATTGGCTGTACAAGAGGTAGAGCGGCGGTGCATTTGCATCGCAGTAATAGGAAGTAGTTCTTTTAGATTGAAATTGGATTGGATTTGGAAAATTATCTAATTTCCATTTGTTTTCTGATGAATTGTAAAACGAATCAACGGTGAATGACTTTACAGTAATTTGATCGAATTTTTCTAATGATTTGATGATTTTGTTATCACAACATTTAGAACTTTTTTCAACTACTCCACAACAATCTTCCTCAATTTCATAAGAATTGGCTGCGGTATTTAAGGTTACTGATGCGATTTCGTCGTCACAATAATGTACATTAAAAGACAATCCCATATTGGAGGCCAATAGGAAAAGCACTAACAAGACATTAATGATTCTTTTAAATTTCATGTTGCAAAGTTAAGTAAATCCAAAATACTTGATTTAAATATTTGTTAAAAGATTACAATTCAAATTCTTGTCCCATTAATGGAATCAAACAATCCCAGTTATATTTTTCATTAATTTTAATTCGAAGTTCATCCGCCGGGGCATTTTCTCCATGCACGATAAAGACTTTTTTTGGTTTGTTTTCAATTTCTGATAGCCAATTCAACAAATCATTTTGGTCTGCATGCGCAGATAATCCTTCAATTTCAACGACAGTTGCTTTAACATCATAATATTTCCCTCTAATTTTTATGTCTTTGGCTCCTTCCAATAGTTTTCTGCCACGCGTACCCTCAGCTTGATATCCTACAATAATTATTGTAGTTTCAGGCAAACTAATATAGCGTTCTAAATAGCTTAATACTCTACCGCCGGTTATCATTCCGCTTGCGGCAATAACTACTTTTGGATTTTTATTAAAGATATAATTGATGGTGTCTTGGTAGTTGGAAACCATATTAAACATTGCACACATTTCTTCACATTCAGAATCGGAGAGCTTGTGCCATTTTTTATTATTTCGAAATATTTCCAAGACGCTAATTCCCATTGGAGTGTCAATGATGTAAGGAATATTCGGAATCCGACCTTCTACTTTTAATTGCCATAGCAAATACATTAGTGTTTGTGCACGCTCCACTGCAAAACTCGGAATGATGATAGTACCCCCTTTGGAATAGGCATTATTTACATAGGTTTCCAAAAGCAATTTTACCTCTTCTTTTGGGTGGATTCGGTTCCCATAGGTACTTTCAATAAATACATAATCGGCATTTTTTGGTTTGGTTGGTGGATACATTAGGACATCGTTATCCCTGCCAATATCTCCCGAAAAAACTAATGTTTTACCTTCTAATGTAAGGGCCAAAGTGCAAGCGCCCAGTATGTGTCCGGCATTTGTGAAAACTGCCGAAATTTCTGCATCTAAATTGATGCTTTCATTTTCATTCACCACTCTAAAATGCGGAAACACTTCTTCTGATTGGGTAACTGTGTATAGAGGTTCTGCTTTTTCATGTTTGGAATAGTTGCCTTCGTTGGCTTGATTTGCTTCTTCCTCCTGAATTTTTGCACTATCCAAAAGAATTAGTTTGGCAATATCTTTTGTCGGACTTGTGCAAAATATCTTACCGTCAAACCCTTGATTTACCAATCTTGGAAGCCATCCGCAATGATCCAAATGCCCATGGGTGAGCAAAACATAATCAATAGAAGATGGCAAAACAGGAAGTGGCTCCCAATTTAGCTCTCGCAAAGGTTTGATGCCTTGAAATTGTCCGCAATCAATTAAAATTCGAACTCCGTTGCTTTCAATTATTGTTTTGGATCCGGTTACGGTTCCTGCTCCGCCAAAAAATTTAACTTTCATAATTTAAGTATTTACATAGTTCGGTAACTTCCTTTAGAACATTTTTAATTCTGTTTGGGGATAAGCCTACACGTTCTAAACTTTGAATATTATTAATCAATTCACTAGCTAGGATGATATCCATTACGAGCAATTTGTCTTTTTCAGCAAGTGTTAAGGTGGTAAGGCAGGTTACTGGATAGAGTTTATTTGCGTCTATTTTATATCTTAAATTCCCTTTTTTTGGATAATCCCAACTGAGCATATTCAATTGCGAACAAATTCCAAATGCAATGGCATCACTGCTAAATCGGTTATTAGTAACAATCCAGCAGCTTGAAATTTTATCGGTATTGGTGAAAATAGTTTGTTTTCGATCTTTCAAATCATTAAAACGCGAAAGAATGTACAATGGAATTTTCACATCTGTAACAACATCTCTGCTAGCATGAAATTTGCACTCGATTATTGAAATAACATCGTCTTTTTTTAAAGCCACATCAATTTCGTGGGAAACACATTTTCCTTCAAGCGTCATGTTGGTAATGGTTTTATAACCTTCCATAGTGAAAAGGCGGGCAACATATTTTTCAAAATAAAAACCAGCCGGACCCAGCATTTGAATGGCAGCACGAAGATTGTATTGCGCTGCATGCGAATTGGATTCTTTTTTCAACAAGCCAAATGCCAATTTGTAGATTTGTTTTGTTGTAATTCCATTGTAAATCTGACTCTGAATAGTAACCAATATACGATCAACTACCAATGGTGTTGCCCCCGATTTTAATAGCGATTTTTTAAGTTTCTCGGGTTCAAAATCTACGACCGCTCCAGAAAATTTAACTACTTTCATGATGTGCGTATTTATCTCTAATAAAGATACGCAATAAAAGAGCTACTTGTTTTTTTTCTGGTAATAAAATGCAGGAATAAACAGAATTAATAAAACAGGTTGGATGATGAATCTTCTAATATAAAACAGATTCATTTTGTTGGTTTCTCCAAATTTTAATAAAATGAAAAAGAAAGTCACCATTAGAATTATCCCAAAAACAGAATAGAGAAAAATTGAAAATTTAACCACTTTGGTATCGTTAAAAATCAATTTTAATATCCCAATTGAAATGATGGAGTTTAAGTAAAATCGGAAACCCAAACTAAAAAATAACCGAATCACATTCAGTTTTGGCAAGGGCGTTTGCATGTAATTTCTTTTGAAATAAGCCAGCAACGGATCGTAAAAAAGGGTGTTTTCAAAAGCTCTAATTGCGACTAATAGCGCCAATAGAATCAGTATGTAGAATACAGTCGTTTTATTTTGTATCAGGTTTTTCAGCATAAAAAGAATATTTGTTAACCCAAATTACCCAAAGTAAAAATACCACTCCATAAATAACTAATGGAAATAACAGATCATGAAAAAGCGAATCGTATTTGGGGAATTTATGTAAAGCCATACACAATAAAGCAATTCGTGTTACATTCATCACATGAATTAGTACGCTTCCGCAAATAATATACAAGACGGTGGGCTTGAGTTTTCCGGTAAACGCAATGATAAAACTTACAAAAAGAATTATGATGCTAAGTGCGTTGCAGCCTTCAATAATGCGAGCGGCCCATTTGCCTTTATAAAACAATTTTACGCTCGCTTCTTTAAAATTGCTTTCAGTGTAAGAATTAGTATCAAAAATTGAAAGTACTTTTTGTGATTGATGCGCTACCACTTTTGTAAAACCATCGACTTCCATTTTGGCTACATCAAATTGATTTAAATAGCTTTGATAAATAAAAGTCAACACCAAATAGCTTGCGGCAAATTTGGCAAGAAATAATAAAAACGGTTTAAATTGAATGAGGTATTCTTTCAAAATTGAATTTTAACAAATTTTAGGTAAAAGTAAGAAATTGCAATGGTTACTTTTGTAAAAAATAATAAAAGATGGATTTTGAAGTATTAAAACCTAAAGTAGCTCAGATATTGGGTCAAGAGGAGATGGATAGAGATTTAAAATTGAAAAATTTATGTCAGTTTTTGTCTGATTCGGTTTCTTATTATAATTGGGTTGGATTTTATTTTGCCAATCATGAAACTAAAACCTTGCATTTAGGGTCGTATGTTGGGGCAGAAACCGATCATACGGTTATTCCGTTTGGAAAAGGAATTTGTGGGCAAGTGGCCGAATCGAATGCCAATTTTGTCGTTCCCGATGTGTCTGCACAAGATAATTATATTGCTTGTAGCTTCACCGTGAAATCGGAAATTGTAGTTCCTTTATTTGTAAACGGAGTAAATATTGGACAAATAGATATCGATTCTCATGTGATTGATCCATTTACCGAAAAAGACGAACGATTTTTAGAATATGTAAATCAGGAGGTTGCAAAATTGTTTTAATTAGGTTGGAAGTTGGGCGTTGCAAGTAAAAAACACGCAACAAACCATTTAATTTCCTTGTAACTTCAAAAATAAAGTGTACATTTGCACCCGAATAGAGAAAATCTTTATTCATACATAATAATCATTTAAATAATATTGGAATGTATTTAACTAAAGAAACAAAAGCTGAAATCTTCGCTAAACACGGAGGAAAAGCAGAGAACACAGGTTCTACAGAAGGGCAAATCGCTCTTTTCACACTTAGAATTTCACACTTAACAGAGCACTTGAAAAAAAATCGTCACGATTACAACACAGAGCGTTCGTTAGTACTTTTAGTAGGTAAAAGAAGAAGTCTTTTAGATTACTTAAAGAAAAAAGATATCAATAGATATCGTGAGATAATTAAAGAATTAGGTATTAGAAAATAATACATATATAAAGAGGTGCCTTTGCGCCTCTTTTTAATTTTAAAATAAATAAGAAAGTTTCGGTTTTTCATTGGGTTATCACAACTACTACAACAACACAACTAACCTAATTGTATTAACGAATTAAATTTTTATGATTCCAAAAGTAACCCAAGAAACAATCGATTTAGGTGATGGAAGAGCTATCACAATCGAAACAGGTAAATTAGCAAAACAAGCAGATGGTTCTGTTGTTGTAAGATGCGGTGATTGTATGCTTTTAGCTACAGCTGTATCAGCAAGAACATCAAATCCAGGTGTTGACTTTTTACCATTAACGGTAGATTACCGTGAAAAATTTGCAGCTGCAGGAAGATTTCCTGGAGGATTTTTCAAAAGAGAAGCGCGTCCAAGTGACAGCGAAGTATTAACCATGCGTCTTGTTGACCGTGTATTACGTCCGCTTTTCCCAGATGATTATCACGCAGAAACCCAAGTGATGATTCAGTTAATGTCGCACGACGAAAATGTAATGCCCGATGCTTTAGCAGGTCTTGCAGCATCAGCTGCATTAGCAGTATCAGACATTCCTTTTTATAACTTAATTTCTGAAGTTCGTGTAGCACGAATTGACGGAAAATTAGTAATCAACCCAAGCAGAGCAGAATTAGAAAATTCGGATATCGATATGATGATCGGAGCTTCTTTAGATTCGGTTGCAATGGTTGAAGGAGAGATGAAAGAAATTTCGGAAGCAGAAATGGTAGAAGCTATCAAATTTGCTCACGAAGCAATCAAAACTCAAATTTTAGCACAACAACGTCTTCGCGAAGCAGTTGGTTCTCCAGCTTATAGAGAATATGAAGGTGAAGTAGAAGACGAAGCAGTTTACAAAAAAGTAAAAGCAGCGGCTTACGATAAATGTTACGCAATTGCACAGGAAGCTTCAGGAAAAAGTGAAAGAGGTGAAAAATTTGCTGCAGTGAAAGACGAATGCAAAGCTTTATTTACTGAAGAAGAATATGCTGAAAATGCAGATTTAGCAGGATTAGTAGGTAAGTATTTTTACAAAACCAATAAAGAAGCGGTTCGTAATGTAATTCTTGAAAAAGGGTTGCGTCTTGACGGAAGAAAAACTACTGAAATCAGACCAATTTGGTGTGAAACAGATTACCTTCCATCAGTTCACGGATCTTCATTGTTTACTCGTGGTGAAACTCAAGCTTTAGCTACAGTAACATTAGGAACTTCAAGAGAAGCCAATCAAATTGATTCGCCTTCAGAACAAGGAGAAGAAAAATTCTACTTACACTATAATTTCCCACCGTTTTCTACAGGAGAAGCTAAACCCTTAAGAGGAACTTCAAGAAGAGAAGTTGGACACGGAAACTTAGCACAACGTGCTTTAAAAAATATGATTCCTGCAGATTGTCCTTACACAATTCGTATCGTTTCAGAAGTATTAGAATCTAATGGTTCTTCTTCTATGGCAACGGTTTGTGCTGGTACAATGGCGTTAATGGATGCTGGAGTTCAAATGGTAAAACCAGTTTCTGGTATTGCTATGGGATTAATCACAGACGGAGAAAAATTTGCAGTATTATCTGATATCTTAGGGGATGAAGATCACTTAGGAGATATGGATTTTAAAGTAACCGGAACAAAAGACGGAATTACTGCTTGCCAAATGGATATCAAAATCGAAGGATTGCGTTATGACATTATGGAACAAGCATTAGGTCAGGCTCGTGATGGAAGAATGCACATTTTAGGTAAACTTACCGAAACTATTGCTACTCCAAGAGCAGATGTTAAAAAACATGCTCCAAAAATCATCATGAGAACTATTCCTGGAAACTTCATTGGTGCCTTAATTGGTCCTGGTGGAAAAGTAATTCAAGAATTACAAAAAGCAACAGGAACTACTATTGTAATCAACGAAGTGGATGAGCAAGGTGTAGTTGAAATCCTTGGAACCGATCCAGATGGAATTGCAACAGTATTGGCTAAAATTGATTCGATTATATTCAAGCCAGTTGTAGGTGAAGCCTATGAAGTGAAAGTAATTAAAATGCTTGATTTTGGTGCTGTAGTAGAATATACTGCTGCTCCAGGAAATGAAGTGTTACTTCACGTATCTGAATTGGCTTGGGAGCGTACAGAAAATGTTACCGATGTTGTAAACATGGGTGATGTGTTTATGGTGAAATACTTAGGTATTGATCCTAAAACAAGAAAAGAAAAAGTGTCTAAAAAAGCACTTGTACCAAGACCTCCAAGAGAAGAAAATAAAGCTCCAAAAGCAGAATAATTACTTCTTATATAAATAAAAAAAGCCCCAACAACTGTTGGGGCTTTTTTTATAACATAATCTTTTACGATTTAATTCCTTTTTTTAATTTCGAATTCAACTCTTTTTTTGCAGCCGTTGGTTGTAAATCATCCAAAACATGAATGGCTTCTTCTATGTAAATATCTTTAGATAAACTTTCGTGCCATCTGTTTCTTTTTTCTTTTAAAGTAATGTCGGTTGCAATTTGAGCTTCTTCATAAGGCAACGATTTAAACTTTAATTTGTTGTTATAATCTTCAATAGATTTATATTTTTTGTTGCTTTCTTCCAATTGCTTTTGTTCTTGTTTGAATTTATCAATCTGCAAGCTGTATACATCTTCTTTACTACGTTCTTCTCGCCATTTTGCATTTTCGTCAATTAGTTGCATTTGCGGATTAGCCGCTAATCGTTTTTTGCTGTTGGCAATGGCTAAGTCTAAATTTAGTTGTTTGTTCCATAATGAATAATCAGCTGCGTCAATTCTATCCCAAGGCATGGCATTATCTATATCGCGTTCTCCCATTTTTAAATAGGCATATGCATCTGGCATTACGATGTCACTTTTAACTCCCTCTAATTGGGTTGAACCACCATTAATTCTATAGAATTTTTGAGTTGTAGTTTTTAGCGCACCTAAATCGCCATAAGTACTTCCTCTAACAAATTGGTTTAAGTCGATTACATTTTGAACGGTACCTTTGCCATAAGTTTGTTTGCTTCCAATAACCACAGCGCGTTTGTAATCTTGCATTGCTGCAGCTAATATCTCTGATGCTGAAGCCGAAAATTCATTGGTCATAATAACTAAAGGACCATCCCATTCTACTTTTGGATCTTTATCATAAAGCACTTCTTTTTTACCTGCAGCCGATTTAATTTGAACAATCGGACCTTTTTCGATGAATAATCCACCAATGTCAACTACAGTTTTTAAAGATCCGCCACCATTATCTCTAACATCCATTACAATTCCTTGAACGCCTTCATTTTTTAAGCGTTTCACTTCAATTGCAATATCTTTTCCAGCGTCGCGGTTGTCTTTATTTTCAAAATCAATATAGAATTTTGGCAGATAAATAATTCCGTATTTAACTCCGTTTTTTTCTACAATACTTGATTTTGCATAGGTTTCTTCAATTTCTACTTCATCCCTAATGATTGTAATTACCTTGATTGATCCGTCTTGTTTTTTTACGGTCAAACGAACTTCGGTTCCCTTAGGTCCTTTAATTTTTTTAACCACATCATCTATTCGCATACCCACAACATCCACAGGTTCATTATCTCCTTGGGCTACTTTTAATACCAAATCACCCGCTTCAAGTTCTTTTTGTTTCCATGCTGGCCCACCAGATATTAACTCGGTGATTTCGGTATAATCACTTTTCTTTTGTAGTCTGGCGCCGATTCCTTCAAGCTTTCCACTCATGCTCACATCAAATTTCTCTTTTTCATCTGCAGGGAAATACGCTGTATGCGGATCAAAGCGAGTAGCAATAATATTTAGGAAGATTCCAAACCAGTCTTCTTTATCCAAATCTTTAATAAAAGTAAAAGTGTCGTCCAAAGATTTTTCGGCACTTAATCTCGTTTGTTTTTCCATTTCTGCAAATGTTTTTGTAGAAATGGTGTCTTTTTTTGAAAGTCCTTTAATGAATTTTGCCTCTGCTTCTTTATTTAAGTTAGCACCTTGTTTTTTTCTGTATTCGGTTAATTTTTCTTCAGGAGTTTTATTTTTATTTTTAATAAATTCCTCTTGAATTTTTTGTTTTTCAACTAATGAAGCTAGCGTAGTAAGTTTTATCTGTTTTCTCCAACGCTCTTTTAATTCTTCTTCAGAAGTACAATATGGTGCCTTTTCATAATCGGTGTTTATGTTTTCGTTAACCGAATAATCAATAGGATTTTTTAAAGCAGATTTATAGTAATCTTTACTTTCCTCCATTCTTTGTAACAAACGGTTGTAGGTTAAATTAAAGAAAGAAAGGTCTTTATTTTTTATTTGATCATCAATTTCAAATTCATATTTAGAAAATTCATCCATATCCGATTGCAAAAAGAATCTTTTTGAAGGATCAATAGCTTCAAAATAGTCTTTATAAACACCTTTGGAAAAATTGTCGTCTATTGCTGATGGATTGTAATGTCCCTTTTCAATTACATAGGTTAATAGCTCTAATAAAAGTTTGTCTTTGTCGGAATCGGAACTTGTTTTTGGAATAAAACTCCAAAGTCCAAGCGAAATCGATAGTACAAGTACTATTATTTTATAATGTCTTTTCATAAATTGAATAATTGTATTCATTAAATTTTTTGTACTAATTTACATAAAAAATTAAGCTATAAAAGTAGGGGTGCGCATAATTTTTTGTTAAAACTAGGGTTTGAGTTCAAAGTTATTAAAATTGTAATAAAATAAGACTCAAATTAATTACTTTTGTTACACTAAAAAGCACCAATAATGCCAAAAAAACCTTTAATATTAGTTACCAACGACGACGGAATTTCTGCTCCAGGAATAAGAGCATTAATAGCTGTAATGCAGGAACTTGGTGATGTAGTGGTTGTTGCTCCCGACAGTCCGCAAAGCGCTATGGGGCATGCCATAACTATTAATAATACTCTTCATTTAAATAAAATATCAAGTAAAGAGGCATCGGTAACCGAATACAGTTGCTCTGGAACTCCAGCCGATTGTGTGAAA
This sequence comes from Flavobacterium sp., assembly GCA_044374815.1. Lineage (GTDB taxonomy): Bacteria > Bacteroidota > Bacteroidia > Flavobacteriales > Flavobacteriaceae > Flavobacterium. Next base: position 27,753 of record JBILNU010000005.1, read on the forward strand.
ATGGCAGTGAACGAAATTTTAAAACAAAAACCCGACTTGTGTGTTTCAGGTGTGAATCATGGTTCGAATTCTTCAATAAATGTTATTTATTCGGGCACAATGAGTGCTGCTGTTGAGGCAGGTATTGAAGGGATTCCTGCAATTGGATTTTCTTTGTTGGACTACAACTGGGATGCTGATTTTGAATCGGCTAAGCCATTTATAAAAAAGATTGCTACACAAGTATTAAATAACGGGTTGCCCGAAGGAACGGTTTTAAATGTTAATTTACCTAAATTAAAAACAAACGAAATTAAGGGAATTAAAATTTGCCGCCAAGCGAAAGCCATTTGGGAAGAAAAATTTGATAAGCGTGTAACTCCGTTTGGAAAAGAATATTATTGGTTAACGGGAGAATTTATTAATCTTGATAAAGGAACCGATACAGACGAATGGGCTCTAGCTAACAACTATATTTCTATAGTGCCAGTTCAGTTTGATTTAACGGCATATCATGCTATTCAAACATTAAACAATTGGAATTTTTAATTTTATATAAATGAAAAAATCAGATTTATTTATTGGATTTATTATTGGTATACTTACTGCAATTTTGGGTGCGTTTCTATTCTTATTGAGCTTCACCAAATTTCAATATATAAAATTTGTAATTCATGAACCAGGAATAATGGGAAAAGTAATTACGCTTGGAGCCATTATTAATATTTTAATTTTTTTCTATTTACTAAAAAAAGACAAAGAATTAATGGCACGAGGAATTGTCCTAGCCACTATAATTTTAGCTTTAGCAACAGTGCTTTTTAAATAATTTCAGGAATATGAAATATTACATCATTGCAGGAGAAGCATCGGGCGATTTACATGGATCTAATTTAATGAAGGCTCTTTATAAGGAAGATTCAACTGCCGATATTCGTTTTTGGGGTGGAGATTTAATGCAGCAAATGGGCGGGACTTTAGTAAAACACTATCGTGAATTGGCATTCATGGGGTTTTCTGAGGTGCTACTAAATTTAAAAACCATTTTAAGAAATATAAAATTTTGCAAATCGGATATTGAACATTTTCAACCTGATGTACTTATTTATATTGATTATCCTGGGTTTAATATGCGCATAGCTAAATGGGCAAAAACAAAAGGGTATAAAAACCATTATTATATTTCTCCGCAAATATGGGCTTGGAAAGAAAACAGAATTAAAGATATTAAAAGAGATATCGATAAATTGTATGTAATTCTTCCGTTTGAAAAAGATTTTTACGAAAAGAAACACCATTTTCCAGTTGAATTTGTCGGGCATCCACTTATTGATGCAGTTCATAACAGAGAAACAACTAATGCGGTTACTTTTAGAAAAGAAAACCAATTAGATGATAAGCCAATTATTGCTATTTTACCCGGAAGTCGCAAACAAGAAATTTCCAAAATGCTTACCTTAATGTTAAGCGTTGGAACTGATTTTCCAGATTATCAATTTGTTATAGCTGGAGCGCCTAGTCAGGAATATTCATTTTACGAACCATTTATTACGGGAAAAAACATTAAGTTCATTTCTAATGAAACCTATAATTTATTAAGCCATGCCCATGCGGCTCTAGTAACTTCGGGGACGGCAACTCTTGAGGCCGCTCTTTTTAAAGTTCCAGAAGTGGTTTGTTATAAAGGAAGTTGGCTGTCTTATCAAATTGCCAAACGAATAATTACGCTAAAATACATTTCCCTTGTAAATTTAATTATGGATGAGGAAGTGGTAACCGAATTAATTCAGGAGGATTGTAATACTGCCCGAATAAAATCGGAATTGACTAAAATCTTAGACCCGAATTACCGCAAAAACCTTCTAGAAAAATACGACCAGTTGGAAGAAAAATTAGGTGGTATGGGAGCTAGTGCTTTCACAGCCAAGTTAATTGTAAATTCCCTTTCTTAATTTTCAATTTGTAACCTTAGTTACATACAATGAATAATTTAATAATATATTTGAAGTAAATGATTAACTTTAATTTACTTAAATATGAAAAAAAACATGGGTGGCGTTGATAAAATTCTTCGCTTTATTGCAGCAGCAATTATTATTGCATTGTATTTGTTAGGAAAAATTTCAGGAATATTAGGAATCGTTTTGTTAGTGGTAGCCGCAGTTTTGTCAATTGTGAGTTTGGTAGGCTCTTGTCCGTTGTACTTCCCATTCGGAATTAGTACTTTACCTAAAGAAAAGAAATAATTTTTATTAGCAACTCGAATTTTTGTAGTATCTTTTAATAATGAGGGTATTACAATTTCCATTAATTAAAATTACAGCCTGTTTTGTACTTGGGTTACTCTTGGCCCATTTTGCAAAACCGGCTTTTTTATTTTCATTAATTGCACTGGTTTCAAGTTTAATGTTTTTGCTTGGAATCTATTTTTATTCAAAATTAAAATTAATTCCGAATGCTACTTTTGGTATTTGTGTCTTTTTTGTGTCTTTTTTTATAGGAATTTTCACCTTTGTTTCTCAAGATACCACCCGAAATAAAAACCATTACATCCACTTTATTTCAAATCAGAGTAAGAACTATTCGGCTGTAGTTATTCTAAAAGAAAAGCTTAAAAATTCATCCGTTTCGTATCGATATGTTGCCCAAGTTGTTTCCCTTAATGGAAAAGAAACAAACGGTAAAATCCTATTGAATATTAAAAGTACAACCATATTGCCAAATCTTGATATTGGATCGACTCTTCAAATTCAGGGTGCTTTTTATAAGAACAAACCGCCTAATAATCCGAATCAATTTGATTATGCCAATTATTTACAAAACCAACATATTTATGGCCAATTTTATACCAATTCAAATCAAGTTAAAGTAAGTTCTGTAAAAGAGAAAAGTTTGTTTTATTTTGCAAGTTTAATTCGAAATCGAATCATTCGCAATCTAGAAAAAAATCATTTTCATAAAACCGAATTAAGCGTTGTTGTTGCCTTAATTTTAGGTCAGCAACAAGATATTTCTCCCGAAATTGTTCGCGATTATCAATATGCGGGAGCTGTTCATGTATTATCGGTTTCAGGATTGCATGTTGGTTTCATTCTGCTTTTTATTACCTTTCTTTTAAAACCAATTCCAAATAGTAGGAGAGGCGCTTTTGTAAAATTAATCACCGTGATTTTATTTTTATGGGCATTCGGATTATTAGCTGGTTTTGCCCCTTCCGTAGTGCGTTCGGTTACCATGTTTTCATTTGTAGCAATCGGAATGTACCTTAGAAGAAGCGTAAATATTTACAACACTTTGGCCATTTCGGCCCTGCTTATTTTATTATTTCAACCTTCTTTTTTAATGGATGTTGGTTTTCAATTGAGTTATGTGGCACTTTTTTTTATTGTTTGGTTACAGCCTTTGTTGGCTTCTATTTGGATGCCAAAAAATAAAATAGTTCAGTTTTTTTGGGATATTATAACGGTTTCCTTTGCTGCTCAAATAGGGACTTTTCCAATGAGTATTTATTATTTCCATCAATTTCCAGGATTATTTTTTATAACCAATTTGGTAATTCTTCCGGGCATGTCACTTATTTTAGGGCTAGGAGTTATAGTGTTATTTCTAGCTGCTTTCGATATTATTTGGATGCCGTTATTAAAGGTTTTAGAGTGGTTTATTTGGATTTTAAATAAAGTGATCGCATGGGTTGCTTCTTTTGAAGGATTTGTTTTTAAAGACATTCCACTTTCTTTAGTGACTATGTGGCTTTTGTATTTGCTAATTTTTTCTATAATAATTTGGATAAAAAAACCAAGTTTCAAAAAACTTGTAGTTGTGTTACTAGCCTTAATTTCATTGCAAATTACAGCTTTAACTTTAAAATATTTTTACCAAACCAATCAAGAGTTGATCGTTTTTAATTGTAAGAAAGCTACTTTAATTACCGAACGGTTTGGAGATCAAGTCACTGTTTTTTCTTCCATTGATTTGAATAAAAATACAATACCTAAAATGACTTTAAATTCCTATTTGGTTGGAAATTCTTGTCAAATACAAAACACAAAAGCGCTGCCAAATGTGCTCTATTTTAAAAACAAAAAAATACTCATTATTAATAAAGGTGGGAGCTATTTCCTAGTTGAATCTCCCGAAGTTATTCTCTTGGTAAATAATCCCAAAATTAACTTGGATCGTGTTATACAAGACTGCAATCCAAAGCTGATTATTGCAGATGGGTCCAATAGTAAATTTAATTGTAAACTTTGGAAAGCTACCTGTGAAAAAGAAAAAATCCCTTTTCACAATACTGTTGAAAAGGGATTTTATAAATTATGATTTTTTTGATTTTGCAGGTTTGGGATCTGCAACAAAGTTTTTAAGAATTTCATTAGCGCTCTTAATCCATACGGCTGGTCCACCAGCAAGGTAACCGGTACTGCCCAATTGCTCCAAGTTGATTTTTCCTTCCTCTTTAAGCTGCGGTTTTACAAACCACACAGTAGGAAAACCTTGCACTTTAAACATTTGTTGCAATTGGTTGTTTTGAGATTTTAGTGCGTCTGATTGTGGAGTTCTTCTAGGAAAATCTAAATCTACTAAAACCACATGTTCTTTTGCCCAAGAAATAAAGTCGGGAGTTTTGAAAACTTCATTTTGTAATCTAACACACCATCCGCACCAATCGCTTCCTGTAAAAAATAAAAATAATGGTTTTTGTTCTTGTCTAGAAACTTCAATTGCTTGATTGATATCACTATACCATTTAAGACCTTCTTGTGCTTTAACCGAAATAGTTGAAGCAAAAAATAATACTATTAATAATAATTTTCTCATATAAATTCTTTGTTTTTACCATGCCGAAATTACAAAATTATTTTACTTCCTGCATTAATTTTTTTATAAATGGTGAAATTGCAATTAAAACTATCCCCGCAATTAAGGCATAAAGCCCTAATTGTTTATAGCCATCGGCATATACAATAAGTTTCGCGGCATTAGAAGATTTTTCGGATGCTTCTGCAATATTTGCTCCTAAAATACCAGCAAAATATTGACCGTAGGAACTTGCTAAAAACCACATTCCCATTATTACGGCTTGGGTCTTCTTTGGCGAAAGCTTAGACATTGCAGACATACCAATTGGAGAAAGGCATAATTCTCCAAAAGTAATGATAAACCATCCAAACGTAAACCATCCTAAAGAGGTTTTACCATCGGCACCAGCCAAAAATTTAGTGTAGTAAAATACCCAAAATCCACCAGCAAGGAATAAGAAGGCAATTCCAAATTTAATTACAGTGTTGGGTTCAATTTTTCGTTTTCCCATCCACATCCAAACTAGTCCAACCAAAGCTGCAAAACCGATTACAAAAAAGGAGTTGGCCGAGTTGTTGATTCCATTCGGACTCAATTCAATACCTGCAATTGTATTATTTAAATTGTTGGCTGCAAATAAACTCAAAGAGCCACCGCTTTGCTCAAAAAAGGCCCAAAACACAATTGAAAACAACATAAAAACTACTGCAGCAACTAATTTTTTATTTTCAGAAATGCTAAAACTGCGCATTTCATATATTAGATAAAGAATAGAAATTGGTCCTATGAAAATCATAAACCATTTGGTATATTCAGTGTTTTCTACCATCAATATTATTAACGGGATAATTAATAATGACCCAATAAAAGTGAATAGTTCTGCTAGTTTTCTTTTTGATTTTTCAATCGTTTCTAGAGGAGAAAGGCCTATAGGGCCAAGGCTTTTTAGTGTTTGTGTAAAAGTTAGTAAACTAATAATCATCACTATTGCTGCAAAACCAAATCCTACATTCCAGCGCAAATGCTCCGGAACTAAGGATTGCCACAACGAACCTTCTGCAACCGCAATACAAATGTATCCACCGATTAACGCCCCAAGATTTACCCCCATGTAAAAGAATGAAAAACCGGCGTCGGTGCGGCTGTCACCTTCTTTATATAATTGACCAACCATAGAGGAAATATTAGGTTTAAAAAAACCTGTTCCTACAATGGTAAATCCGATTCCAATAAAAAAGTAATTTACGGGATCAATAGCTAATATGATACTTCCGACAATCATTAATAAACCGCCCCAAAAAAGCGATTTTCTTAATCCAAGTATTTTATCTGCAAATAAGCCTCCAATAAAGGTAAAGGCATAAACCCATGCCTGAGTAGCTCCATATTGAAGGTTGGCAACTGTCTCATCCATTTTAAGATGACTTACCATAAATACCACAAGCATGCCACGCATTCCATAGAAACAAAAACGCTCCCACATTTCACTAAAAAATAAATACCAAAGCTGTTTTGGATACTTACCTTTAAAATTTTGAATTTCTTCTAAAGTTTGAATGTCTCTCATGATTTTAGTTGATTCCGTGGTCTTTCATTACTTTATTTAAATTTTTTACCAAGGCAAACATTAAAACTGTTGCACCTAGTAATAAGCCAAAGTTTACCCAAAAGAAATTAGCTTTATCTTCATATTGATCCCACATGCTGGCTAAAACTCCAGATAATTTATTTCCTATTGATGTCGCTAAAAACCATCCTCCCATCATTAAAGCGGTTATATTTTTTGGAGATAATTTAGAAACTATCGATAATCCCATTGGGCTTAAAAATAATTCACCAATGGTAATAATTCCGTAGTTAGCAACTAACCACCAAACAGAAACCTTTTCCATCCCATTATTTCCAATATGAACTGCTGCAATCATTACTAATACCGATAATGCTGAAATCAATAATCCAAAAGCAATTTTTGTTGGAGTAGAAGGTTCTTTTTTTCTTCCTCTTAAATAAGTGAAAAAGGCAACAACAAGGGGAGTTAAAATAATCACCCATCCTGGATTGATGGATTGACTTAAATTGGTTGCCCAAATTGAAACTGTAGCTCCTTCTTTGGGTGTTTTTTCTTTATGAACATTTCTAAAATAGATAGGATAATCAACAACCTTTTTTACTTCTCCATTTTCTTTTTGAAGTCGGAAACTTGAATCATATAACTCGGTTGAATCTTTTTTATAGTCGATGTCTTTAGCTAATTTCAAATTACTAAAAACCGTTTGAGTAGTTCCAGTTATTTCTCTATCGGTATATCTATCAGCCCAAGTGTTAAGAGCGGATCCATTTAATTTAAAAACTGCCCAAAATAAAATTACCACAGCAAATATTGATAGCAGTGCACCAATTGGTCTTTTTTCTGCAGGTTTTGCTTTAAAATACAAACTGCCATAAAAGTAAATCACCGGTAAACAAGCAAAAATAAAAGCGTCAGTACTATCAGAACCAAATATTGAACTGTCGGTATTCATGTCTGATTGTACCCCTTTTAACAACCAACCAATAATTCCAAATACAACGGAAGGCACTAATATATACAATACAATTTTAGAGAAGGGCATATCACCCTCTTGGATTCCTTTCTTTTCGGTTTTATCGCCATAGTGTTTGGTACCTAAAAGAAAAACGATTACACCGATAAACATCCCTAAACCAGCAGCCATAAAAGCGTATTGCCAGCCTAATAAAATTTGTAAAGCTGCACCAAAAAAATTACAAATAAAGGCACCAACATTAATTCCCATATAGAAAATATTATACCCTTCGTCTTTCTTTTCTTTGTATTGCTCCTCGTTATAGAAATTACCTAATAAAGTAGAAATATTTGGTTTGAAAAATCCATTTCCAACAATCACTAAAGTCATAGCTAAATAGAGCATGGGCAAACTATGGATTCCCATCATAAAATAACCAGCACCCATCATTATTCCACCAATCACAATGGATTTTTTGTAGCCTAAATACCTGTCGGCGACTAGTCCCCCAATAAATGGAGTTAAAAACACCAATGCGATAAATGTCCCGTATAAATCGGAAGCCTCCTTTTCTGTCATTGCAAATCCTGCTTCGACATCTTTAAGATATAAAGTAAATATTCCAATCATTAAGTAATATCCAAAACGTTCCCACATTTCAGATAAAAACAAGTAAGGCAATGCTTTAGGGTGACTTTTCCACATAATAATTTGATTTAAAAAATAAACCTACAAGAAATTCTTGTAGGTTTGAAAGATATAAAAAATATTTTATATTAATTAAGTGATTCCGTTCATCATTTTCTTTAAACGTGGTGATAATAGTGCAAGAATTACTGCAGCAATTCCACAAAGAATTACGAAAACCATGAAAAATTCGTATAAATTATGAATCTCAAAACCTGCAAAAGAAGTATTTGCAATTGGCAGTTGTTCTTTTTCAAAAAGAGCTAATTGATCAGCTGTTAAAGTAACTTTTTTATCTAAAACATCTTGTAAATTAAACCCAAGTTTTTCTGCTTTTACAAATTTATCGCCAGTTGCTGGAATGATAGCTCCAAGCGAACCAGCTAATGCATAACCTGCAGCATTTGAAATAAAGAAAACACCATATAAAAGCGATGCAAATCTTTTTGGGGCTAATTTTCCAACTAAAGACAACCCAATTGGTGACAAACAAAGTTCACCCATAGTTTGAATCAAATACAATAACATTAACCATTTAATTGCTAATAATCCTGAATTACCTAAATCTTTTACGTTGTGTGCAATGATAAAATAACTAAGTGCAATAAAAGCTAATCCCATTGCTTGTTTTAATGGAGAAACAGGTTCTTTACCATTTGCTCTTAATTTATCCCAAAGTAAACTAAAAGGAAGAGCTAACATAACAACAAATAGACCATTAAAAATTTGCACCATTGAAGGAGGCATGTTCCATCCAAAGATGTTTCTATCGGTTTGATTGTCGGCTATAAATGTTAATGAAGAACCAGCTTGTTCAAAAGCTGCCCAGAAGAAAATAATAAAGAAAGATACAATGTAAATAACCCAAATACGTTGTCTTTCAACTTTATTTTCTGCTGAACTCATAATTAGGTAAGCTAATGATATACCTGCTGAATATATAAATGGATAAATAATTCCTTTAATTAACTGGCCCATTTCAACTGAAGAAAATCCAAATTCTCCGACAAGAATAAATCTAAAAATAAAAAATAATACCGCAAATAAACCAAATGCAATTCCTATTGCTTTGCTTGTAAATTTAGCTGTTTGGGTTTCTCCTTCTTCAAAATCTCCTGCCTCATTATTTTTTGGCAAACCTCCAATTGGTCTACCTTCTGGAGTTACTACGTATTTATCTTTTAACATGAAGAAAGTGATGGTACCAATGACCATTGCAATTGAAGCTGCTAAAAATCCCCATTTAAATGCAAAAATATCTCTAATTCCTGTGTCGGCATCTTTTACATCTCCTACCCACGGACAAATGAATTGGCCTAAAAATGCACCAATATTTATACCCATATAAAAAATAGTAAAAGCCGAATCCAACTTGCTTTTTTCTTGTTTTGGATACAAACTACCCACCATCGAAGAGATATTTGGTTTGAAAAATCCATTTCCAAAAATTATTATGAATAAAGCAATCCACATAAATAATTTGGCACTTCCTATGTTTGTGTCGAAGGTAGAGGCACTAATAAAAAGTAAAAATTGTCCAATAGCCATTAAGGTACCTCCTAACATAATGCTGTATCTATTTCCAATGTATTTATCAGAGATAAATCCTCCCATCAAAGGAGTTAAATAGCATAATGCCAAGAATCCTCCATAAATAATTGCCGCATCAGCTTCTTTGATTAATAAGGAATTAACCATGAATAGGGTTAAAATAGCTCTCATCCCGTAGAAGTTGAACCTTTCCCACATTTCTGTTCCAAACAATACCCAAAGCCCTTTAGGATGTCCTGTTTTTACTTGTTCACTCATAATAATTGTATTAGTTTTTATTTAGTTAGTTATAGTTTCTCTTTGATAAAATTTGTCATTTTGTTAAATAACTGAATTCGTGTTTTGCCGCCATATATTCCGTGGTTTTTGTCGGGATAAACAGCCCAATCAAATTGTTTGTTGGCTTGAACTAGTGCTTCTACAAATTGCATTGAATTTTGAAAATGCACATTATCATCGGCCGTTCCGTGAATTAATAAGAAATTACCTTTTAGTTTATCGGCAAAATTTATTGGCGAATTGGTGTCATATCCACTTGCGTTTTCTTGTGGAGTTTGCATGTAACGCTCGGTGTAAATGCTGTCATAAAAACGCCAGTTGGTAACTGGAGCTACCGCAATTGCCATTTTAAATACATCGGCACCTTTTAAAATACAATTACTTGCCATAAATCCGCCATAAGACCATCCAAAAATTCCTATTCTTGATTTATCTACATAGGTGTAGCTTCCTAGAACTTTGGCTGCATCTATTTGATCTTCCACTTCGTATTTTCCTAATTCTTTTTGAGTAACTTTTTTGAAAGCAGCTCCTTTAAATCCGGTTCCTCTTCCGTCTACACAAACGGTAATGTACCCTTGTTGAGACAACATCATAAACCACATATCATTGGTGTCTAACCAATCGTTTGCCACTTGTTGTGATCCTGGACCCGAATATTGATACATGAAAACGGGATACTTTTTGCTGGCATCAAAATCCTTCGGCTTGATCATCCATGCATTTAATTTGTGTCCTTTTTCGGTAGTTAATTCAAAATAATCTTTACTTGGAAGATTGTATTTTTTTAATTTATCCAATAACGAACTGTTGTCTATAATTCCTTTAACTAGCTTTCCGTCTTTTGAGTTGTTCAAAGTATAAGTTGGAGGCGTTGTTGCCGAAGAATACGAGTTGATGAAATATTCATAATTCGGACTAAAAGTAGCGGTGTTAGTTCCAACTTGTTGTGATAATTTCACTTTGTTTTTTCCGTTAAGTGAAATTTTATAAATGTCTCTAACAGTAGAACCATTTTCGGTTGATTGGTAGTAAACCGTTTTGGTTTTTTCATCATACCCATAGTATGAAGTTACTTCCCAAAATCCTTTTGTAACTTGATTTTTTAGCTTTCCATTTTTATCATACAAATAAATGTGATTGAAGCCATCTTTTTCTGAAGTCCAAATAAAGCTGTTGTCTTTTAAGAATGTTAAATTATCAGTTACATCAACATAGGCAGTATCTTTTTCATTCATGACTACTCGAGCAACACCAGAATTTCCGTCAATAAATAGTAAATCTAAGTTATCTTGATGACGATTTAATACTTGTGCACAAAGTGTGTTTGCATCGTTGGTCCATTTCATTCTTGCAATATAAAAATCAGAATAATTTCCTAAAGCTATATTTTTTGAAGCGCCTGCGGTTACATCATAAATGAATAGTGAAACTGATGAATTTTTTTCACCCGCTTTAGGATATTTAAAAGTTTCTAAAGAGGGATATAAATTTTTTTGAAAGATATTCATTGATAATTCAGGCACTTCGCTTTCATCAAAACGAATGTATGCTAGTTTTTTGCTATCAGCACTCCAATCAAATGCTCTAACAAATGCAAATTCTTCTTCATAAACCCAGTCGGTAATTCCGTTAATAATGGAATTTTTCTTTCCGTCTGTAGTAACTTGAGTTGTTTCCTTTGAAGCTATATCGTATACAAAAAGATTATTTTCTCTTGCAAAAGCAATCTTTTTACCATCGGGAGAAAAAGTTGGTTCTTGAACTCTTTCCAAAATTTTGGATAACTCTTTGGTTGTTAGGTTGAATAAAAAATAATCAGCTGTAAAAGAATGACGAAAAATTGGGGTTGATGCATTTGCAATAAGCATTTGTCTCTCATCATTGCTAAAAGTATAACTGTCAATTCCGTCTGCTAAACTTTTGAAGTTTTTTGTATCAATAATGGTAGCAACCTTTTGTAAATTAGCATAGTCAAAAAGCTCAATTTGCTGACTTCTAGTAGAGCGATCAGTATTAAGAACAGTATATTGATTGGTGTTTTTTAAGGCTTGTAATTCGTCCATTGCTTTAGCACGAAAGGCACC
>JBILNU010000137.1:0-3599 GCA_044374815.1 Flavobacterium sp.
GTTTGCATAGATAGCTATTGGAGTTCCTGCAGGAAGTGAATTAGTACAATTGTAATTGGTTACAGTAAAGTTGATTTGGATATCTCTAGAATCGCAGGTTTGATTCAACGAATTTAGTACTACACCTGCATCCGGTAATTGGCTGTTTAATTTAGTTACAATTACATTAATTAAGACTACATCGCGTCCGGAAGTTAGTTGAATTTGTGCTGATGTATCCCCAATATTAATATTGTTTTGAATATTGTAAATATCCAAATCCATATTGTATAAACTTGAGGAGCCTGTAATACTATTCGTTCCATTAAACGCATTATTTGCAGGATTTAACGGCGGATTACTTAAAGTGTTTCCATTAATCATTAATGTTTCATTAATTGCAAGATTTGAATCACCTTCCCAAGCAATAAATCCTATTTGAGCATTGTTATTGTCTACCACATTTAAACTATTTAAAGTAATATTTATGGAATTCGGAATACTTTGTAAACCGTCATAAATGTTTATTTGATTTAATGGCAAACTTGTATCCTCGTATACTATAATTATTGCCCATCCAGCAAAATTTGTTCGGTTGGTACAATATCCCGAAGTGTTTAATAAAGTTTGACTAACATCTAAATTAGAAAGAGTGTAATTACCATTTCCAGTACTTACAACCAGAGAAGTAATGTCTGCGAATGCACTAAAGTAGGGAAGTCCTGAAGAAATTGAAATATTTGAGAATGTTCTTTGTGCTGAAATAGGATTTGAATTTAATTCAATATCAAAATCTCCGTTGCCAGATCCTGCCCAATATAAATAGGCATTTTGAATAATTTGATTTGAATTTAAGTTTAAGCTTGCTGAAGAAGAATTAATTAGTAAACCTTCGCAACCAGCAGTAATATTGTTTTCACCCAAATTCATAGTATTCCCAATAAATGTAAAGTCATATCGTCCATTAAATTGTTGATATAATGAAATATTCTGCGAATAGATTGTGCAGGAAAAACCGAATAAAAGTCTTATAATTAGTTTGTAAATAGTAATTTTCACAACAAATAACAAATTTGGAATGTCTAAATTAGGTATTTATTTTTAGATAACTACATTTGTAATTGTAATTACAATAAATAATGTTTTATAATTTATAGTTTTAAGAGTATCCTGTGAAACAATTTCAAGTTCGATTATATCATCCTCAAGATTTTACTATTTGGAATACATTTATTGGTGTTGCAAAAAATGCCACTTTTTTGTTTGATAGAAATTTCATGGATTACCATTCCGATCGCTTTCAGGATTATTCTTTGATGGTTTTTGATGGTGAGAAATTGGTTGCTGTTTTGCCTGCTAATAGGGTAGATGATACCGTATTTTCTCATCAAGGCTTGACTTATGGAGGGTTGGTTTTAAGTAGCAAAGCCAAGTTAAGTGCGGCTATCGCAATATTTAAAAATGTTTTGCAATTTCTTCATGAAAATGCAATTGAAAAATTAATAGTAAAATCAATACCTACAATTTATTCGGATTATTTTTCTGAGGAATTGGAATATTGTTTGTTTATTGTTCAAGCCAAATTAACACGAAGAGATGCCTTGTCTGTATTGGATTTAACAAAAAAGAATGCTATTGATAGCAACCGAATGGAAGGCGTGAAGCGTGGAATCAAAAATGAATTAGTCGTTAAAGAAGAAACAAGTTTTGATTTATTTTGGGATACAATTTTGGTTCCTAATTTAGCTCAAAAACACAATGCAAAACCGGTACATACTTTAGCTGAGATTACTAAATTGAAGCATTTATTTCCAAATAATATCCGTCAATTTAATGTCTATAAAAATGAAGAATTACTGGGCGGAACAACCGTTTTTGTAAATAAAAAAGTAGTGCATTCGCAATACATTTCAGGAAATGAAACTAAAAATGTGAGTGGAAGTTTAGATTATTTACACCACCATTTAATTAAAGAAGTTTTTAAGGATTATCATTTTCATGATTTCGGAATTTGCAATGAATATGATGGTAGAAAGATAAACAAAGGTTTGCTGTTTTGGAAAGAAAGTTTTGGAGCCAAAACCGTTATTCAGAATTTTTATGAAGTAGAAACAAGAAATTATACAATCTTAGATACTGTTTTTAAATAGTAAAGCAATGGGAATATTTAAACATTTCATTTTTGTCACCTTCCGCGTTTGGAAATACCAATTTCTCTCTAATTGTAGTAAGCGTATTGGGTCGCCTAAATGCTTTCATCCTTTATTATTAAAAGGTAAAGGGACAATTTCTTTTGGAAAAAATGTTCAAATAGGAGTAGTTGATTCTCCTAATTTTTATTCGCATTATTCCTATTTAGAAGCTCGAAATGAAACAAGTTCGATTCAAATAGGAGATCATGTAACCATAAATAATGCTTTTTCGGCGGTAGCCTTTTCAAAAATAACTATAGGAGCCAACACATTAATAGGTGTAAATTGCTCAATTATGGACAATGACGGGCACAATCTTAATCCTCTGGAACGAAATTCAGAGGTGATTACCACCACCGATGTTACTATTGGAACCAATGTGTTTATTGGAGATAATGTAATCATTTTGAAAGGGGTGACAATTGGTTCAAATTCAGTTATTGGAAGTGGATCTGTAGTTACCAATAACATTTCCGAAAATAGTATTGCAGCTGGTGTTCCTGCTAAAGTTATTAGAAATTTATAGTGATTAATAAACTCAAAAACAACACTTTAATTAAGGTACTTTCGCTGAATTCTGTTTCAGTTGGAATAAGTTTTGTTTTGGGTATGCTTTCTTCTAAAATTGTTTCAGTCTTTTTAGGTCCTTCAGGGATGGCATTAATGGGCAGTTTTCGAAATTTCACCACAATGATTAAGTCAGTTGCAACCCTCGGAATCAATACTTCGGTGGTGAAACTGATCGTTGAAAATAAAGATGATCGGGAGGAAGTTTCTATAATATATTCTACTTTTTTTGGGGTATTCCTCGGACTGGCAATTGGTATCGGAATTTCTGTTGCATTATTTGCAGGATCAATTTCAAATCTTATTTTTTATAGTAATCAATATGCAATTCCAATTCAGTTTTTCGGGTTGATGTTGCCCTTAATAGTTATTAATGTATTTTGGACTTCGGTTTACAATGCGTTTGAAAAATTCAAACACATTATAAGTATTCAAATAATTTCCAATCTGATTCTGTTTTTCCTAACAGCCTATTTGGTATGGCATAATAACATTCAAGGCGGGTTGCTATCTGTTGGAATAGCAGAGGTGTTGATGTTTTTCGTAACCTATTTGTTTATAAGAAAATCGTTCACGCATTTCAAATTTGATTACCATCAAATTAACTATAAAAAATACTTAAATGTCATGCAGCGCTATTCAATTATGGCTCTGCTAAGTGCTGTTTTAGTGCCACTAACCCTAATTTTAATTCGGGATCGAATAGTTTCAGTTCATTCCATTCAAGAAGCAGGTATATGGGATGGTGTTAACCGACTTTCCGGATTTTACATGATCTTTTTCAATACAGGAATCACCTTGTATTACATGCCAAAATTAGCTTCTTTAAAAACTGATTCTGAGTTCAAACTTGAAATCATA
>JBILNU010000138.1:0-3587 GCA_044374815.1 Flavobacterium sp.
CGTAAATAGAATTCGTCATAGTAATTTTTGGTTTATTCAAATATACAATTTTAAGCTTAATCTCCAATTATTATATTAAATTTGCACCACAATTAAAAAATACACGAAAATGGAAAACGGAATATATGCTAAATTCAATACCTCTAAAGGCACTATTTTAGCGAAATTAACACACGATTTAACTCCAGGAACGGTTGGAAATTTTGTAGGATTAGCAGAAGGACAGTTGGAGAATTCAGCTCGACCAATGGGAAAACCTTATTTTGATGGTTTAAAATTTCATAGAGTAATTCCCGATTTTATGATTCAAGGTGGTTGCCCACAAGGGATTGGAACCGGTGGTCCTGGTTACAGTTTTGAAGATGAATTTCATCCAAGTTTAAATCATGATAAGCCAGGAGTATTGTCTATGGCGAATTCGGGGCCTGCTTCAAATGGTTCTCAGTTTTTTATCACTCATGTTCCTACAACTTGGTTGGATAATAAACATACTGTTTTTGGTCATGTAGTAGAAGGACAAGAAATTGTAGATGCTATTGCTCAAGGAGATTTAATTGAAACAATTGAAGTAGTTCGAGTAGGAGAGCAAGCAGAAAAATGGAATGCGATTGAAGCTTTTAGAACTTTTGAAGGGGCACGTTTAAAAAAAATCGAGGAGGCTAAAAAGAAAGCGGAAGAAACGATGGAAAAATTAGCTGCTGGTTTTGATAAAACAGAAAGTGGATTGCGATATAAAATGATTCAAAAAGGATCTGGAACAAAGGCAGAATACGGTAAAACCGTTTCAGTTCATTATGAAGGATCTTTAGAAACTGGAAAAGTATTTGATTCGTCATATCCAAGAAAAAAGCCAATTGAGTTTAGATTGGGTCAGGGTCAAGTAATTGAAGGTTGGGACGAAGGTATTGCCTTGTTGCAAGTAGGAGATAAAGCTCGTTTTGTGATCCCATCTT
Source organism: Flavobacterium sp. (assembly GCA_044374815.1). GTDB lineage: Bacteria > Bacteroidota > Bacteroidia > Flavobacteriales > Flavobacteriaceae > Flavobacterium. The sequence goes on from JBILNU010000138.1 coordinate 954, forward strand.
ATTTAGCTTATGGGGAGCGTGGTGCTGGAGGTGTAATTCCGCCAAATGCTACGTTGATTTTTGATGTTGAATTAATGGATGTGAGATAATACATTATTGTTTATAGTAAAAAGTAATCCCGATGGTTAATTCTATCGGGATTTTTTTATATTTACTTTTTAAAACTAAAAATATGAAACTCAAAATCATTTCAGTAGCATTAATTGGATTAGTAATTTATTCTTGTTCTCCTAAAATAGTACCTCCAGTTGTTGAAGCGCGAACGGAGACGGTGGCTGATGTCAAACCCACTTTACCTCCTGATATCGCAGAAGGAAAAAGTATATTTGAAAATAATTGTGCAAAATGCCATAAACTTTATGATCCCAAAAGTTATTCTAGGCAAAATTGGATTCCTATTTTGTATGATATGCAAAAGAAAGCCAATTTGTCTGATGCAGAGATAGACAAAGTTTTGGCCTATGTATCGTATCAATAAAAATATGAAAACCTTAAAAGACTGGTTTGATGAGTACGCTGTTAGTCATCAAAATCCAACGAACAAGAAAATACATTATATCTGTGTACCCTTAATTTTCTTTTCAATTATTGGGTTGTTAATGTGTATTCCTAGTGCGATTATTTCGAATACTTTGAGTTTAAATAGTCCGCTTATTGAGAATTGGGCGGCTGTTGCACTTGTGCTCATCTTGTTTTTTTACATACGATTGTCTTTAGTAATGGCAATAAAAATTGCTGTATTTGCATACTTATGTTTGTTTGCTAATTTTTATATCAGTCAGTATGCTAACTTATTGGTTTTATCGCTAACGGTATTTGCGGCAGCATGGATAGGACAATTTTACGGACATAAAATAGAAGGTAAAAAACCATCCTTTATCAATGACTTGCAGTTTTTACTTATTGGTCCGGCCTGGGTCATTGATAATCTATTTAAAGGAAAAAAGTAATCGTAGAATTAGGTATAAAAAAAAGTCCAAAATTAATTTTTGGACTTTTTTATTTTCATTAGTAATTAAATATCGTCAAAATCAATATCGGTAAAGTTTTTTTCTGATTGCGAAGTAGTTTCTTCATTTGATTCAGATGTATATTCTCTTTTGAAATCTTTTTGATGTCTTTCTGAAATTACTTCTTCCCCTTTATTGTTTAAAACAAATGAAGTCATTTCATCTAAAATTTCTTTAAATGCAGTGAAATCTTCTTTATATAAATAAATTTTGTGTTTTTTGAAATGAAAGGAACCATCTTCTTCCGTGAATTTTTTACTTTCGGTAATCGTAATGTAATAATCGTCTGCTTTAGTTGCTCTTACATCAAAGAAATAAGTTCTTCTTCCAGCTCTCAATACTTTAGAAAAAATCTCGTCTTTTTCTAACATGTCGTTTTCTCTCATAATCGTTCTGTCAATTAGTTGTTTCTAATTCCAAAAAAACTAAAAAAAAAAGAACTATGCAAGAATTATAGAATTTCTTTTTCAGAAAGTTGTTTGTTATACAAATCTTTGTAATAACCTTCTTGGTTTATTAATTGATTATGAGTCCCTTGTTGATGTATTTCTCCGTTTTCTAAGATAATAATCTTATCTGCATTTTTAGCTGAAGATACTCTATGGCTAATTATTATAGTGGTTTTATTGCTAGATAATTCCAGTAAGTTTTGCAAAATAGTTTCTTCTGTTTCGGTATCAACTGCCGATAGGCAATCGTCTAATAACAGAATTTCTGAATCTTTAATTATTGCACGAGCAATTGAAACACGTTGTTTTTGACCTCCCGAAAGTGTGATGCCGCGTTCACCTAAAATAGTTTCATATTGTTGGTTAAACTGAATGATATTTTCATGAACTGCCGCTTTCTTTGCTGCGTTAATTACCTCTTCATCAGAAGCATTTTCCTTACCAAATTTAATGTTGTTTTTTATTGAATCAGAAAACAAAAACGCATCTTGTGGGACAATTCCTATGCTTTGTCTTAAGTCAACCAAATTAACTTGATCGATTGGAATTCCGTCAATAGTTATGCTTCCTTCTTTAATGTCGTACATTCTAGTAATTAAGGATATAATACTCGATTTTCCGGATCCAGTTTTACCTAAAATAGCTAAGGTTTCTCCTTTATTGATTGAAAAAGAAACCTCGTTTAATGCTTTAATGTTCGTGTCTTCATAAGTAAAACTAACCTTATCAAAAGCTATAGCACCATTAATAATGGATTTGTTGGTGTTATTGTTTTGAATTTCGGGTTGGGTTTTTAGAAATTCATTTATTCTTTTTTGTGAAGCTTCTGCCTCTTGCACCAATGAAGATACCCAACCAATAGATGCTACGGGCCAGGTTAGCATGTTTACATATAAAATGAATTCGGCTATCATACCAATGTTTTGAATTTCGGGATCGTGATTGATGTACATTAAGCCACCAAAATAAATTACAACTAAGTTACTTACCCCAATTAAGGTAACCATTAAAGGTCCGAAAAGCGATTGTACTTTCGCCAAACTCATGCTTTTTACTTTGCTTTCATTGGCTAAGTTGGTGATGGTTTCTTGGTTTTGATTTTCTAACGAATACGCTTTAATGACTCTAATTCCCGAAAAAACTTCTTGCGTATAGCTTGAAACTTTAGAAAGATA
>JBILNU010000006.1:0-39007 GCA_044374815.1 Flavobacterium sp.
AATTGGGAAGCATTTAAAGAATGGATTGAATCATATGGATCAATTTTTAGAATCTATAGATGATTCATATAGTAATTATGAAGATCAAATTGCAATTCTTCAACATTCTATGAAAATAAGCTCGGACGAATTGTACGAAGCCAATCAAAAATTAAGAGATGAAGCCGATAGTTTGAAAGAAATTAATAAAAATCTAGAATTCATATTGAATTCTATGAATTTGGATAGTAATAATAATCCAACACTCAATGATTTTAATACCTCCGATTATATAAAACAACAAACTATTGAGATAATAAAAATCAATAAGCAGCGTGAAGAATTAGTATATAGTTTAGAAAAACAAAATCAATCTTTAAACGAATATGCACATGTAGTTTCCCATGATTTAAAGTCACCCTTGCGAAGTATACATTCCTTAATTACTTGGATAAAAGAAGAAAACGAAAAGAATTTTGATCCACAAACCGAAGAATATTTTACATTAATTCAGAAAAAAGTTGAAAAAATGAACCACCTTATTCAAGGAATTTTAACCTATTCTAAAATTGATAAAGTAAATATTGTAAAAGAAGAGGTAGACTTGAATGATTTGGTAAATAATATTTTAAACATGGTTTTTATTCCGCCTCATATAGAAATAAAAATCAATAACAAATTGCCAACAATTAAAGCAGACGGTTTTAGGATGCAGCAATTATTTCAAAACTTAATTAATAATGCCATTAATTTTAATGACAAACCCAATGGATTGGTAGAGATTTCTTGTCAGGAACAAGAAGGGCGTTATGTTTTTTCGGTTAAAGATAATGGAGTTGGGATTTCAAAAAAGAACCATGAAAAAATATTTTTAATTTTTGAATCAATTAATGTGGATGATAAATCCAGTGGTATTGGGCTGTCAATTGTGAAACGAATTTTAGATAATAGCAACGAAAAAATATGGCTAGAAAGCCAAGAAAATAAAGGTACCACATTCTTTTTTACATTACAAAAATAACGTATTATGGAACAACCAAATCTAGTTTATTTTCATAAAATTGCCGATGGCGATCAAGCAATCATCGATAAATTTGTTTCAATTTTAAAGAGTGAATTTCCACAGCAATTAGCAAATTACAATGAAAATATATCCATTCCAAATTATCATGAATCATCAGAAGCGGTTCATAAATTAAAGCATAAAATTGGAATACTAGGCCTTGAAGATTCCTATAAATTAGCGGGTCTCTTTGAGCAAAATTTACGAAATCAGAATTTGCAATATCAAAAAGAGTTCGAAGTTATATTAAAAAATATAACTAACTTTATCCAAAAATTATAAGCATTAATTTTTATGATTAAGTGTATTATTATTGATGATGAAAAATTGGCTAGAGAAATTCTATCCATTTTGATCTTGAAATCTGAAAAATTAGTATTAGTGGAGCAATTTTCTAATGCAATTGATGCTATGAAATACCTTAATTCCAATAAAGTAGATTTGATTTTTCTTGATATTCATATGCCAAATTTTTCGGGTTTTGATTTTGTTCAAACCATAAAAAATCCACCTAAAATCATTCTAGTTACTGTAGATAAAAATTTTGCTTTAGATGCTTTTAATTACAATTGTATTGCCGATTATTTGGTAAAACCAATTGAAGAAGATCGTTTTAATAGAGCAGTAAAGCGCATTTCTGTAAAAAAAGAACAGCCTGTTATTACTCCAATTCTTCCTGATACTACTACTAAAGAAATTTACGTCAATATTGATAAACGATTAATTAAAATTGACATTGCTTCCATTAATTTTATTCAGGCAAATGGGGATTACATATTAATCAAAACCGAAATTAATAATTATACCGTTCATACTACATTAAAGAAAATTGAAGAGAAACTTCCAAAATCTTCCTTTATAAAAATTCACCGATCCTATATTATTAATGTAAATAAAATTATAGATATCCAAGATTCAACGGTGTTAATAGGTAAAGAATTAATTCCGGTAAGTAAAAACAATCGTTCTATATTAATGGAATCTATTAATTTACTTTAGTCGACAGATTTTATACATTTCAACTATTAATTTAATCTTCTCGGCGAAATAAAAAGCAATATTTATATAATAAAGTTATTTTTACTTTATATCGATTTAGTATTTGTTTTATTATGAAACAAACAAATTAAATGGTATGTAAAGTAATTTATGATCAATAAAAAAGTCTATATTTACGATACCTCAAAAGGATTTTCCTCCCTATTAAAACATTATTATTCTAATTTATTGAATTTTGATGTTTGCACTAATAAAAAAAGATTTCATCCCGATTCCATTCAAGGTTTTGAAGCTTGTTTTTTTGTAGTTAACGATAAGGATGATTTAGCCAACTTTTTGATTATTTATCCTAAGATAGAATGTTTTTTTGTTGGAGTTCCAAATTTAATTATTAAAGATAAAATAGAGCAGTTAAAATATGACGAGATTATAATTTTAGAATTTGATAAAAGTAAACACGAAATTCTAAAAATAATTAATCAAAATTTAAAACACCATAAATTAATTTCATAAAAAAACCCGTTTCAATAAAACGGGTTTTTTTATGTTTTGAAATAAATTTATTTACTCATTTCTACAAAATATTTGTAAAATAATGGAATCGTTTCGATTCCTTTTAAGTAATTAAAAATTCCGAAATGCTCATTTGGTGAATGTATGGCATCTGAGTCTAAACCAAATCCCATTAGGATGGTTTTACTTTTTAATTCTTTTTCAAATAAAGCTACAATTGGAATACTTCCACCAGAACGAACCGGAATTGCAGGCACCCCAAAGGTTTCGGTATAGGCTTGGTTTGCAGCTTGATATCCGATACTATCAATTGGAGTTACGTAACCTTGTCCACCATGATGAGGTGTTACTTTTACAGTAACCGACTTTGGAGCAATACTAATAAAATACTTTGTGAAAAGTTCTGTAATTTCTTTCCAATCTTGGTTTGGCACCAATCGCATTGAGATTTTTGCATACGCTTTACTTGCAATTACTGTTTTCGCACCTTCACCAATGTAGCCGCCCCATATCCCGTTTACATCAAGTGTAGGGCGAATGGAATTTCTTTCATTGGTTACATAGCCTGTTTCTCCATGAACATCAGCAATATCTAATGCTTTCTTATAAGCATCTAAACTAAAAGGTGCTTTTGCCATTTCGGCTCTTTCTGCAGCAGACAATTCTTCCACTTTATCATAAAAACCAGGAATGGTAATGTGGTTATTTTCATCATGAAGTGAGGCAATCAATTTAGTTAAAATATTAATAGGATTTGCTACAGCTCCACCGTAAAGGCCTGAGTGTAAATCTCTATTAGGGCCTGTAACTTCAACTTCTACGTAGCTTAAACCTCTAAGTCCAGTAGTTATGGAAGGTTGTTGATTGGAAATCATTCCGGTATCGGAAATCAAGATCACATCATTGGCTAATTTTTCTTGGTTTCTTTCTACAAACCAGCTCAATGATTTTGACCCAACTTCTTCTTCTCCTTCAATCATGAATTTAACATTACATGGCAAATTATTGGTTGCAATCATATACTCAAAAGCCTTAACATGCATGTACATTTGGCCCTTGTCATCGCAAGCCCCACGTGCAAAAATGGCACCTTCTGGATGTATTTCGGTGGTTTTAATTACCGGTTCAAAAGGAGGGGAGGTCCAAAGCTCAACGGGATCTGGGGGTTGAACGTCATAGTGGCCATAAACCAAAACTGTCGGTAAGTTTTTATCAATAATGTGCTCTCCAAATACAATTGGATATCCGGGTGTTTCACAAATTTCAACATGCTTGCAGCCCGCTTTTTCAAGGCTTTCTTTTACAGCATTTGCAGTATCAATAACGTCTTGTGAGTAGGCAGTATCTGCACTTACTGAAGGAATTTTTAATAATTCGATTAACTCGTTTATAAATCGTTCTTTATTTTCTTGAACGTAATTTTTTATGGTATTCATTTTATTGGGTTGTTTAGATTTTCAAAAATACAAAAAAGACTTTTAAAAAAAATTCGTCTTTACTAATTTGAAATTCATATTTATTGTTATATTTGCACTCACAATTTTTGCGGGTATGGCGAAATTGGTAGACGTGCCAGACTTAGGATCTGGTGCCGCAAGGCGTGTAGGTTCGAGTCCTATTACCCGCACAAAAAAGCCCTAAAATCAATCGATTTTAGGGCTTTTTTTATGTTTAATATTTTGGAATATTATGGATTAACTGCTTCAACAACAATTGCTTGATCGTTAAGCATATCTTTAAGCATGTTTTCGATTCCGTTTTTTAATGTAAATGTTGAAGAAGGGCATCCGTTGCACGATCCTTGTAATATTACCCTTACTCTTTTTGAATCCTCATCAAAAGAATCAAAAACAATGTTACCACCATCAGCAGCTACTGCTGGTTTTACATATTCTTCTAAAATATTGATTATTTGTTGTGAGGTAGAATCTAAATTATCAAAGTTTTTTATTTGTTGTTTTTCTTGTTTGAGATCTGCTTCCGCAAATGTTTCTTCTATAACCGTTCCGCCATTTTCAATGTATTCTTTGATGAATGTTCGAACTTCAGTAGTGATTTCTTCCCAAGTTGCAACATCAAATTTAGTTACCGAAATGTAATTTTCATCTATAAAAACTTCTTTCACAAACGGAAATCGAAACAATTCTTTGGCTAAAGGAGAAGCTTTAGTTTCGTCGATATTTTTAAATTCAAAAGCATTTTTTGTTAATCTTCTGCTTACAACAAACTTAAGTGTGGTAGGGTTTGGCGTGGTTTCGCCGTATACGGTAACCGCAGATTTTTTAACACCGGAAGCTTCTTCAAGCAAAATCTTTCCTCCTGATTTTACATATTCTTCTATCTGTTCGGCAACGGCATCTTTTACGTCAATCCAATCTACAATGCTAAATCTTTCAATAGCTATAAAATTTCCAGAGATATATACCGTTTTAACAAAAGGCAGGTAAAATAATTGTTGTGCTAAAGGTGAATTTTTAGCTTCATCGATGTTTTTGAATTCAAAATTTTCATTTTGTGTTATAAAATCGGGGAATTCAAATTTTAATATGGTGGGATTTTGAGTTTCTTTAATGCTAATTTTCATTACCTTATTGTCTATTTTTCTACAAATTTAACAAAGTTATTTCTTGGGAATTTCTATATTTGGAGATTTAAACAATAAATTAACATTTGTTAAGTTTTATTTACTAGTTAAATAGTGCTTTATAATTATTTATATATGAAGAAGATTTTCCTTTTAGTAGCATTTTTATCCATTCATTTAGCTCAATCACAGCTGATTGTAAATAGTTCTACATTCACGCCTGCTCAATTAGTACAAAATGTACTATTAGGTGAAGGTGTTACGGTTTCAAATATTACATTTAATGGGTCTCAATTAGCTGCTAATACTGTACAGAATAAAGTTGCAAGATTTTCGAACGGAAATACTACCAATATTGGTTTAACTAATGGAATAATTTTAGCCACTGGAAATGCTCAAGTTGCTATAGGACCTAATGATAATGATAATGACAGCCAACCTTCAACTATTTCTCCAGGAGATCCCGATTTGGATTTATTAACTACAAATGATATTGATAATAAAACAATTATTGAATTTGATTTCATTCCCAATGGTAATAATTTACGATTTAATTTTGTTTTTGCATCTGAAGAATATCCAGAGTTTGCAAATTCAAATTTTAATGATGTTTTTGGATTTTTTCTTAGCGGCCCAGGAATAAGTGGACCTTACCTATCTGGAACTGCAGCAAATATTGCTATAATACCTGGTTCTACTCCTCCAGCTGCCATATCTATAAACAACTTAAATAATGGAACTACAAATAATGGACCATGTGAATATTGTAGTTTTTATGTTAATAATGGCACGGGAAACCCACCTGTTTTAAATTCTACAATTCAATATGATGGATTTACCAGTGTAATCGCTGCTGTATCCAATGTACAGTGTGGTTTAACCTATCATATTAAATTAGCCATTGCCAATGTAGGTGATAATTCATGGGATTCTGCAGTGTTTTTAGAGGCAGGAAGTTTTAATGTAACACCTCCAATAACATTACCAATGGATCTATTAGTGTCTAATGGATTAGCCCCATGTTATAGCACATCTGAAACTATATGTTCTGGCCTACCAAATACTGTGGTACATGAATGGAAATTAAATGATGTTGTAATACCAGGACAAACAGGCCCATGTGTTACGGTTAACCAGCCGGGTCAATTGTGCGCCACTGTTTATCCTTATGGTCCAGCATGTCCATTTACTGATTGTATGACCGTGGAGTTTTTGACTCCAATGCCACTTGGTAATCCTGTAAATCTTAATTCTTGTATTGGCGGAACTTTCAACTTATCTTCAAATTCTCCAATTATTTTAGGTGGATTAAGTCCAACGGATTATGTTATTGATTATTATAATTCACAAGTTGATGCTGAAAATTCAACTAACCCAATTACCAATATCACAAGTTATCCTGGTACTCCTGGAGAGATTATTTGGGTAGGAATTATCGATAATGTTACTGGTGCACCTTGTGTAGAAACAAGATCTTTCACATTAAACTTTGTTAGCACTGTAACTCCTTCAATAACTTGTGGCACTCCAACAGGATCTGCAGTTAATTTTAATTGGCTAGCATTATCAGGTGCAACTAATCATAGTGTATCTTATCAAGTTAATTCTGGACCAGTTAATACTATTGGTTTAATAGGAAATGTAAATAATTATCAAGTTTCAGGATTGTCTCCTGGCGATAATGTACAAATTACTATAACTCCAATTGGAGGAGCTGGAACTTGTTTTGGACCGGCTACTTTCAGTTGTACAGCTGCATCTTGTCCATCAATTACTAGCCCTAGTTCAGCACAAAGTTTGTGTTTTTTTGGTGACCCAACTCCTTTCTCAGTTAGTACTAATTTCACAGGAAGTAATGCCATAAGTTATGTTTATTTTACATCACCACAAACTGGTAATAACATGTATACTGGTGGAATACCATTAGGGTTTTCTACTCCAACCGCTGGTGGCATTGCTACATTAGACCTTCCTGCTTTAGGAATTACAGGTTCATTGCCTAACGTGCCTGGTATTTATTATGTTTATGCAATAGCAAACCCTGCTCCCGCAGATATAACTTGTAGACCATTTGCAGAAATTCAAGTAACGGTTAATGCTATACCGGCCTTACCAACAGTTACCACATTGGTCAACTATTGCCAAAATGATATTGCCACAGCATTAAGTGCAACTGGCACAGGTTTGTTATGGTATACTGTAGCAACAGGAGGCACAGGTTCTGCTACAGCTCCAACACCAAGTACTGCAACAGCAGGAACTACGATTTATTATGTATCCCAAACAATATCTGGTTGTGAAGGTCCAAGATCTCCAATATCAGTAACGGTTAATGCTACACCTGCTTTACCAACAGTTATCACACCAGTAACTTATTGCCAAAATGATACTGCCACAGCATTAAGTGCTACAGGCACAGGTTTATTATGGTATACTGTAGCAACAGGAGGTACAGGATCTGCTACAGCTCCAACCCCAAGTACTACAACAGCTGGAACTATAACCTATTATGTATCTCAAACGATTTTGGGTTGTGAAGGGCCAAGAGCATCTATTGCAGTAACCGTAAATGCTACACCAGCCTTACCAATAGTTGCACCGGTTACTTATTGCCAAAATGATATTGCCACAGCATTAACTGCTACAGGCACAGGTTTATTATGGTATACTGTAGCAACAGGAGGTACAGGATCTGCTACAGCCCCAACACCAAGTACTACAACAGTTGGAACTACAACATATTATGTATCTCAAACGATTTTAGGTTGTGAAGGACCAAGAGCATCTATTTTAGTTACAGTAAATGCTATACCGGCCTTACCAACAGTTACCGCACCATTACCTTATTGCCAAAATGATATTGCCACAGCATTAAGTGCTACAGGCACAGGTTTGTTATGGTATACTGTTGCAACAGGAGGCACAGGTTCTGCTACAGCTCCAACACCAAGTACTTCAGCCGCAGCAGTAGGTACTACAACATATTATGTATCTCAAACAATATCTGGTTGTGAAGGTCCTAGAGAATCAATATCAGTTACCGTAAATGCTACACCTGCTTTACCAACAGTTACCACACCTGTAACTTATTGTGAGGGAGCTACAGCTACAGCATTAAGTGCTACAGGCACAGGTTTGTTATGGTATACTGTTGCAACAGGAGGTACAGGTTCTGCTACAGCCCCAACACCAAGTACTGCAACAGCTGGAACTACAACCTATTATGTATCTCAAACGATTTTGGGTTGTGAAGGACCAAGAGCATCTATTGCAGTAACGATTAATCCTATTCCGTTAGCACCAGTAGTAACCACCCCGATAACTTATTGTCAGTTTTCTACTACAGCAATAGCTTTGACTGCTAATGGTTTTAATTTACTATGGTATGCAGCGCCAGCAGGAGGCACAGGTTCTTCAACTGCTCCGATACCAAGTACTGCTTTAACGGGATCTACAGATTATTATGTATCACAAACGATATCAAATTGTGAAAGTCCAAGGGCTCTTATTACGGTAAATATTATTACGGCACCTACTTTTACTATTCCAACTAATTATGAAGTTTGTGATGATAATAACGATGGGATATCGTGTTTATTTGTTTTAAATACTAAAGATGTAGAGATTTCAACTCAACCAGGGGTTGATATTTCTTATCACTTAACTCCAACCGATGCACAAACAGGTGCTAACCCAATACCAAAAAACACTCCGTATTGTAATATTGTTAATCCGCAAACTATTTATGTGCGAATATTTAGTCCGACAGCGACAGCTTGTCCTTCGACTACTTTATTTCAATTGATAGTAAATCCAAAACCAGTAGCTAACATTCCGAGTGCTTACCATATTTGTGATGATAATAATGCTGGCGTGCAAACCTTTGATTTAACTGGAGTAGTTACCCCACAGATTTTAGGAACCACTTTGCCGGCTGCTGATTATACGGTTACTTATTATACTTCATTGGCCAATGCTCAAGCGGGAACACCAAGTATTAATCCAGCCTCTGCCTTTGTAACAGCAACTACAACGGTTTGGATTCGAGTAGAAAATAACCTTACAGGATGTTTTGATGTTTTATCAGTTTCATTAGTAGTAGATTTACTTCCACAACTTCCTGTTCTGCAATACTTCCCAAAGTATGAACTTTGTGAGACGGTGGCTCCTTTATGTATAGAGACTTTTGATTTAACCTCTCAAATACCTTCTATTTTACAAGGACAAACAGGGATGCAAGTAACCTTTTATCCTACTTTGCTAGACGCTACTAATAATACTAATGCTATAACTAATCCATCGACGTATGATAATGCGGATCCTTGTGTACAGACCTTAGGAGTTAAAATTACCAACACCACTACAGGATGTTTTGTAATTTCTACAATGGACTTGGTTGTAAATCCAAAACCACAACCTATTCCGTTAATAGGAGGTTATACTGTATGTAGTTCCGATCAATCGGGATTATCTTGTATTAATTTAACAGTAGAAGTTACCCCAGGAATTTTGTTTAATACACCTGGAGTGTATGACATTAGTTATCATTTAACAGCAGCAGATGCTACTAATAATTTGAATCCAGTAAATGCGTCAAACTTTTGTAATACGACTCCATTTATGCAAATTTTATGGGTAAGGGCAGCAAATCCAACCACGGGTTGCTTTGCAATTATGTCAGTGGATATCTATGTAAATCCGGCACCAGTGATGCCACTTAACCTTAGTACTATTGTGAATTGTGATACCGACAGCAATACTCAAGATGGTTGTACTACTTTTAATTTAGAGACTCAAACTCCAATAATTCTTGCAGCACAATTTACAGGTAGTTATTCTGTAAGCTATTATACTACTCAAGCGGCAGCGGAGGATACTCCGGCAGGACTAGCTATATTTAACACGACAAGTTATACGGCATGTGGTACCTCAACAATATGGGTTAGGGTAGAAAACACTACTACGAATTGTTTTTCGGTAGGATCTTTCCAATTGCAGGTGAATACCCCAATAGTATTAAACGATCCAACTCTTCCAATTCTTCCAACCTTGTATAGTTTGTGCGATTACACTCAGCCTGCTTCACCATCTAATGACCAATATGCTATTTTTAATATGAGTGCTTTTCTAGCTCCATATTTGCCAGCAGGATACACCTTAGACTTTTTCTTGGATGCGGCTCATACACAACTAATAGGCAATCCATCGGCATATCAAAACAATATTAATGCTCCACAAACGGTATTTATTGTGGCTACAAATACGACAACCGGATGTAAGAGTAACGCTACCCTTACCATACAAGTATTACCCATCCCAACACCAAACACTAATTTAACTAATTTACCATTAGTGAAGTGTGATGATGTAAACCCGAATGATGGATATGAGATCTTTGATTTAACTGTCAATGCAACTTATATTATGAACGGCGACGTGAATGTATCCTTACATTACTTCCCAACATATAATGATGCGGTAAACAATACCTCAGAGCTACTTACCCCAATGGCAGCCAATGTGAATCAAAATGTATGGATTCGTGTGGAGAGCTTGTATAATATTGATACGCAAAGCCCACCACAACACTGTTATGTATTGGTAGAACAACCAATTGTAGTAAATCCAGCTCCGTTGATTGTGCCAAATGTAGTGTATCAGGAGTGTGATGATGATACTGATGGGTTCACTGTATTTAATTTAAACTCACAAGCAAGTATCTTATTAAATGGTAATCCATTACCGCTAAGTAATTACACCTTGGCCTTCTATTTAGATGCAGCGCTTACTCAGCCAATACCAAGTATATTTACCAATACCATAATAAATACCCAAGTTATTTATGTGGTGGCTACTAATACTGGTGACGGTACTTTGGCTAATCCAGGTACCGGATGTAAGAGTCCAGTATCACAGTTTACAATAAAGGTAAACCCAAAGCCAATTCTTATTACTCCGCCAAACTTTGCTACTTGTGATGATGAGGCGAATGATAATGATGGGTATTACTTGTATCCGCTAAATGCATTAATTCCAAATATACTAGGAGCTACACAAACCCTAGCTGATTATGATGTGACATTCTATGATACGCAGTACAATCCATTGGCAACCCCACCATTATTACCAACGGCTATTACCAATCTTGCTAACTACCAAGCCTATACCCATACGGTATGGGTTGCAGTAAAAAACAAAATAACAGGATGTGAGCGAATCGCTTCGTTTAATCTAATTGTAGAGCAATTACCACAACCCGTTATTGTGGCGCCTACCAATGTTATTTGTGTGGATTATAACACCCAGCAAGTGGTGCGTGATTTAGTACTAACAGCAACTAATGCAACATCTTACTTAGGATCTGTTCCAACGTATACCTATCAGTGGTATGATACAGCAGGAGTTGCAATACCGGGAGCTACTGCAGCAACTTACACAGTAAGTAGTCCGTTTGCAGATAATACAAGCACCAATTATAGCGTTACTATGACAAGTACAAGCCCACAAGGATGTACGGATGACTCGCCACAATTCACCGTATTACAATCAGGACAAGCTGTACCGTTTCCGGCAGGAAGTCAGGGTTATACTATTACCAATGCATTTTCAGAGAATCAAACCATTACAGTGGATGTAACTGGATATGGAACTTATGAATACAGCTTAGATGATGGACCAAGACAAAGTAGCAATGTGTTTGAATATGTAACTTTAGGATCTCATTATCTAACAATATGGGATACAGAGGCAGGAATAGCCAACAGTTGTGATCCATTGGTGATAAGAAATATTGCAACTATAGGTTATCCACATTATTTTACACCAAACGGAGATGGTATCCATGATTATTGGAATATTCGTGGATTAGAAAATGATTTTACAGCAAAAATTTATATATTTGACCGCTACGGAAAACTGATCAAACAAATTAGTCCACAGGGCCAAGGATGGGATGGAACCTACAACGGAACATTAATGCCATCAACCGATTATTGGTTCACTGTAGATTATACCGAAGCAGCAGCTTACAAACAATTTAAAGCGCATTTTACATTAAAAAGATAGTATTCAATGAAGTTTAAACATTTAATTTTAGTACTAGTTGTGTTAGTTACTAAACAAGCATTTTCTCAAGAAATATTACCAGTATATTCAGATTATTTATCTGATAATTATTTCCTACTACATCCCTCTATGGCTGGAGCTGCAAATTGCGCTAAATTAAGATTAACTGGAAGGCAACAATGGTTTGGACAACAAGAAGCACCTGCATTACAAACATTAAGTATTAACGGGAGTGTTTCTGAAAAAGATGGATTGGGAATAATATTAGTTAACGATAGAAATGGATACCATTCTCAAAAAGGTTTTAGAGTAGCTTATGCACACCACATTATGTTTTCTAGAGATAATGTTGATTTAAATCAATTATCATTTGGTATTAATGTTGGTTTTGCACAAAGTCAATTAGACGAAAGCACTTTTTACACTAATGATCCTTCATTTGATCCAATTGTTTTTGGTCAAATTCAAAATGCTAATTATTTTAATACGGATATTGGAGCTTCCTATAACTTCTTAGATTTTTATGCACATTTAACCGTAAAAAATGCATTGGCTTCACAAAGAAAATTATACACGGATAAAGAACCAGTTGATTTAAAAAGATTAGTTTACAACATGGGGTATACATTTGGAGATGCAGAAGGACTAATGTTTGAACCTTCGATGATGTTTCAACATGTATTTCAAACCAAAGAATCCTTCCTTGATTTTAACCTTAAGGCTTATAAGCAAATGGAATTTGGAAAATTATGGGCTGTAGCTTCATACAGAAGAAGTTTGGATGGTGCTCAATATATTGAAGGAAATGCTGTAGCAACTCAAAATCTTCAATACATAACACCTATTTTGGGAATAAATTATAAAAATTATATGTTTTCATACACCTATTCCGCAATCTTAGGAAATGTAAAATTTGACAATGCCGGCTTTCATCAATTTACTTTAGGGATCAATCTTTTCTGCAAACCAGAAAAATACCACTGTAATTGTCCAGCTGTTAATTAATATTAAAATACAATCAAATCCCGATATTCCTATCGGGATTATTTTTTCTGTAAAATATGATAATTAAATCTATTCAAGGTAAGTCTCCAAAAATCCCTACAGATTGTTATATAGCTGAAAATGCTACTGTAATAGGAGAAGTAGAGTTTGGCTCAGAATGCAGTGTATGGTTCAATGCAGTGATTCGAGGTGATGTTCATTATATTAAAATTGGCAACAAGGTTAATATTCAGGATGGAGCAATTGTGCATGCCACTTATCAAAAACATCCCACAAATATTGGTAATAACGTATCGATTGGTCATAATGCGATAGTACATGGTTGTACTATAGAAGATAATGTATTAATTGGTATGGGAGCAATTGTAATGGATAATTGTATTGTTCAAAGTAATGCTATTGTTGCCGCTGGATCGGTAGTTACTCAAAATACAATTGTAGAGACGGGGACAATTTATGCGGGAATTCCTGCAAAGAAAGTAAAGGATATTGATGCTTCAGAATTTTCAGGAGAAATTCAACGCATTTCAAATAATTATGTGATGTATTCAAGTTGGTATAAAACTGAAGAATAAGTAACCAATTTCAGCTTAAATTTTCAGAAATGCTCTTCCATTAATAAGAACTTCGGGATCTATTAATACAATACTAAAAACGCCAGAAACAATAATAAATTTCAAAATTACGTGAAGTTGAAGGTACTGTATTTTTGAATTTGAATTCCATAAGTAAAATAAGAAAAACAGTAACACTATCAAGCTTACATAAAAATAGATATCCATATAACCTACATCGTATTTGTCTACTAGTAGGTAAACAGGAATTATCGTAAGCACAGTAAGTAATGAAATGATTTTTTTCGCAAATAGTTCGCCATATTTCACCGGAATTGTTTGATAATCATTCGCAACATCACCTTTAATATTTTCTAAGTCTTTAATTATTTCTCGAATTAATATCAGCAAAAACAAAAATGTTGCATGAGCAAAAATTTGGGGATAAAAATTCTTGTAATATAATAGAATTGCAAAAAAAGGTAGGATAGCTAATAATGAAGCGGTTAAATTACCAATAATTGGAAACTTTTTTAATTTGTGAGAATAAAACCAAATCAGAAAAATATAAATCGAAAAATACAATACAGCCCTAAACGAAACCAATAAAGCCAATAAAGCAACAATAAAGTTAACTGTAAAATATACTTGAAGCTTCGTTTGTTGACTAACTAAACGATCAATTTTTGATTTATTAGGTCGATTAATTAGGTCTTTTTTACTATCATAAAAATTATTGATAATATACCCCGAAGCAATAGTTAAACAGGAAGCAATAACGATAATGAAAAGATTAAAATCGAGCAGTACACTCAAAGCTCTTTTTTCTGGAGCCAAAATAAAAATGGCTGAAAGGTATTGCGCCAGCACAATAATCGGAATATTATAGCCCCGAACCACAGAAAACATACTCAATATTTTCTTAATAGTATGTTTGGTTTTCCGGCTTAACATCAGTTGGATTAAAATTGATAAACTACTTCGAGAGTATATTCTTTTAAAGATTTTTTTGCTTTTTCTAAATCCTCAGTAAAACCAAGAATATAGCCTCCGCCACCTGATCCGCAAAGTTTTAAGTAGTAATCGTTAGTTTCAATACCTCTTTGCCACACCCCGTGAAATTCTTCAGGAATCATCGGTTTAAAGTTATTCAAAACAACAGTCGACAATTTTTTTGTATTAGAAAACAACGATTTCATGTCGCCCCCAAGAAAATTCTCTACACACAAATCGGTGTATTTAACAAATTGATTTTTCAACATGGTACGGAAACCTTGGTCTTTAAGGTTTTCCATAAAGATATTTACCATAGGAGCGGTTTCACCAACAATTCCAGAATCAATTAAGAATACCGCACCTTTACCTTCTGTACTTTGAGAAGGAATCCCAGTTGCCTCAATGTTATCTTTAGAATTGATTAATATTGGAATGCTTAAATAGCTATTTAATGGATCTAAACCAGAACTTTTTCCGTGAAAAAAGGACTCCATTTCGGCAAAAATATTTTTTAACTGAAGTAATTTCTCACGAGTAAGATTTTCTAATACAGTAATTTTATCTTGCGCATATTTATCGTAAATAGCAGCAACTAAGGCACCACTACTCCCAACGCCATAACCTTGTGGAATACTCGAATCAAAGAACATTCCTCTAGTTAAATCGGCATTTAATAATTCGATATTGAAATTTACTAAAGTTGGTTTTTCTTGCTGTAATTGTTCAAGATATGCGGCAAATCTTTGTAAACTTTCATTAGATTTTTGGGCTTCCGCCGAAGGGTTTTCGGTCACTTTTAAAGCTCCATTGTAGAAATTGTAAGGGATAGATAATCCTTTTGAATCTTTGATAATTCCGTATTCTCCGAAGAGTAATATTTTGGAGTAAAATAAGGGTCCTTTCATTTCTTAATTTTCAATTATTAATTGACTTCCAAAACCAATTTCATCACAAATATACTGACCATTTTGACAATAGCCAACTAATTCGTCTTTAATAAATTGCAAAGTCTCATTTTTATATTGTTCGGGGTATAAAACATGTACATTGGCACCGGCATCCAAAGTGAAACAAACCGGAATTTTGGTTTCATTGCGATACTTCCAAATTTTATTTAAGATCTCCAATGTGTTTGGTTTCATTAAAATAAAATAGGGCATTGAGGTCATCATCATGGCGTGTAATGTTAAGGCCTCACTTTCAACAATTTTAATAAATTCATCTAGATTTCCATTTTCTAAAACCAATTTTAATTTGGATAAATTTTGCGGAGCTTGTAAAAATCGTTGTTCAGCAAACGGATGGTTGTGCATTAAATCGTGCCCTAGGGTACTCGACACTTGCTTTTCGCCTTTATCTACTAATAAAATGGTATCTTGATAATTATGAAAAACCGAATGCAATTCTGAAGAAAAAGGAACTCCAAATAAATTGGAACTTTCTTTAATTTCTTGGTGTTCTCCCCATACTACAACTGCGCCTTGTATACTCCTACAAGCACTACCAGAACCAAGACGAGCTAAAAATGAAGCTTTTTTGTAAAAGTATTCTTCCGTCATCAAAGGATTTAATTCTTTTTCCAAACTCATAATGTTCAAGGCTAAAGCTGCCATTCCCGAGGCAGAAGAGGCAATTCCAGAACTGTGCGGAAATGTATTTTGGGTGTCAATTGTAAAATGAAAGTTTTTCAAATACGAACAATATTTTTCTATGCGCTCAAAAAACTTTTCAATTTTCGGTTTGAATTCTTCTTTGGGCTTTCCTTCAAAAAGTAAGTCAAAAGAAAAAGTACTATTGTTCTCACTGAGGTTGTCAATTTGCCTCTTTGAGAATCCTAATTTAGTGATGGTCTTACAATTATTTAACGTAAAACTTATAGAAGGATTAGCCGGAATTTGATCTTGTTTTTTCCCCCAATATTTTACAAGTGCAATATTGCTGGGAGCACTCCAAGTAAAGGTTCCTTCTTTAATATCTGAAGAAACTGTGTTGGCAATAAAATCCGTTTCGGATAACATAGGTAATATATTTTTACAAAGATACTTATTTTACAAAAACGAAACCATTTTGTTTACTATATTTGTATAATTAATAAACAAAATGCAAAAAATAATTCGAATAGCAGTAGTTTTAACAACCTGTTTGTTGGTTGGATATTTTTCTGGAATGGTTACTCGAGATAGTATTACGACTTGGTACCCTACTTTGGTAAAGCCCTCTTTCAATCCACCAAATTGGGTTTTTGCACCAGTATGGACGATCCTTTATATAATGATGGGTGTTGCAGGAGGTATGGTGTGGAATAGATTGGAGCAAGATCCCGAAAATGTAAAGAAAGCCTTTACTTTTTTTATTATTCAATTGGCTTTAAATGCTGCTTGGTCGGTCATTTTCTTTTATTTTCACAATCCTTTTTTAGCCTTAATTGAAGTAATTCTTTTTTGGCTACTTATTTTTGAAACTCACATTCAATTCAAGAAAATTGATAAAACGGCAGGTTTATTGTTTATTCCTTATTTAGCTTGGGTAAGTTTTGCAACAGTGTTAAATGCCAGTATTTGGTGGTTGAATCGATAGTTAAATCGCCTCAGCCACAATAAATCCGCCTGTCCAAGCATTCTGAAAATTGAATCCACCCGTAATGGCATCAACGTTTATTATTTCACCCGCAAAAAATAAATTTTCATGGATTTTACTTTCCATAGTTTTAAAGTTGATTTCTTTTAAATCAATGCCTCCTGCGGTAACAAACTCTTCTTTAAAAGTGCTTTTTCCGTTTACTTGAAATTCGCCTTTTGTTAATTGAAGTGCTAAATTTTGAAGTTGTTTTTTTGTCAAATCAGCCCAATTTGTTTCTTCTGAAATTTCGGAGGCAAAAACCAAACTTTCCCAAAGTCGGTTAGGAAACTCAAAGGGTGATTTTTTAGAGACTGCTTTCTTTGAATGTTCTAATTTGAGCTCTTTAAGTCTTTCTTCTGCTTCTTCAAGTGTAATTTCGTTCAACCAATTTACTTCTATAGCAAATTGGTATTTTTTATCCGATAATTCTCGTGCTCCCCAAGCTGATAAACGTAAAATTCCTGGGCCGCTCATTCCCCAATGGGTAATTAATAAAGGTCCGGAAGCTTCTAGTTTGGAGTTTTTCACCTTTACAGAGGCCACAGCAGAAACGCCCATTAAATCTTTAATTCGTTTGTCTTTAATATTGAAAGTGAATAGGGAAGGCACTGGAGGAATGATAGTATGTCCAATTTCAGAAAGCAAGTCCCATATTTTCGGATTACTCCCCGTAGCCAAAACTATTTTTTCGCAGGAATAGTTGGCCACATTCGTTTCAATTTTCCAGTAATTATTCCCTTTAAATAGTGATTGAACGCTCTGCCCGGTAAGCACATCAATTTCTAATTTTTTGGCCGTATGGGTGAAGCAATCAATTATGGTTTGGGATGAATTGGATACAGGAAACATTCTGCCGTCCTCTTCAATTTTTAATTCTACTCCATGTTTTTCAAACCATTCGATGGTATCTCCTGAGCAAAATTGGTGAAACGGACCGCGAAGTTCTTTTTCGCCACGCGGATAAAATTTCACTAAATCATTCGGAACAAAACAGGCATGAGTAACATTGCATCTGCCACCACCAGAGACTTTAACTTTGGTCAACACCTCTTTTCCACGTTCTAAAATAGCAACTTTATAACTCGGATTTTTTTCTACAATATTAATTGCAGTGAAAAATCCCGCAGCACCTCCACCCACAATTACTATGTCGTATTTAGAAATCATATTCGATCTGGAAAATCAGAAATTATGCCGTCTATTGGCAATGTTTTGACAAATATAAGGTCTTCTGCAGAATTTACGGTCCAAGTGTAAATTTTATATCCACTGTTTTGAATGGCATTGCAATTTTCTTGATTCAGTAATTTGAAATACGGATTAATTGAGTGAACTTTTATTTTTTTGGCGAAGGCTAATGCATTTTCAATGGAATCTTCGGTCAAGACACCCAGTAAAATGGACGAATTTAATTTTGATATAGTTTCTAAGGTTTCCCAAATAAAGCTTGAAACCTGAAATTGGTAGTAATTCCAATTGAAATGAGTTACAAATTCTTCAATGATTTCAACAACTTTATGGGTAGCCAAAGGATCTTTGATTTCAATATTGACACTGCATTTTTTATCGACTAATTCTAGGACCTTACGCAAAGTTGGAATTCCCATTTGATTTAATTCGGAAGCAGAAAAATTAGAAACCAATCCGGTTTGGTTTGTAGTTCGATCAACCGTTTCGTCATGAATGACAATTACTTCGCCATCTTTACTCAAGTGCACATCCAATTCATTGGCATCTACATTAAGCTCCAATGCTTTTGCAAATGAGGCCAATGTGTTTTCGGTAACATAGCCTTTTGCACCACGATGACCAATTTTTAGCATGGAATATTACATTTTTTCTAATAAGAGAATAGGGAATGGCGTGTCAAATTTTACTTTTCCATCAGTAACAATCGAAGTTTTTCCAGAATAAGCATCTTTAATATTATCACCATTAGTAAAAATAGTTCCAACCGAAATTGTTTTTTTGCCAACTGGCAATTCCAATCCAACAACCACATTATCAGAATTTTTTCCATAAGTATATGTTCTGCTAAAAACGTACGGTTTACTAGATATTTGGTTATGTATTCCGGCGCCAATTGCTGGGTGGTTTTTTCTAAAGCTGCCTAGTTTTTGCCAATGCAAAACAACATCTTGGGTTTTTGAATCTGTTTTTATTTCTTCCCAATTCATAAAAGAACGAAGCGTCGCATCTCCTTTCGTACCCTCAATATTTAAGGAACGCGCACTTTCATCTCCATAATAAGTTTGTGAAATACCGGGAGCTAATAGCAATTTTGTTGCGCTTTCTAATGATTTTTCTCTTTTCTTATCAAATGGATTTCCGTCATCATGAGAAGAAACATAGTTCATCACGGTATTTCCTTTTAAATCGGAATTTAATATCGATGCATATTTTGAAAACAATTCTTCGTAACTCATTTTAGCATCCCAAGTAAATCCGAAGTTGATTAAGCCAGTAAATCCATTTTCAAAATAGTTCACTTTTTTATCTCCAAAATCATATATTTTTTTGCCGCTAATGTTATAGCCATATACTTCCCCTATCAAAAAAAATGGGTTGGCATCCAAAACCTTATTTGGATTATTGGCTTTAAATTCGGCGAAAGCCCTATCACATACTTTTTTAAAATCAGCCCAAACATCTTCTTTGGTATGCTTAGCGGTATCTACTCGGTAGCCATCAATTCCGAAGTAGGTTATGTAATCGGAAAGCCATTTCATAATGTAATATTTTGGTGCTCTTGGGTAGCCTGTTTTCTTGAAAAAGGCATCCAATTCGGCAATTTCTTTTTCGTAACGCTCTTCTTTTTTCCATTTTTCAATTAAGAAAGGAGGTAGTTCTACATTATCATTGCTTTCTGTTTTTACATCGGGAAGATTCTCTACAAGTGTGCAATTAATATAGGTGTCATACGATTGATAGGTACATTTTGGTGAGGTTCTCACCCAGTCACTTGGAAAAGCGGTGTCTTCTGGAGTCACTGGTCCAGTATGGTTTATTACCGCATCTAGCATAATTCGAATGCCTTTGGCATGTGCTTTTTGAACTAATTCGGCTAAATCATTTTTGGTTCCATAACTTGGATCTATCGCACTCCAATCCCGAGTCCAGTAACCGTGAAAACCATAAGAAAAACCAGTTCCTTCGTCTACACCATCATGAATTTGCTCTACAATTGGAGTCATCCAAATTACTGTAATTCCTAATTTATCAAAATAACCTTCGTCCAATTTTTGAATCACCCCACGAATATCTCCACCCTCAAATCCTCTTAATTTTCCAGTTTCTTTAGTTCTGTTAAAAGTGTGGTCGTTAGTGGTATCGCCATTGTTAAAACGATCGGTTAATAGAAAATACACATTTGCATTTTCCCATATAAAAGGAGTTTTTGAAACAGCCTTATTCGTTTCTTGGGCATCAATTGTGTTACAAATAAACAAAGCAATGAGAAGTGAAGCAATTGTATTTTTTTTCATGATTTAGTATTCTATTTTTATTTCTGGTTTAGTTCCTTTTTCCCAAGAAATCGAAATTTCAGTTTGATTGGTAGTGGTATTAAAAGCACTTTCTTTTCCGTTTAGGAATACTTTTTTAGGTTGAATAGTATGCAAGATTAGATTTACATGTTTTCCCTTCGATGCAAAGTTATTCCCAATTTCAGCTGTGAAATTAATTTTCAAAATTCCTTTAGAATGGCTACTGCTAAATTTTAATAGTTCGTAATTTTCTTTTTCAAATGCATTTGGAGTCACACCATCATCATTGTAAACACTCCCAGAAGTGGCAGTTGCTTTTTCATCAAAATAATAATGCAAATCAAAATTATCCAATGAATACTCGCTTGTATTGGTAATGGTTTTAATTCTTGGAATAAAACTTCCTCCAGCCACAAAAACAGGAATATGGTCTTCAGCTACTTCAATTTTACTTGTTGTATTGCTAGTATATTTTTTATCTGAATAAAAATCAAACCAATTGAATTTGGAATTTGGAAATTGCACTTCGGTTTCTTTTATGTTGGCACTTGTTATGGGTTTAACTAAAAAATTAGCTCCCCAATAATATTGATCTGATTTAATATCAGAAGAATTGTTTTCCATATAAAATGGACGCATTAGCGGCAAACCTTTTTGATTGTTTTCAAATGCCAAAGTGTAATTGTATGGCAATAATTGATAGCGTAATTCCACTTGTTTTTTAGCTTTTTCTTTGGTTACTATATCTTTATAAGCAACTTCAGAAGCTACATCTTCTTGCGCATGGGGACGAAATATTGGGTTAAAAACGCCATATTGCAACCAACGTAAATACAATTCGTTATCAAAATAATCACCTGCAAATCCACCCAAATCAGAATGCATATAGGCCATCCCTTGCATTCCCATTTGTACAGAAATACCAACTTGACTTTGCAAGCCACCCCAGCTTCTGCTCACATCGCCACTCCACGGAATCATTCCAAAACGCTGGCTTCCCGAATATCCGGCACGCATTAATATGAATGGACGCTGGTTAGGAAAGTCTTTTTGATATCCTTCAGCAATTAATTTTGCCCAATTGTGTCCGTAAACGTTATGAATTTCATCTGCTTTTCCGCCGGCAGTGATTGCAGAACTCGGGAAAACTTCGGGTTCACCCAAATCACCCCAAAGTCCGCCAACACCTTGATTGATTAATCGCTTATAAACATTCCAAAACCATTCTTTTCCTTGTGGTTTGAAAACATCTACAATACCGGTATTTCCAAAATAAAAATCCCAAGTTGCTGGAGTTCCATCAACATTGGTAGCCAAAATTTTATTGCTACCTGCTTCTTGCCATTTGGAAGAAGTGGTGAGAATAAAGGGCTCAGTAATGAGTATTGTTTTGATATTTTTTTTAGACAAATCAGCTATCATTTTATCCGGATTTGGAAAATTATCTTTGTCCCAATCTAGATTTCCCATGGTACCTTTAATGTCTTTTCCAAACCAATATAAATCTAAAATAATGGCATCAACAGGAATTTTACTTTCTTCAAATTTTTGAATGGTTCGTTCAACTTCTTCTTGCGAATGGTATCCAAATCGACTTGAAAAATTACCGAACGCCCATCTTGGAGGTAACGGCTGTTTTCCGGTAAGGGAAGTATAATTAGACGTTAAATCATCCCAAGTATCTCCAATTAGTACCTGATAGGTTTTTCTGCCCGAAATAGTTTCATAGACTAAAGTGTTGTCTTTTTTACTGTCTAAATCCAAGTATCCAATGGCTGCATTATCAAAATGAACCGCATACATTTTTGAAGATAAAACCACTGGAATACAAAAATTCATTAAATCGGCATGGGTTTGATACCCATAACTTGCACGGTTATACAATTGTAATTTATTGCCGCGTCGGTTCATTGTTTCCAATGCTCTTGAACCGCCTCCGTATAGTTTTTCTTCGGGAGAAATGTTGAATTCTATTGTTTCATTATTTTCGTTTTTGGCATAGCCATTTTTTTCAGATAAAATAATTTCACCGTTTGTTAAATAGGAAATTTTAAAAGGAGCTTTATCAATAAGCACCGTAATTTCTTTAGAAAAGAGCATTAATGCGCCTATTCCATCTGATAATTTTACTTTGTTTTTTTCTTGCGATTTAATTACTGCCTCCGAAATTGGATTGAAAGTTTCTCCTTTAGGAATAAAAGAAGTTTCTACAATTTTATCTGATAAGTACTTAATCAAATAAGCACCATCATTGGTTTTTACTTCCAAAATATTTTTTTTCCAAGTATGGGAAAGGTAACTTCTAGTTGCATTTTGCGCAAATGAAATAGTATTTATTAATAAAAAACAAAGTATTTTTTTCATTTAGAATGTTTATTTTAATTCCAATATCATGGCCGATTTTCCTTCAATTACCAAATCTTCTTTAAGGATAATTTGTTTGTTTGATAAAGCTTCGCTAGCCAAAATATGGTCCTTAATATTTTCTTTAAATCGATCTAATTTTAAAGTTTGTTTTTCGGTATTGTTATTAATAACTACCATTACCGTCTCAGAATCGTTGTATCTAAAATACACATATACATTGTTTTCTGGAACGTAATGTTTCATTTTTCCAGAATGTATTACCGATTTGTTTTTACGCCAATTATATAATTTTGAAGTGAAATCGAAATACTGTTCTTGTGTTGCATTTCTCCCCGATTTCGAAAAAGCATTGTTGGTATCACCATTCCATCCGCCCGGAAAATCTCTGCGAATATCTCCATCTCCAACAGATTTACTACCGGCCATTCCAATTTCTGAGCCATAATAAATTTGTGGAATTCCGCGAATTGTAGCTATTAGTGTCATCGCCAATTTGTATTTATTGAAATCATTTTTATACACTTCATTCAAGCGATTGGTATCATGATTTTCTGCAAAAACAAGCATATTATTGATATTTGGATATAGAAAATCATTATTGAAATTCTCATAAATCTTGACCATTCCATTTCGCCAATCTTGTTTGTCTTCATTGAAAACACCTGCATTTATTGTTTCAAGAAGGGTAAAATCCATTACACTTGGCAAATTGGAATTGTAACTTTGTATCGCTGCAATTTTACTGTCTTTTTGCCAATACGCAATTTGTGCTTGGTTGTAATACCAAACTTCTCCAGCAATATTAAAATTTGGATATTCATCTGTTATGGATTTTGTCCATTTGGCAATAGCCTCTTTATCATTATAGGAATAGGTGTCAACTCTAAATCCATCCAAATCAGCATATTCAATCCACCAAATCGCATTTTGAGTTAAATAATTTAGCACCAAAGGATTTGATTGATTCAAGTCGGGCATTGATTTTACAAACCAGCCATCAACACATCGTTCCTTATCAATTACAGATGCATTTGTATCCATTTGAGTTGCCATTCTGTAATTGGTTTGAGCATAACCTGGAAACTGATGAATCCAATCGTAAGTTGGCAAATCATTCATCATCCAATGTTTGTAACCCCAATGGTTTGTAACATAATCCATGATGTTTTTCATACCTCGTTTGTGTAATTCCGAGCTCAAACGCACATAGTCTTCGTTGGTTCCAAAACGAGAATCTATTTTATAAACATCCGATTGCCCGTATGTATGATAGGATCCACGTTCATCATTGTCTTCGCAAAGTGGTGTTGGCCAAACTGCAGTTGCACCAAGCTCTTTGATGTAATCCAAATGATTGATAATCCCCTGGATATCCCCGCCATGGCGTCCATCTTTATTAGTTCTATCCGATTTTTCAATTGTTTCTTGCGTACTATCGTTGTTGGGATTTCCGTTTGCAAAACGATCTGACATGATTAAGTAAATCATATCTGAGCTATCATAGCTTTTGCGTAAGCGTGAATTTTCTCTTCTTGCTTTCAGCGAATAGTTTTGGGTAAACGACTTGTTTTTGTTTTTGAATGTAAATACAAAATCTTGGGCTGCACTATTCTTGGTGTCAATAGTAACAAAAATATAATTTGGATTTTCTGTTTTTTGAACTTGCTTTATGATAATTCCATTGGAAACCGAAATGCTGTTTTGGGCAATATTTTTTCCATAGAACATAATTTGCAACTCAGATAAATTCATGTCGCTCCACCAAAATGGCGGTTCAACTCGGTCTATTTGTGCAAATGAAATGGAAGTGATAAATAAGAAAAGAACTACTTTTTTCATGGTATGGTTTTGTTAATGACGTACTAATTTAAAAAAATAAGTCGCAAAGAAGTTCTTTGCGACTTAAAATATCGAACAATAATTAAACTTTGACTAAGGTGTTAGGTTCTACTTGAATTTCTTTTCCTTTAACAATGACTTTAATAGCCTGTGTGCCATCTAAAGAAAATGAAGTTTCATTTTGATTTACAACCACTTTCACAATTTGATTTCTGAAATTGATTTTAAACGAATAACCTTGCCATTCTTTTGGAATTTTTGGCTCAAAATGTAAGGTGTCATTTTTAACACGCATTCCACCAAAACCTTCTACAATACTCATCCAAGTTCCCGCCATAGAGGTAATGTGGCAACCTTCTTCCACTTCTTTGTTGTAGTCGTCTAAGTCCAAACGAGAAGTTCTTAAATAAAAGGTGTAAGCCATTTCCATTTTATCCAATACTGCTGCTTGAATTGAGTGTACACAAGGTGAAAGTGAACTTTCGTGAACGGTAAACGGTTCATAAAAATTAAAATGTTTTTCTAATTCTTCTTTGGTGAAATGATCTTCAAAGAAGTAAAAACCTTGTAAGGTATCGGCTTGTTTAATGTAAGGCGAACGTAAAATTCTATCCCATGACCATTTTTGGTTAATTGGGCGTTGTGATCCATCTAAATCATGAACTTTTACCAACTCTTTATCTAAGAAGCCATCTTGTTGTAAATAAATTCCAAGTTCTTCAGAATAGGGGAAATACATGTTGTCGGCAACTGCTTTCCAATGTGCAATTTCGGCTGCATCTAAATTTACTTTGCTCATTATTCTAGAAAAATCAGATGCGTATTCTTTTTCTACTTTGTTAATTTGCTCCACGGCATAATCAATACACCATTTTGCTAAATAATTCGTATAGAAATTATTATTTATATTGTTTTCATATTCGTTTGGTCCTGTAACTCCTAGAATTACATATTGATTTTTATGGGTAGAGTAGGTAGCTCTTTGATGCCAAAAACGAGCAATTCCAATCAACACTTCCAATCCTTTTTCTGGAATGTAAGAGTAGTCTCCTGTGTAACGGAAATAATTGAAAATTGCAAAAGCAATAGCGCCGTTTCTATGAATTTCTTCAAATGTAATTTCCCATTCGTTGTGACATTCTTCACCATTCATGGTAACCATTGGGTACAATGCAGCACCGTTAGTAAATCCTAATTTGGCAGCGTTTTCAATGGCTTTGTCCAATTGGTTGTAACGGTAGGTCAACAGGTTTCTAGCTACTTGTTGGTCTTTGGTAGCCATATAAAACGGAATGCAATACGCCTCAGTATCCCAGTACGTAGATCCGCCATATTTTTCACCTGTAAATCCTTTCGGACCAATATTCAATCGAGAATCTTTTCCTAAATAGGTTTGGTTCAATTGGAAAATATTGAAACGAATTCCTTGTTGTGCTTTTACATCACCATCTATGGTAATGTCGCTCATTTCCCAAATTTTTGCCCAAGCCTGTTTTTGATTTTCTGCTAAATCCGAATAACCAATTTCAAGTCCTTGCGCAATTACTTTTTTAGCAGCACTCATTGTATCTTGGTGGTTTAATGAAACAGTATAACCACCTAATTTTTGAATGGCACTTGTTTGTCCTTTTGCAACAGCAACTTCATAGGTAAATTCAATACTGTCGGAAGTTTTAGTAACTTCTGAAGGCGCATAATTTAGGTTGTTACTTTCTAGCAAAATGGTATTGTGCATGAAAGTAGTTGCTGTAAAATGGGTTTTAAAAGTTCTAGCGGTTACAAATGCTTCATTTCCAGAATTTGTAACATCTAGCGGCTCCCAAAATTTTTCTTCCCAGTTGGCATCTTCATTTTGAACTCCGGCATCTAGATACGGTTTGTATACAATTTTGGCATCACCATTTAATGGAGTGATTTCAAAATTAATAATTCCTAATTCATCTAAATCCAAAGATAGAAAACGAGTAATTTTTGCCGCAACTTGGGTTCCGTTTTGTAGGGTAGCTTCAAAAGAACGGTAATAAATACCTTCTTTCATGTTTAATTCTCTGCGGAAATTTGCGACCGATTTGCATTTAGCTAAATCTAAAATTTCGCCATTGATTTCAATGTTAATTCCAATCCAGTTTGGTGCATTTAACACTTTTGCAAAATATTCTGGATAGCCATTTTTCCACCAGCCCACTTTAGTTTTATCGGGATAGTAAATTCCGGCAATATAACTTCCTTGAAATGTTTCACCAGTATAGGTTTCTTCAAAATTGGCGCGTTGCCCCATGGCACCGTTTCCGATGCTGAATAAACTTTCTGACGATTTTACGCTTTCTGCATCAAATCCTTCTTCAATTATCGACCAATTATCTGGTTTAATGTAATCTTGATTCATTATTCTGTATTTTAAATCTATTTTCAAACTTCAGTAGCGTTTGAAAATTTGTAACTAATTTTAATTTATTAAAGTATCTAAAAAAGCGGTATCAATAAATGTGAAATCTTTAAATAGATAGTTTGCTTCGTGTAAAGTTGCTGCATCTCCAATTCCAATACTGATCATATTGGCAATATTGGCAGCCTGAATTCCTGCAACCGAATCTTCAAAAACAATCGAGTTTTCGTTGGTTGCGTTCAGTTTTTTTGCGGCTTGTAGAAATACTTCGGGATCGGGCTTAGCATTGGATACATCGTTGCCATCTACAATAGCATCAAAAAGCGGCATTACTCCCGTTTTTTCTAATATTGGTCGTGCATTTTTACTTGCAGATCCTAGCGCTATGAGTTGGTTGTTTTCTTTTAAATAATGCAAAACCGGAAGTACTCCAGGTAGAATTTCACTTTGGTCAATATTTACTAAATACGACAAGTACTCTTCGTTTTTTTGAATAAGCCATTTGTCTTTATCTTCTTGAGATGCATGAATATTTCCAAGCTCTAAGATGATATCTAGTGAGCGAACACGGCTTACGCCTTTTAGTTGTTCGTTATGATCGTGAGTAAATTCGATTCCTAGTTCTTGAGCTAATTTTTTCCATGCTAAAAAATGGTATCTAGCCGTGTCCACAATTACTCCGTCAAGATCGAAAATGAATGCTTTTTTATTTGTCATTGTATTCTAATTATTCTGTTTTTTCTTTTACGGCAAAAACAGCTAAACCTGCAATTGCCATAGAAATTCCAGCAATTACAATTATCATAATAGGAGCTCCACCAAACAGAGCAATTAAGGTACTTCCCAACAATCCAGCAGCAATTTGCGGAATGGTTATTGTTCCGTTAAATAGACCCATGTAAACACCCATTTTTTCTGCAGGTAGGGAACTTGATAACATGGCATACGGTATTGCTAAAATAGCAGCCCATGCAAATCCAACCCCAATCATAGATAATAATAATAGATTTTTATCGTGAATTAAAATCATTGAAATTAATCCGATTCCGCCTAAAAGAAGTGAAAAACTGTAGGTTTTTTTTCTGCCAATTACTTTTGCAATGCTTGGAATTAATAAGGCAAATATTGCGGCAATAGCACTGTAAAAGGCAAACATAACTCCGGTCCAATCTCCCGCTTCATTGAATCCAAGTGATTTAGCGTCTACTGCTTCAGGACCCCAAACTTGATTGGCTATTGCTCTAGTAGTGTAAACCCACATTAAGAAAAGGGAAAACCAAGAAAAGAATTGCACTACTCCCAATTGCCAAAAGATTTTTGGAGCATTTGAAATAAGTGTAAATAGGTTTGATTTTTCTTTAGATTCTGGGGCATCAAGATCAATATTATTGTATTCGGCATGTTCTTTTGGAGCGTATTCTTTTGTTCTAAAAACTGTCCAAAGTACGCTAAGTAATAAAATTGTACCACCGATATAAAAGGACCAAATTACAGAATCGGCAACTTTTTGACCTTCAGCTGGGACGTTAGCTACATTGGCTTTGGTTAATATCCAAGGAAGTAACGAACCAAAAACAGCACCAAAATTGATAAGGGCACTTTGAAGGGAATAGCCTAGATTTTTTTGTTCGTCGTTTACCATATCTCCCACTAATGCTCTAAAGGGTTGCATCGTGATATTGAAGGAAGTATCCATCAATAATAACATTACCGCACCAAAAACTAATGGAGGTAAAAGATTGGTAAAATTTCCGGCATTTGGCATAAAAAACATAGCCAAAGCAGAAATAATTGCGCCAACTAAAATAAAAGGAATTCTTCGGCCTAAACGAGTCCAAGTTTTATCACTTGAAAGACCAATAATCGGTTGTACAATTAAACCTGCCAAAGGGGCAGCAAGCCAAAAATAACCAATGCTATGAACATCGGCACCTAATGCTTCTAAAATTCTACTTGTATTTCCGTTTTGTAGCGAATAGCCAATTTGCACTCCTAAGAATCCAAAGCTTAAATTCAAAATTTGCCAAAAACTTAATTTGGGTTTTTTCATTATCGTAAATTTAAATATTACGATAAGCAGTATGCTTATCAAAACTCATTTTTTTGTTTTCGAAGTAAAAAGTATAAGTTTTGATTTGGTAAAGATATTAAAAGAAATAAGAAATTAAAATTATGGTTAAAAAAAATATAAAAAATGCCAACGAAAACGTTTTTTTGTTAATAAATAAATTAATTTAACGTGTTGATTCTCGCTCTATTAGCTCGGTTTCAATTACTTCGGTTTTATATTGTTCTTCATAATCTTCTTCTACAATTTCTAGTTTTTCAATCAACATAATTGCAGCTTTTTCTCCCATTTTTACTCCGTTTTGCCCAACAGTTGTAATCGATGGCGACGAATATTTGGAGATAATTCCATCAGTAAATCCAATTATTGAAATGTCTTCGGGAACTTTTTTCCCTAATCGGGTTGCTGTTTTTATTGCGGTAACCGCAAAAATTTCGTTTACTGCAAAAATGGCCTCAATGTCATAGTTCAAAATCAAAGCTTCAATAGAAGATTCAAAGTTATCGGTATCTTCAATTTTTAAAATTAGATTTTCATCAACCGAAATATCATTATTTTGAAGTGCTTTGATGTATCCTTCGGTTCTTAATTTACCTACACTTACGTAATCTATAGTGGTGAGAAGTGCAATTTTTTTAATTCCTTTATCAATTAGAAATTGGGTTGCATTAAAAGCAGCTAAATTGTCGTCGATAATTACTTTATCACATAGAATGTCATTTGTAATTCGATCAAACATTACCACAGGCATTCCTTGATTGATCACTTCGGTAATGTGGTGAAAATCACGTTTTTGTTGGGTTTCTTTAGATAATGACATAATAAAGCCATCAATACTTCCATTGGCAAGCATTTCCATATTGATTACTTCTTTGTCGAAAGATTCATCAGAAAGGCAAACAATAACATTGTATCCTTTTTTATTGGCTACATGTTCAACTCCGCTAATTACGGTGGCAAAAAAATGGTGAATTATTTCGGGGATAATAATGCAAATCGTTTTCGACTTTCTGTTTTTTAAACTAAGCGCAATATTGTTGGGTTTGTAGTTGTATAATTTCGCAAAAGCTTGCACTTTTTTACGGGTGTCTTCGCTAATTTCTGAACTGTCTCTGAGGGATTTTGAAACTGTAGAAATGGATACGTCTAATTCCTTTGCAATTTGCTTTAAAGTTACTTTTCTTTTCATGTTGCAAAATTGATAAATATTTAATAAAAAATAAAGATATATTTATTTTCTTAATCCTTGAATTTTTAAGCATAAATCTTATAATGTTCGGAAAGTTTTCAACACGAAAACGATTTCGCTGTATATATATTAAAGGAGTAATTTTTTTTTACCATTTATTTACATAATTTTAATCCTTCGAAGTAAAAGTATAAGTTAAACAAACAATTAATTAATCTAAAAATAATTTATGAAAACAATTTATAAAAAATTGTTGTTTTTATTTCTATTACTGCCTTTCAGTATTCTTGCACAGAATGTTGTTAATGGAATTGTAGTAGATAAAAAAACTAATCAACCAATATCGGGAGTAAATGTATCTCTAAAAGGATCAAATCAAAGCACTTCAAGTGATTTTGATGGTAAATTTAAGTTGTCCAAAGTGAAAAAAGGAGATAAAATCGCAATTTCATATGTTGGATACAAAAATGAAACTATAACTTATGAAGATCAAAAAACACTAGTAGTTTCTTTAATTGAAGAGGCTAATGTATTACAAGATGTTGTGGTACAAGTTGGTTATGGATCTGTTAAGAAAAAAGACGCAACAGGATCAGTAGAGGTTTTAACAACCAAAGAAATGAACAAAGGTTATGTTTCTACAGTTGAAGGCCTGTTAAACGGTAGAGCTGCTGGTGTTGTAGTAACACAAGGTGGTCGTCCTGGAGATGGCGCAGCAATTAGAATTCGTGGTGAATCGTCTTTATATGGTAAAAATGATCCATTAGTAGTAGTTGATGGCGTTCCAATTGAAAATGGATTAAACTCTATCAACCCAAATGATATAGAGACAATATCTGTATTAAAAGATGCTTCTTCTACTGCGATTTATGGTAACCGAGCTTCAGCTGGGGTTATTATGATTACTACTAAGAAAGGTACAAAAGGAGATGTAAAAGTTAGTTTCAATAGTAACATTACAATAAATACTCTAGCTAAAAAATTAGATGTTACTTCTGCTGATGATTTCAGAGCATTTCTTACAAATCCTGCAAATATTTCGTTTTATAATATTAATCAATCTAGAATTGATAGAATGGGAACTGCTTCTACTGATTGGCAAAATGAGATTTTTTCAAATTCAGTTACCATGGATAATTTTATTTCAATGAGGGGATCATTATTTAATAAAATTCCATCATCACTATCTATCGGAAACTCTTATATTCCTGGTATATTGAAAACGTCAAATTATGATAGAACTACAACAGCACTTAGATTAAATCCATCTTTATTTAAAGATCATTTAAAAATTGCTATTAATAGTAATATAACTATTACTAAAAACCGATTTGCTGATGAAGGTGCTATTAGAAATGCAATTACATTTGATCCAACTCAATCGGTTACTAATAATACTGGTTTAAATGGAGGTTATTTTGAGTGGTATGATACGTCAGGTAATCCTATCTTTTTAGGTACAGATAATCCTGTAGCTACATTAATGCAAACTAACAATACAAATCATTCCTATCGCTATTTAGCAAACATTCAAGCAGACTATAAATTACACTTTTTCCCAGATTTAAAATTTACGGCGATTGCTGCAATTGATCGTTCTACAGGAACTAGTGCATACGAATTAAGTAACCAAAGTATTAGTGGATTATACAATAATGGAGTAGGTTTAGGTAATAAATCTGAAGGATGGGGTACTAGTACACAAAAATCATTGGAGGTTTATTTTAATTACAGTAAAAAATTCGGTAAATTAAATTTAGATATTACGGGAGGTCATAGTTACCAAAACACAAAACAAGATTCATTTAATACTGGAAATCTTAACAACCCACAAAATGTAATTAATTCTAATAATTATTACTTAAATCCAATTGTTAAATTAGAGTCTTATTTTGGTAGAGCTAATGTTGGTTTTGATAGTAAGTATTTATTAACTCTTAACTTAAGAAGAGATACTTCTAACCGATTTGATCCATCAAACCAAACTGCTGTTTTTCCAGGAGCAGCATTTGCATGGGTTGCTTCAAATGAAGGCTTTTTAAAAGATAGTAAATCAATCACTAGCTTAAAATTAAGAGCTGGATGGGGGCAAACTGGTCAGCAAGACATGAATTATAATTATTTTCCTTATTTGCCAACCTATTTAGGCTCAAATGTTGGGTCGTCTTATTATTTTGGTAATACTGCATATAGTCCAGTTAGTCCATTATTTTATACTACTTTATTAAAATGGGAAACCGTTACTTCAACAAACTTTGGAGTTGATTTTGAATTATTTAAAAAAGTTAAAGGAAGTTTAGATGTTTTTCAAAAAGAAACACAAGAATTGTTAGCAAAAGGAGTGCCATATCCTGATGGAGCAAACCTTTCTAATAATGGTCCAAGAAACTTTGGTAATCTTATAATACAAGGTGTAGAGTTTAATTTAAATGCAGACATTATTAATACTAACAACTTCAATTGGAATCTTAACTTTAATACCAATTTTCAAAGAAGAGAAATCACAGCTACTGCAGTTGATGGAACCGATTCTCCTGGAATTCCATGGGGAGGTATAGCAGGTGGTATTGGTAATAATATACAAATACAATCTACAGGATTTGCTCCAAGTTCATTTTATGTTTATGAGCAAGTATATGGAACCGATGGAAAACCAATTGAAGGGGCTTTTGTAGACAGAAATGAAGATGGAATTATCAATTCTAAAGATATGTATCACTATAAAAAACCATATGCTGATTTTAATTTTGGTTTAATGTCTAACATGACTTATAAAAAATGGGATTTTTCTATGGCTTGGAGAGCTAGTTTAGGAAACTATAACTATAATAATACAGATTCTTCAAGAGGATATTTAGCTCAATCAATTAGTCAAATTACTCCATTAAACAATATTAGCCCTAGTTTCTTTGATACAGGTTTTGTAAATGAAGGAAATAACAGGTATTTTTCTGATTATTATATTCAAGATGCTTCATTTGTTAAGTTAGATAATATTTCCATAGGTTATAATATTATGGAACCTTTTGGAAAAGATACTAATGTAAAATTATCTTTTGGGGTTCAAAATGCATTAATTATTACTAAATATAAAGGTCTAGATCCTGAAGTTTTTGGAGGGATTGATAATGTAATCTACCCTAGAGCAAGAATGTATGTTGTAGGTTGTAATGTTAACTTTTAATAAAAAATATTATGAAAAATAAAATATTAATTCTTTTGTCTATAGTTGTAACTTCAACTTTATTCACAGTATCTTGCTCGAGTGATATTGAAAAAGCCGAACAAGATTCAGATTATTTAACATCGGAAACTTTTTACCAAAACGAAGGGGCCTACAAACAATTTTTGGCAAAATTATATATGGGACTAGCTACTTCTGGCCAAGGCGGGCCAAGTGGGGCTCCAGATATTGCTGGTATTGATGGAGGTTTCGGACAATATTTAAGAGCCTATTGGCAATTAAATGAAATTACAACTGATGAAGCGATTATTGGTTGGGCAGATGGAAACTTACCCTCTTTAAATAATCATACATGGGGATCAAACAATGAATTTATTTATGCAATGTTTTCTCGAGGTATGTACCAAGTATCATTATGTAATGAATTTTTACGACAAACTGCTGATGATAAATTAGATAGCAGAAATGTATCTGCAGGTACTCGTGCAGACATTGTTAATTTTAGAGCCGAAGCCCGTTTTTTAAGAGCATTCTCTTATTGGAATTTAATGGACTTTTTTGGAAATATTCCTTTCGTAACTGAAAATGATGCTGTTGGATATTTCTTGCCTCCACAAAAAGATAGAGCTTTTGTCTTTAATTATTTAGTTAGTGAATTAAATGCTATTGATGGGGATTTAAAGGCTTCTGGAGCTAATGAATATGGTAGAATTGATAAAATTGCTGCCAAAATGTTATTAGCTAAGATTTATTTGAACGCTCAAGTTTATATAAATCAATCTAAATTTACTGAAGCATCTAGTGCATTAGCAGCTGTATTAAATTCAACTTATTCAATAAATACTAGTTCAAGTTATGAAAAAATATTTATGGCAGATAATGATGTTAATGGATCACAAACAGAAATTATTTTTCCAATTCGTTTTGATGGCTTAGCTACTCAAACTTGGGGAGGTACAACTTATCTTACACATGCTTCTATTGGAGGGTCAATGAGTCCATCTGCTTCAGGGGTTGATAGCGGTTGGGCAGGATTAAGAACGAGACCTGAACTTTATGAAAAATTTTCAGGAGATCCTAGAGGTATGTTTTATACTAATGGGCAAAGCTTATCAATTAGTAATATTGGAAATTTTACTGATGGATATGCAATAATTAAATATAAAAACATTAAGTCTACAGGAGGTCAAGGTTCAGATGCGGCTGGACAATTTGTAGACATCGATTTTCCTTTGTTTAGATTATCAGACGCTTATCTAATGTATGCAGAGTTAGCAGCAAGAGGACAAGGTAGTGTTTCACAAGCTGTAACTTATGTAAATACCCTAAGAACAAGAGCTGGTGCTTCTTCAATAACTTCATCAAATATTACATTAGATTTTGTATTGGATGAAAGAGCTCGAGAATTATATTGGGAGGGACATAGAAGACAAGATTTAATTCGTTTTGGAAAATATACTGGAAGTTCTTATTTATGGCAGTGGAAAGGTAATTCTCAATCAGGAACTGGAATTGATGATAAATTTAAATTATTTCCAATACCTGCTCAAGCTATAGGTTCTAATCCTACATTACAACAAAACTCTGGTTATTAATTTAATAAAATTAAAAATGAAAAATATAATTAAAATAATATTAACTCTGTTTGTGTTTGCAAACTTCTCTTGTGAAAACTCTGAGGATTTAGTAGTTGAAGCAAATGGGTTTGAACTAAGAAAGGATGCTTCTGTTACATCACCTTTAGTATTAACTGAGGCTAATGATACAAATATTTATGGTAAATTTGAGTGGGATATAGCAAATAATGGTCCCGCGACAGTATCAACTTATACTTTGCAAGTTTTTGACCATAATGATGTTTCATTGTCTAATCCTGTTACTTATACAGGTAGTGGTTTGGTAGTAAGTCCAACTTCAAGAAAAGCTACATTAACCGTAGCTGAGTTCAATAAGCTTATTAATGGATTGCCAAATTATAAATGTAGTGAAATGGATATTGATATCAGGATAAAATCTACACTAGGAGGAAATGCTGTTAATGCGTTTAGTCAATATTCTAATCCAGTAAATGTAAAAGTTACAGGTTATTCTTTAAAACTTCCTGTAATGGCATTTGTTAAATCAGGAAATACACCTTCAACAGAGCCAAGAGTTGCTGCTTCAGCTCCAGCTTCAAATACAGATTATGTTGGATATATGTATCTTGACGCAGGGAGCTATAAATTTTATCAAGGAGATGCTTGTCAAGATTTCACAACATCAACTGTTTATGGATTAGGAAGTGCTGCAGGGACTTTAATTTCAGGAGCAAGTTCGCCAAGTATTTCTGTTACGACAGCAGGACATTACCTAGTTAAAGCTAATTTATCAAATAATACTTATAGCTTAACTCCATATACAACATTCGGAATATTTGGAACTGCTACTAGATCTGGTCTAGGTACTGGATTTCAAGTGCCTTTTAATTATAATGCTACAACCAAAACATGGATTTTAGAAATGGATTTAATTAAAGGAAGAAAATTTAAATTTAAATCAAATCTTTGGACTGGTACAGCTGTTGTTCCTGCATTACCAAATCCACCGTATGCACCTGGAACTGCTTCAACTTTTGTTACAATTTTAGGCAGAACTGCTATATCTTCTGTATTAGTAGAAAATAGTAACGCTGGACAAGGAGATATTACAGTTCCTGGAACAGATGATGGATCTAGAGACAGATACAGAATTGAACTTGATGTAAGTAAGCCTAGAAATTACACTTACAAAATGACAAAAATTTAGATTTCAAATAATTTAAAATATTTATTAAAAGCAACTAAATATATTTAGTTGCTTTTAACTTAAAAACAACAACTATGAAAAGAATTGCCATACTATTTTGTTTTATCAACGCTATTGTATATTCACAACAAGTTACTATTTCTCCCGCCATTTTTGAGGTAACCGATCAAATTACGATAACCGTTTCATTTGCAAGTGCTACTTGTAATACGATGGGAACTAATCCAGCAAAGGTATATATTCATTCAGGTATAGGTACAACTGCTAACCCTTGGTCTTCAGTGGTTGGAAATTGGGGTGCAGATGATGGAGTTGGATTGATGACAAACAATGGTAATGGTACTTGGAGTATTACAATGATTCCAAGCACTTTTTATAATCTAAACGCAACGCAACAAGCAAGTGCAGCTAGAATGGGAATGGTTTTTAGAAATGCAACGGGCACCCAAACCTTAAAATTAGCCCCAAGTTGTGGAGATTTCTTTTTTAATGTGGGTTCTTTTCAATCTACTTTGTTGGTTCCTACTGAGAATAGCACTACAATAATTACCTCTGGAGGTAGTAGAAGTATTTCAGCGTCAAACACCAACGGGAATGCAAATTATAGTTTAAGAGCTAATGGTGGTATAATTAATACGGTAAATAATGTATCAAGTTATAGTTTTAATCATACTAATATTACATCCAATCAAAATTATGAGTTAATAATTTCTCAAGGCACCTCAATTCAAACAAAAAAGTTCTCAGTAATTGTAACTCCTCCGACAATTTCTCAGGCTATTCCTGCGGGTAAATTGGATGGAATAAACTATGATCCTTCTGATCCAACTAAAGCCATATTAGTTTTAGATGCTCCAGGAAAAGACTTTGTATATGTTGCAGGTAGTTTTAACGGCTGGCAGCCCAATAATAGTTATGCAATGAAAAAAGATGTTTCATCCTCTAAGTTTTGGATTGAATTAACAGGTTTAAATCCCGGTGTTGACTATACGTATCAATATTGGATTGTAGATCAAACTCCAGCAACAAATTCTCCGGTTTTAGTAAAAACGGCTGATCCATACTCTACTTTAGTTTTGTCTTCTTATGATGATCCTTATATTCCTTCTTCAAAATATCCTAACCTACCTCCATTCCCTTCAAACTCAGGACAAGATAGAGAAGTTACAGTTTTAAAAACAGGACAAACACCTTATGCATGGAGTAATGCAACGCTTAATTTTGTAAAACCAGAAAAAGAAAAATTAGTAGTATACGAATTGTTAGTTCGAGATTTCGATGCAAACAGAAGTTACCAAAACTTGATAGATAGGATTGATTATTTTAAAAATCTAAAAATAAATGCTATTCAGTTAATGCCAATCATGGAATATGAAGGAAATGAAAGTTGGGGTTATAATACTGCTTTTCATTTAGCAAGTGATAAATTTTATGGACCAGCAAATAAATTAAAAGAGTTCATCGATGTTTGTCATCAAAATGGTATAGCAGTAATATTAGATATTGCATTGAATCACGCTTTTGGAAGGAACCCATTGGTAAGAATGTGGATGTCTGATTCTGATGGAGATGGATGGGGATCGCCCTCTTCTGACAGTCCCTATTTTAATACTGCTGCAATGCATAGTTATAATGTAGGGAGTGATTTTAATCACCAACAAGCAAGAACAAAAACTTATGTAAAAAGAGTTGTGAAGCATTGGATCGAAGAATATAAAATTGACGGTTTTCGCTGGGATTTAACTAAAGGTTTTACACAAGCGTGTCCTTCAAATGTTGCTGGAGGTCAAGATGCATGTACTAATGCATATCAACAAGACAGGGTGGATGTACTTAAAGAATATGCAGATTACTCATGGGCTCTAGACCCAACGCATTATGTAATTTTTGAACATTTAGGAATTGACAATGAAGAACAACAATGGGCAAATTATCGAATTGGAGAAAATCCAAGTAAAGGGGTTATGTTATGGGGTAAAATGACTGACCAATACAATCAATTATCAATGGGATTCAATTCAAATAATGATATTACAAGAATGGGTAATGTTGCACATGGATTTGCTGCCAAAAGAGTAATAGGTTATCCTGAAAGTCATGATGAAGAGCGATTGATGTATAAAAATGTAACATTTGGAAACAATACAAACACTTCGCATAATGTTAGAACATTAAATGTGGCACTTTCAAGAATGTCTGCAATAGCTGCAGTTTCAATACTAATTCCAGGGCCAAAAATGATTTGGCATTTTGCAGAGTTAGGTTATAATGATTCAATTTTTACCTGTAACAATGGAACTGTCAACACAACATCAGATGCTATTTCTG
>JBILNU010000139.1:0-3517 GCA_044374815.1 Flavobacterium sp.
ATCGTTTTGCGAAACGTCACATTTACGGTAATTTTATTTACAGAAAATCAGGAGAAGGAACTGAAGATTAATGCTGTAGTTATCTAATAAAAAAAAAGCCTTAATTTAATTAAGGCTTTTTTATTGGTATTAAATAAAATTAGATTGCGTTTACAATAGCTACAAAGTCATCAGCTTTTAATGCTGCACCTCCAATTAATCCGCCGTCAACATCGGGTTTGCCAAAAATTTCTTGCGCATTGTCTGGTTTTACGCTTCCTCCATAAAGTATAGAAACAGCTTCGGCTACATCACTTCCATACTTGTGTCTGATGGTTTCTCTAATAAATGCATGCATTTCTTGCGCTTGATCTGGGCTTGCCGTTTCTCCGGTTCCGATTGCCCAAACGGGTTCGTAAGCCAAAATAATATCTTCCCAAGCTTCTTTACCTAAATGGAACAATCCATCGCGTAATTGGTTTTCAACTACATTAAAATGTTGGTTGTTTTGACGGTCTTTTAATTCTTCTCCAAAGCAAAAAATAACGGTCATATCGTGTTTTAAGGCAGTATCCACTTTGGCTGCAATAATTGCATCGGTTTCATGAAAAATAGCACGACGCTCCGAGTGACCTAAGATTACCGTATTTACGCCTACGCTTTTTAGCATGTCTGCCGATATTTCTCCAGTGTAAGCGCCACTTTCAGCTTGGTGTAAATTTTGTGCGGCAACGGTAATATTGGTATACTCTAAATGATCTACAGCCGAAGCTAAATTTAAAAATGTAGGTGCAACTACAATCTGTGCCTCTTTGTCTATAGGTAATTTATCTATTAATTCATTTAGTAAATCTTCAGTTTCTTCACTGTTTTTATTCATTTTCCAGTTACCAGCAACAATCTTTGTTCTCATTATTTTAAATTATTTAAAGTAGCATTTATTTTTTCAAAATCAGTTTCTGTAGCACGATAAATCACTACTGTTCCTTCTTTATCTATCACCATATATCTCGGAATCCAATCTAAATCTATTGATTGTCCAAAAGCTCCTTTCATTCCTTCCGGATCATTCAACCAATAGTGATCTCCTTTCATTTGGTGTTTTTCAACACCAGCTATCCATTTTTCCATAGATTTATCTAACGAAATAAATGCATAAGAAACATCGGAATTTTTTTCTTGTAATTCTTTAATTAATGGTGCTGATTTTACGCAATCACTACACCATGAAGCCCAAACTTCAACTAATAAAGTAGTAC
This sequence comes from Flavobacterium sp., assembly GCA_044374815.1. GTDB lineage: Bacteria > Bacteroidota > Bacteroidia > Flavobacteriales > Flavobacteriaceae > Flavobacterium. The sequence goes on from JBILNU010000139.1 coordinate 1,239, forward strand.
CTTTATAGTTGTCTAATACTTCTTTAAAAGTAATTTTTTTACCTTCAGAAGTAATTACAATACTTTCTAATGTTGATTTAGAAAATTCTTTTTTTTGGGCATTGCTACAAGATATTGAGGATAAAGCAACAGCTACTAATAATAGAATGTTTTTCATTGGTTTATTTATTTTTAAATTAATATTACAATTTTGGATTTGTTTTCTTCAAATCGTCATACGATTTATGAAGGTACTCATTAAATTCGGATGCAATAAATTTATTATCGGTGATGCCCCAATAATATTTTATTTCATTTCCATTCCAAAAATATTTTACTCCTGGTGTGTCTTTCCCTTTTCCTAAAATATTCCAAAACGGAATAATTTCAATAATTTTATACGGATACGAGGTCCCCGCTTCTTTGAAGAAATCCGGAATCAAATCGGCTTCTTCGTTCATAAAAATAATAGACAAAGGTGGCATCGAAGCATCTTTTTTTCTCATTTCGGTTAATTCTTTGGCCGCTGTTCTACAATGATCGCAACCCGGAACAAAATAGCATAAGATTTTTCTGCCTTTATCAATGCCAGCAAAATACTGGGCATTCCCAGATTTTACTTTCTTCGGCTCTTTTAATTGTTCCGTTTCAATTTTGGCAATCGAATCCTTTTTTATAGGTGTATCTTTTTTTATGGTGTCAACTACTACAGCTGCTTCTTCAATTGTATCTTGAGGCGTTTCTGTCATTGGTGAAACCGTAAAATTTGATGCCGGCGGTTGAATTGGCGCCAACATATAAATCCACAAAATGCTTGCAAACAAAACCGTAGTTAGGATCCAGAAGTTTCCATTTTTTGAAACTTTTGGTAGTAATATGTATAAATAAACTAGTAATGCAACGGCAACAATATTTTTAATTATTGCTTCAATTGGAGTCATTGGTAGTAATTCACCAAAGCATCCGCAGTTGCCCGAATTTCCTCCGCTTAAGAAAGTTACATAAGTTAAGTGTCCAATAAAAACTAATAATAATGCAGTGGTTACCGGAATAATAAATTTACGCAGCCAGTTTTTTTGCAGCAGCAATAAACCCAAAGCCATTTCAATTCCGATAAGAGTTCTTGAGAAGTAAGGTGCGATGCTTTCTGAAAATCCTAAGGTGTACAATTGTTTTACTTCAAAGGTGGATATAGCAAAATAAGGCGAATCCAATAGTTGCCCTTTGGATAGTTTGGCCAAAGCCGAAAGAATAAAAAGTGCCGAAACAACAATTCGAATGGACCAAGAAATATAGTTTTTTTTAGCTTCCATAGTTATTGATTTTAATTAGTAAAACAGTACTTATTTTAATTTCCGAATTTCATTAAGATTAAGGCAAAAACCGAGTAATTAATCATGTCTTGGTAGTTGGCATCTATTCCTTCCGAAACGATGGTTTTCCCTTGATTGTCTTCAATTTGCTTTACGCGAAGTAATTTTTGAAGAATTAAATCGGTTAATGAACTCACACGCATGTCACGCCAAGCCTCGCCATAATCGTGGTTTTTATCTTCCATTAATTGTTTGGTAAGCGCAATTTTAGATTCGTATAATTCTACTGCTTTTGCCACTCTTAAATCAGGTTGATCTGCAACACCAAGCTCCAACTGAATCAAAGCCATAATACAATAATTAATGATGCCAATAAATTCTCCCGTTTCATCTTCATCTACTTTTCTGACTTCATTTTCTTGCAAACTTCGAATGCGTTGCGCTTTAATAAAAATTTGATCGGTTAAAGAAGGTAATCGTAAAATACGCCAAGCACTACCATAATCGGTCATTTTTTTCTCAAATAAATCTTGGCAAACGCTAATAACTTTATCGTATTCTTGTGAAGTATTCTTCATTAATGGTATCTTTGTATATATTTTTCAAAAGTAAATAAAAAATAAGCAATAAGCAATAAGCTGAATTCCTTTATAGCATATTGACTAGATCGAAAAGCAAAATGATGACACTAAACTGCAACGGAAAACTGATTGATTTGACTTCCCCTAAAGTTATGGGAATCCTCAATGTGACGCCCAATTCATTTTATGACGGTGGAAAACACACGGAAGAAAAAGTCATCCTGAAGCAAGTTGAAAAAATGCTACTTGAAGGAGCTACTTTTATTGATGTGGGTGGTTATTCGAGTAAGCCGAATGCTGAGGAAGTTTCTGAAGAACAAGAATTACAACGCATTCTTCCGGTAGTTCAAAATATCAGTAAAGAGTTTCCAAATACCGTTATTTCAATTGATACTTTTCGAAGTAA
>JBILNU010000055.1:0-12017 GCA_044374815.1 Flavobacterium sp.
CCAATTGCATTTGAAACAATTGTTTTGCTGTCCCAATGCCATCCTGGATATAATCTTTTATAGGTCTTTGATGTTGGAATTTTTCCTCGTTTACCAATTGGTAAATCATACCCCATGAAATCACCTAATCCAAAACTTTTTAAGTGATTACTCCAAACATCAACAGCATAGGAAGGACTGTTGTATTTATTTATAGTTTTCATGTAGATACTTGAAAAATAGGTATTACATGATTGATAAATACCATCGTTTAATTTTTTTGCGCCACCAGTACAATGGCAACGCATAAATCGTCCTCTGGCATAACTAAATCCATGGTTACAATTAAAAGAGGTGTTTTCGTCAATTACTCCTTCTTGAAGTGCAACAAGTGCAGTCAGTATTTTAAAAGGGGAGCCTGGCGGATATTCAGCCAACAATCCTCTGTCGTATAATGGCTTAGCTATTGAATCGTTATGTAGTAATGTGTAATTTTTTGATCTTTTTCTTCCTACTAGCAGCGCAGGATTGTAATCTGGCGCACTTACTAATGCTAGAATTTCTCCAGTTTTTGGTTCAATTGCAACAATCCCGCCCCATTTATTCACCATTAATTCTTCGCCATATTTTTGAAGTTCACCGTCAATGGTTAATGTAATGTCATCACCTTGTTTAGCAACTGTATCGTATTTTCCTTCTTTGTATGAAGCGATTTCTCTATTGAATTTATCTTTTAGAATGTATTTAACTCCTTTTTGTCCTCTCAGATAGGTTTCATAACTTTCTTCAATTCCTTGTCTACCAATTAAATCACCACCAACATAATATGGATTTTTCTTTACTATGTTTTCATTAACCTGAGTTATAAACCCAAATACATTTGCACCATAAGAAACTTGGTAGTCTCTAAGTGATCTTTTTTGAATGTAGAAACCGCTAAACCTTCTAATTTTTTCTTGGAAGGCAGCAAATTCTAATTTGTTTAATTGGGATAAAAAAACCGAAGGAAGCAATGGACTGTACACCTTTGCTTTTCTCATTTTTTCATGATAAAAATCTTCAGTAATCTCTAATAAGGCGCAAAATTTTTTTACATTTAATTCCTTTTCATTAACATCTTTCGGTATAACCATGATGTCATAAGAAGGCTGATTAGCTATTAATAATCGCCCATATCGATCATATACATAACCTCTTTCTGGATATTCATATTTGATTTTTATTGCATTATTTTCTGATTTTAACTTAAATGTATCATCAATAATTTGCAAATAGAAAAGCCGAATAATCAACAAACCGGCTGTTACAATTATTAGGGTTGGAAGTAAAGCTTTTCTCATCGTTTACTTGGCTTTATTAAGTAAATAATAAAAATACAAATAATTGTGGTGAAAATGGTGCTAACTATTGTTCGAAGTATAATATTCCAAAAATAGCTAAAGGTAAAAATCTCTAATACAAACAAGGTAATGTGATGTATTACGACTCCCAGAAGTATGAATGAAAATCGTTCTGGAGTAAGTACATCGTTGATTCGTACGGTTTGGTATTCATAACTTAAACCGAATGAGAATTTGAAAAGTGAAGGTCTAAAGTAAGCAAGTAAAACACATGCTGCAGTATGAACCCCACCAGAATTACAGAATAAATCCATTATAATTCCCAATAAAAAACTAGCGCCAAGTAAAGCGTATTTATTCCCATTAACAGGAAACAATAAAATAAATAAAAGGTACGGATAAGGGTTAATAAAACCTAGAAAGTTTAAATTATTGAAAACAAGTATTTGAGCTGCAAGCAGCAAAATGAACCGAGCTAAATTGTATAGAATGGCACTATTCATCTTTTTTAGATTTGTTTTCTAAATTGGTAATTTCTGGTGTATCTCTATTTTTAATAATGTAAACATGGCCTAAACTGGTCATGTCATTAAATAATTTGACATCAATGGTGTAGAAATTTGTTTGATTGTCAATGTAAATTTTTTCAATTGAACCAATATTAATATTTTCTGGAAAGATAGTAGATTGCGCTCCGGTTACTATGGTGTCTCCTTTTTTAACAGATGCTAGTCTTGGCACATCAACCAATTGAACATAACCCGTGTTTTTCCCATTCCAAGTTAAAGATCCAATGTGATTGGATTTTTTAATCTTCGCATTAATTGGAGATTCGGTATTTAAAATACTTAAAACCGTACTGTAATTTGAAGAAACATTTTCAATTACCCCAACTATCCCAAGACTATTGATAACCCCCATTTCGGGTTTTACACCTTGTTTAGAACCTGAATCTAAAGTTAAAAAGTTAACTTGAGAACTATAGGAGTTTTTGATCACCTTAGCAATTACAATATCTATTTTTTTAACTCCGCTTATTGAGTCTAAAGAAGGAACTTTAGTGCTGTCTTTGATGTTAAAAAGTAAACTTTTTAAACGCGCATTTTCTTTTGCTAATTCTTCGTTTTGAATTTTCAAATTAAAATAGCCTTCAATATTGCTGGTCATTTGATAAACTCCACCAGTAAATGAATTGGCAGAACTAATAATTTTGCTTTTGTGATATGAATGGGATTGAATGGTGAGCAATAAAGATATTAGCATAAGCAGCAAAAACAGCATACGATAGCTGTTTTTAAATATAAAATTAAATATTTGCTGCATCTTTTAAGTATTCAATGGTCAGTAATCAGTTTTTAAATTAAGTACGGGTTAAAAACTATTTGATAAGGATGCTTCTAAATTTAGGTATGTTTTTTAGCGCCATTCCGGTTCCTCTAACAACTGCTTTCAATGGATCTTCAGCAATGTAAACAGGTAAATCAGTTTTTAACGAAATACGTTTGTCTAAACCACGCAACATAGATCCTCCACCTGCTAAATAAATACCGGTATTGTAAATATCGGCTGCTAATTCTGGTGGCGTTTGCGATAATGTTTCCATAACTGCATCTTCAATACGTTGAATCGATTTGTCTAATGCTTTAGCGATTTCTCTGAATGAAACTTCTACTTGTTTTGGCTTACCGGTAAGTAAATCTCTTCCTTGAACCGACATATCATCTGGAGGAGAGTCTAAAGAATCGGTAGCTGCTCCAACTTGAATTTTAATTTTTTCTGCTGTAGTTTCTCCAACAAATAAATTGTGTTGGGTACGCATGTAATAAATAATGTCATTGGTGAAAACATCTCCAGCAATTTTAACCGATTTATCACATACAATTCCACCAAGTGCAATTACAGCAATTTCGGTTGTACCACCTCCAATATCCACAATCATGTTTCCTTTTGGTTGCATAATATCGATACCAATACCAATTGCTGCTGCCATTGGTTCGTGAATTAAGTATACTTCTTTTCCGTTAACACGCTCACACGATTCTTTAACCGCACGCATTTCCACTTCGGTAATTCCAGAAGGAATACAAACTACCATTCTTAATGCTGGAGTAAACATTCTTTTCTTTAATGCCGGAATGCTCTTAATGAACATACTGATCATTTTTTCTGAAGCATCAAAATCAGCAATTACACCGTCTTTTAATGGTCGAATGGTTTTAATGTTTTCATGGGTTTTACCTTGCATCATGTTGGCTTCTTTACCAACAGCAATGATTTTTCCAGTTACTCTGTCTCTTGCAACAATAGAAGGGCTATCAATTACAACTTTATCGTTGTGAATGATTAGTGTATTAGCGGTACCAAGGTCAATTGCTATATCCTCGGTCATGAAATCAAAAAATCCCATAATTATATAGAAGGTGTTTAGTTCGTTATAAATTTATTTACAAACAAAAATAATAAATTAAATGTAGCGCTTGCCGATTAATTTTGAAATTTCAAAAGCAATTAACTAACGTTCTCAAAGTAGAAATTAGGTTATTATTTTTGTTTCGTAAATTAACGATTAATTTTCTAATTTCTTATCTGTTTTTTTTAATTTTTTTTAATGTTTGAAATGTCTTGTTCCGGTAAAGACCATTGCAATATTATTTTCATTACAATAATCAATACTTAAATCATCTTTGATTGATCCACCCGGTTGAATAACAGCGGTAATTCCTGCATGATAAGCAATTTCTACACAATCTGGAAATGGGAAAAAAGCATCACTTGCCATAGCAGCTCCATTTAACTCAAATCCAAAAGTATGCGCTTTTTCAATAGCTTGTTTAAGTGCATCAACACGAGAAGTTTGTCCGGTTCCAGAAGCAATCAAAGTATTGTTTTTAGCAAATACAATCGTATTGGATTTGGTGTTTTTACAAATTTTAGAAGCAAATAATAAATCTTCTATTTCCTGACTTGTTGGGCTCGTTTGTGTAACCGTTTTTAGATCCTCTTTTGAGTCGGTGACGTTATTTCTATCTTGAACCAATAATCCATTTAAACAAGTTCTAACTTGTCTTTCTGGTAAAGGTACTTCATTGATGGTTAAAATAATTCGGTTCTTTTTCTCCTGAAGAATAGTAATTGCTTCCGCATCATAACTTGGAGCAATAACCACCTCACAAAACAAAGAATTAATTTCTGAAGCTGTAGCAGTATCAATTTTTCCATTAGCCATTAACACACCTCCAAAAGCCGATGTTGGATCGCAAGCTAAAGCGGCAAGATAAGCCTCTTTCATGGTTTGTCTTGTTGCTAAACCACATGCGTTATTGTGTTTTAAGATGGCAAATGTTGGTTTGTTTTCTTTAAATTCAGAAATCAAGTTTACCGCTGCATCTACATCTAACAAATTATTGTATGACAATTCTTTTCCGTGTAATTTGGTAAACATGGCATCAAAATCGCCAAAGAAAAATCCTTTTTGATGCGGATTTTCTCCATAACGAAGCACTTGGCCATTAGCAATACTTTCTTTGTAATAAGTATCTTCGGTATTGAAATAATTAAAGATTGCTGTATCATAATTGGATGAAACATGAAATGCTCGTGTTGCCAAATATTTTCTTTGCTCTATTGTTGTACCTCCGTTACCTTGGGTAATCATTTCTAAAAATAATTCATATTCATCTACAGACGGAACGATAACAGTGTCTTTGAAATTTTTTGCAGCAGCACGAATTAATGAAATCCCACCAATATCTATTTTTTCAATAATATCTGCCTCACTTGCTCTAGAAGCAACTGTTTTTTCAAATGGATATAAATCTACAATTACCAAATCAATTTGTGGAATGTTAAATTCCTTCATTTGCTCCACATCTGTTGGGTTGTCCTGACGGTTCAAGATACCTCCAAAAACTTTTGGATGTAATGTTTTAACTCGGCCACCTAAAATAGAAGGATACGAAGTTACATCTTCAACAGGAACTACCGGAATACCTAAATTTTTAATAAAATCTTCGGTTCCGCCAGTTGAATAAATTGTTGCGTTTTGCTTGTGAAGTTGTCTCACAATAGGCTCTAAACCGGTTTTATCAAATACCGAAATAAGAGCAGATTGAATGGTTTTTGTAGTGTTCATTTGGATGTGTTGTTAAGCGTGCAAAAGTAGTTTATTGCTAAGTATTAAGCAATTTACTTTTAATTTTTTTATTAAAAAATGTGCATTTTCTTATCAATTGTGCTTACAATACAGTTTTGACAAACAAGTATTATAAATATATTTATATATTTGACAATTATACGCTGCGCTATTTCGAAATTTACCCCATTTTGAGAGTAGAATTAATAAGAAAATCCATTTTGAAAATTATTTTTTTCATATTCAAAATAGCAAAGTTATGAGTTTATAATTATTCAATATGTTAAGTAAATTTATTGTATTTAATCCGGAAACAAGAAACAGAATCAACTCGAATGTAACTGCAAATTATTCCAGGCTCAAAGTATCTTTACTTTCTACTCCACTACTTTTATTAAGCGCAATTGCCGTATTTTTATACAGTAAGAATTCTTTATCCACAGCCGGGTATCTATCTATTCAAAAGGATTTATTTTATTTTATTAATTCAAAATTATCTCTGTTTCCAGAAGTAATATACAATCTTACACAATTAGGTGACGCCCTGATTTTTATGTCGTTGCTTTCCATTTTTCTTTTATATGCGCCAAAATTATGGGAGAGTTTACTTTCGGCATCCATTGTTTCTGCTTTGTTATCCAATCTATTAAAAAATCTATTTTCAATACCAAGACCTGCTGCAGTTTATGATTCGAATACATTTGTAATAATAGGTCAAAAATTAGTTGGACACAGTAGCTTGCCTTCGGGTCATTCAATAACTATTTTTACCGTTTTAACGGTTTTATTATTTGCATTTATGCCAAAAAAATTAAATATCAAATTCATTTGGTGTTTTTCTATTATAAGTATTGGGTTGTTGTTGGTTTTGACTCGAGTTGGAGTAGGGGCGCACCATCCATTGGATACCCTTACAGGAAGTTTGATTGGTTATATTTCGGGAGTTTTAGGGATTTTTATTAGCAGAAAATATAAAATCTGGAATTGGGTTCATAACGTAAAATACTACCCAATTTTTATGGCTTTGTTTTTTATTTGTAGTGTGATTATGATAAATAAAATCAGCAATGAAAACCTATTTATATTTTATATCACCTCAATTAGTTTGATTGTTTCACTTTTTAAAATTAGTTATGTTTACATTAAAAAGTAAAATTAAAATTACGCATTTCGTTGCGGTATTGAGTGTTCTCAATTTTTTATTTTTTCACTTTCCTTTCTTCAAATTTGTTTTCAATAATTTAGATTATAAGAGCTTTAGTGGTATTACCATAATTATTAGTTTGGTGATATTAATGTTGGTTTTAAATGCTTTTGTTTTTTACTTGTTTTTTTCACTTTCCCGATATGTTGGTAAATTTTTATTGGCATTATTTTTTATCATCAATTCAATTTCGGTTTATTTTATCAATACCTATGGAGTGATTTTGGATGAATCCATGATTGGTAATGTGCTCAATACAAAATACGAAGAATCAAGCAGTTTTATCTCGATCAAATTATTTATTTATCTTATTTTCTTCGGAATAATTCCAAGTATATACATAGTAAAAGCGCAAATAGTAACGGTTCCTTGGAAGAAGTTTTTAAAAACAATTTCACTTACATTAGTATTTCTTTTGACGATAATTTTTGCCAATGCAAGCAATTGGCTTTGGATCGATAAAAATTCAAAAACCCTCGGCGGACTTGCAATGCCATGGTCTTATACTGTGAATATTTCACTTTTTTATATTCATGATTTTAAGAAAAATCAGAAGGAGATTATTCTGCCCAATGCTACTATCAAAGACAATCAAAAATCGGTTGTCGTATTGGTTATTGGAGAATCAGCACGCAGTCAAAATTTCTCTTTGTATGGATACAATAAAAACACCAATCCTTTATTGTCAAAAATTCCTAATGTATTTCATTTAAATGCCACTTCATGTGCAACCTATACTACAGCTGGCGTAAAAGGAATTGTATCGCATTCAGATTCGGGTGACTTGTATGAAATTCTGCCTAATTATTTATTTAGAAATAATGTTGAGGTGGTATGGCGAACTAATAATTGGGGAGAGCCTCCAATTCACATTAAAAATTTTCAAGATAGAGAATTTTTATCCAAAAATTGCCAAGGAGAAGGTTGTAACTATGATGAAGTATTGCTTTCGGGATTAAAAGAGCAAATTCAATCCAGCACAAAAAATAAAGTACTTATTGTGTTGCATACCAGCACCAGTCACGGACCTTCTTATAGCAAGAAATATCCTCCACAATTTGAAAAATTTAAACCCGTATGTAATAGTGTTGAATTAGGAAAATGTTCCCAAAAAGAACTCATCAATGCTTATGATAATACCATTGTTTATACCGATTATATTTTATCCAAAATCATTACTGATTTAAAAGAATTGAAAGATTATAAAAGTTCGATGATTTTTGTTTCCGATCATGGTGAATCATTAGGCGAAAAAAATCTATACATGCACGGGCTTCCATTAAGTATTGCACCTAAGGAACAATATGAAATTCCTTTTATTGTATGGACTTCAGAAGGATCGAAAAAGGTAAAGTCTATTAAATTGGTTTCTCAATATCATGTTTTTCATAGTGTATTGAATTTCTTGAATATTGAAAGTCCAATATATGATGAGAATAAGAACCTATTTCAATAATGCTATTTTGAAAAAATAAGTCACATTATTTTTGTAACAAATACCGCTTTCTAATTACTAATAAACTAAATTTGATAAAGAAAAATTATCTATTATGCTAGTATACCTTCGTTTACTAAAAGAAAGTTTTGGTTTTGCTATGAATGCATTAAGAAACAACAAGTTGCGAACCTTTCTTTCGCTACTTGGTGTTACCATAGGTATATTTTCAATTATTGCGGTTCTTGCTGCGGTAGATTCGTTGGATAGAAAAATCAAAAAAGATTTAAGTAGTTTAGATAAAAACACGATTTACTTATTTAGCGGGTCTTTTGGCCCATCCTCTGTTCCTAAATGGAAAAGGGAACAATTTCCAGATGTAAAATATACAGAATATGAATATTTAAAATCAAATATTCCGGACGCACAACAAATGTGTTTTCAGTTATTTGTAAATATGGAAACTTTAAAACACGAAGCCAAATCAGTAAGCAATGTGAATGTGGTTCCTGTTTCGCATGAGTTTATAGATATTCAAGGTTTGGAATTTGCAAGTGGCAGATTTTATAATGAAGCAGAATCCAATTCGGGGGCTCAGGTTGTTGTAATTGGTGATGAATTGGCAAACAGTCTTTTTGAAAATGTTGATCCAATTGGCAAGCAAGTGCGCTTGTATGGCCAACGGTTTACGGTAATTGGAGTATTAAAAAAACAAGGTGCCGGAATGTTTGGCGATAGTAATGATACCTCGGTGTTTATTCCTGTGAATTTCTTGCGAAGGTTGTATGGCGAAAATAACAATATGATGACGCCAGTTATTTTAATTAAACCTCAAAAGGGTATAGATATGGATGCTTTTAAAGCAGAATTATCTCAAAAACTCAGAGCTTTTAGAGGGCTTAAAACTGGAGAAATCGATAATTTTTTCATCAATGTTTTATCAGGTTTCACCGATTTATTAGACGGAATTATTGCAAATATGAATTTAGGAGGTTGGATAATTGCTGGTTTTTCCCTTCTTGTAGGTGGTTTTGGAGTGGCTAATATTATGTTTGTTTCTGTGAAAGAACGCACCAACTTAATTGGAATACAAAAATCACTTGGCGCCAAAAACCGATTTATCTTGTTTCAGTTCTTATTTGAAGCGGTAATCTTATGTTTGATTGGTGGGTTAATCGGAATACTATTAGTTTGGTTTATTGCTTTAGGATTAACCAAAGTGCTCGATTTTGAGTTTGTTTTGAGCTTTTCAAATATTATGCTAGGATCGGGATTGGCAATTTTAATTGGCTTAATTGCCGGAATCTTGCCTGCAATATCGGCATCCAAATTAGATCCGGTGGAAGCTATTCGAAGCGGAATGTAAACGTAAAATTCAAATAAATAAAAAACCCACAAAGTACTTTGTGGGTTTTTTGTTATCCAATAATGAATCAATTATCGAATATCTTGATTTAAGATTAAGTCGATGTATAAATTGATTTTGTCTTTTAATTCTTTTCTTGGAGCAATGAAATCTAGAAAGCCATGCTCTAATACAAATTCTGCAGTTTGAAAACCTTCCGGTAAATCTTTACCAGTTGTATCACGAACAACACGTGGTCCAGCAAAACCAATTAATGCTCCAGGTTCAGAAATATTAATGTCTCCTAACATTGCATAAGATGCCGTAGTACCTCCAGTTGTAGGATCGGTACATAAAGAAATATACGGTATTTTAGCTTCTGCTAATTGCGCTAATTTAGCCGATGTTTTTGCTAATTGCATTAACGAATAAGCGGCTTCCATCATACGAGCACCTCCCGATTTGGAAATCATTACAAAAGGCACTTTATTTTTGATTGAATAATCAATTCCACGAGCAATTTTTTCTCCAACTACAGCCCCCATTGATCCTCCAATAAAAGCAAAATCCATACAGCAAACTACAAGGTCTTTCCCTTTTGATTTTCCAACTCCTGTTCTAACCGCATCTTTTAATTTGGTTTTGTCCATTACGTCTTTTAATCGATCAGAATATTTTTTTGTATCTACAAATCTAAGCGGATCTTTAGAAGTCATTTTAGCATCTAATTCTTTGTATTCGTTATTGTCAAATAAAATTTCAAAATATTCTTTACTTCCAATTCTAACATGAAAACCATCTTCTGGGCTTACCCATAGATTGCGTTCCAACTCATCTGCATCAACAATTTTACCTGTAGGTGATTTATACCAAAGTCCTTTTGGTACATCTTTCTTGTCTTCGGTAGCTGTAGTAATACCTTTTTCTGTTCTTTTAAACCAAGCCATAGTTTATAATTATGAATTATAAATTATGAATTATGAATTATGACAAATTCGTAATTCGTAATTTTTAAAGTGTGTTTACATTGTTTAAGTCAGCAAATGCTTGCTCTAATCTTGCATTGAAAGTAACCTCTCCTTCACGTACCCATTTTCTTGGGTCATAGTATTTTTTATTTGGAACATCAGCACCTTCTGGATTTCCAATTTGAGTTTTTAAATACTCAATATTATTCACCATATAATCACGAATTCCTTCAGTGAATGCAAATTGTAAATCGGTGTCAATATTCATTTTAATAACTCCATAAGAGATAGCCTCTCTAATTTCTTCTAATGTAGAGCCAGATCCTCCGTGAAAAACGAAATCTACAGGATTTGACCCTGTATTAAATTTCTCTTGAACATAATCTTGTGAATTTTTCAAGATTTTTGGGGTTAATTTTACATTTCCAGGTTTATATACACCGTGAACATTTCCAAAAGAAGCTGCAATTGTAAAACGCGGACTTACTTTCGATAATTCTTCATAAGCATAAGAAACTTCTGAAGGTTGTGTGTATAATTTTGAACTATCTACATCAGAATTGTCTACTCCATCTTCTTCACCACCAGTAATTCCAAGTTCAATTTCTAATGTCATTCCCATTTTACTCATACGAGCTAAATAGGTTTTACAAATTTCGATATTTTCTTCAATTGGCTCTTCTGATAAGTCAATCATGTGCGAAGAGAACAATGGTTTTCCAGTTTCTGCATAGTGTTTTTCAGAGGCATCTAATAAACCGTCAATCCAAGGTAATAGTTTTTTTGCACAGTGATCGGTATGTAAAATAACAGTAGCTCCATAAGCTTCAGCCAAAGTATGAATGTGTTTTGCTCCGGCAATACCACCAGCAATAGCCGCTTTTTCACCAGCATTTGAAAGGCCTTTACCAGCATTAAATTGGGCACCACCATTAGAAAATTGAATAATAACAGGTGCATTTAATTTTGCTGCTGTTTCTAATACTCCATTTATAGTGTTGGATCCTGTAACATTTACTGCAGGTAATGCAAATCCTTTTTCTTTAGCATAAGCAAAAATTTCTTGAACTTCATCTCCTGTAGCAACTCCTGGTTTAATATTGTGTGACATGTTTTAGTTGTGTAATTAAATTAAGTTTACAAAAGTAATAATTTCTAAAATTAGAACGGATAATTTATACCAATATTTAATACTGATTTGGCTAAATTAATTTCTTTAAACCATTTTTCATTTTCTGAATTTGCAGGATTGAAGGTTTTAAAACCTACATCGAAACGCACAACAAATAACCCTTGATCATATCTAAGACCAAGTCCTGTTCCTAATGCAATGGAATTTAACGAGCTTATTCCGTTGAAGGTATAGGTGTCATCCTCAACATTGTCAAAAACATTCCAAATATTTCCAGCATCGGCAAATAAAGCCCCGTTAAATTTTCCAAAAATATTATAGCGAAGTTCTGCACTTAAAGTTAGTTTTAAATTGGCTTCGTTAAAATCATTCAACCCACCACTTTTTCCCGGTCCTAAGCTATAGGGTTGCCATGCTCTAATGTCATTTGAACCTCCCGAAAAATAACTTCGAGAAAACGGTATACTATTGGAGTTTCCATA
>JBILNU010000056.1:0-11859 GCA_044374815.1 Flavobacterium sp.
TCTCAATAGTTTGTTGTTTTATATAATCGGAGGTATTAAAATCATTGAGTGTTGGATTATTGTTACTATCCAAATTCATAGAATTTAATATGAATTCTAAGTTTTTATTAATTTCTTTCAAGCTATCGGCTTCATCTCTTAATTTTTGATTGGCTTCATATAATTCATCCGAGCTTATTTTCATAGAATGTTGAAGAATTGCAATTTGATCTTCATAATTACTATATGAATCATCTATAGATTCTAAAAATTGATCCATATGATTCAATCCATTCTTTAAATGCTTCCCAATTTGCCTTTTCAGTAATGAATTCATTATTCGCTAATAAGAGTTACAGTCATTGTTTGATTATGTAAGTTGGAATAATCATTCCCATTAAAAGGTGCTATTTGCCCATAAGAATAAAAGCCTGTTATTAAAGTGCAATCATCTAATGATTCTTTTACATATTCGGTTTCTTCTCCTACTCGTTTATTCATTACTAATTTTCTCCCAATGCAACTTACTAATATGGCAAGCTCGGCCTGTTTTTCTCTGTTTTTGACTGCCAATTCGGTTGCGTTTTGTGCGCCGTCAATTAATGCATCTACAGAAGCCATTAATAGTTGTACTTTGGAATTTTCGGGGGCATCCCCAGCTAATAGTAACGCTTTATTTTTCTCATCCAATCCTAAAATAGTCCTTACAACCGCTTGCTTTTTGCCTTCATAAGTAATATTTAATGGAAATGCTAAAGAGGCAGAAGGCAATCCAATTGCTCTATGGGCTAAATGATTTATATAAACATCTAAGGCAGGCTTATTATCTATTTCATAGAGAATATTATCCTTAGATTTGGTTATTTTTCTTTCTGGTCCAAATGGAAACCATCCGCCGGCACTTGCATAAGAAACCTCGAGAGCATCTCCATATAATCCAATCAATACTACTTCCCCAGTATTTGGGTTATCATTGTAGGAAGAAAGTGTTTTTTCAAAGCGAGCATCATCGCCACACATTCCGCCAGTGATGGATATAGAAGCATCTAAATTATTTTCCAAACCTTGAATCAACTTACTGCCATCCAACATTCCGTCTGCTAATACAAACAAATGTTTTAGTTTTTCTTTAGGCAATTTCGCTAAAAGTGCTTCGCCCAAAAGATTGATCTGCATATTGAAATTTGCAATGTTTTCCCTTTCAATAATAAAGCTGCTGTTTTCCAACTCTATTGCAGTAACTGATATGGAATTATCAATTATACTACCATCTAATATTTCACCCGAAGTGGATGCAAAAACAAGATTGTTATATGAAAACTCCTTTTTTATTTCGGTTATATTTTTTTCATCTTCTAATAAATATCGGTTACCAAAAACCAATACAAGTGGATTATTTAATTGCACTTTTTTTTGTAAATAGCGCCAATTTTCATTTCCATTTTTTAATGCTTGAATTATTTTCATATCATTACTTTTTTAGCTCAATAAAAAATGTTGTTCCCACACCCAACTCACTTTCTATCCAGATTTTTCCGTTAAACAGCTCAACAATTTTCTTAGCTATAGAAAGTCCTAATCCGGTGGATCTATCATTATTATTAAAATACTTAGATACATTAAACAGGTGGGGTTGATTTACTTTGGCGACGCCTCTTCCATTATCCTTAATCGAAAAAATATACGAATTCCTATTTTCTTTATAATCTATTTCAACTATTCCATTTGGTTTATCAATAAACTTTACTGCATTGCAAATCACCTTTTGAAATAATTGTTGCAACCTATTTTTATCGATTAATAGAGAGGGTAATTTTTGAATAATTTTAACTTCAATGTTTTTTGGAATCAACAAATTTTCAATACTTATCGATACTATTTCATTACAATTTACAACCTCATAAATGAATGCATCTTTATCTATTTGTGCATAATCTAAAATGTCTTCTATTTGACGGTTCATTTTTTCCAATTTATTTTCAATCGTGGTGAGATATTCTATAGATTGATCCTTAAGTTCATTATCTTCTTTAATGAAAGTTATTAATGAATAAATACTTCTAATTGGGCCTTTTAAATCGTGGGAAGCAATTAATGCATAGCTTTCAAGATCCTTATTGGTTTTTGCAACATTATTTGCCAATTCTACGGTTTTTGACTTTAGAGTAATATTTTTGGTAATATCTTCTTCAATTGCAAAATATTTTAAGATTTTACCTTCCTTACTATACAATGCTTGACCCTGAATTTTTACCCAATATTTCTCCCCCGACTTTTTATAATTAATTATCTCACATTTAAAAGGAAGTCCATTTTTTATTTGATTACTTAAGTGTTTTATTTGCTCTTTATTTGACTCTTTACCTTGTAATATTTCTCCTGGTTTTTTTCCTATAACTTCATCAAAAGAGAATTCCGACATGGTAATAAAACTGTTATTTACCCACTCAATTTTCCCCTGACTATCGCAAATAATTACGGCGTTAATGTTTTTTTCTGCAATTAAAGAAAGTAGAACAAGCTGCTCCTCTTGGTTTTTTTGAGAATCATAACCTAAATCTGAATTATTCAAAATTGGTGTTCCTAAAAAAAGAAAAAACTCTTTATATGAATGTATTTGTCCTTCAATTTTTAAATCCGTTTGTTTTGAACTAAAAGTAACTTTTTCTTTAACTATTCTTTTTTTTATTTCGGGATTACTGGTAAAATAATCAAAGATGGAATTTGATTGTGTACTTTTTGAAATACAATCAGATAAACCTTGTCCGTATTTAAGAATATTAAAATCCTTATCCCATAAAATAAAATAAGGAAAAATGTGATTAAAAGTAGTTGCGTCAAACTCAAATTGGAAATCTTTCATAATCAATAAAAAAAGGCTATTATAAAAGTTCATTACTTGACCAATAATCGAGTGTTTTTTTTACCAAAACTAGATAATCTTCATATTTTAAAGGCTTAATCATGTATCCTGAAATTCCTATTTTATAACAATTTACAATATCTCTATGGTTATTGGAGGTTGTAAAAATAATAACCGGAATATGTCTGCTTTCTTGTTCTGATTTTACAATTTTTAAAAATTCAATTCCGTTAAGTTTTGGCATGTTTAAGTCTAAAAGTATGATGTCGGGTATAAATTCTTTTGCTTTCAAAATCGCTAAGGCCTCTTCCCCATTACTAGCTTCCATTAATCGATGATTGACACCAATTTTTTGCAAAACCCTCACAAACATCATAACCTCTATAGCATCATCCTCTACAAATAAGATATTTAATAGCTTAAACATGAATCTTTTTTTAATATGATTTTCAAATATTAGATATTATTTTATTCTATTTTCATAGAACTGTTATTAATCGATAAAATAACATTTATTGTCGATTAATTTATCGATATTTCTTACAAAATAAAAAAATACTCAAAAAAATACCCCTTGTGCACTTCAAGGGGTTGGTTCTGATGTCGGTTTTTTAAATTATTCTTGGGATTGAATTTCCGCCTGAATTTTTTTAGAAAGGCTTTTAAAAACCAATTCATAGGAATCATTAATAAGTTCAAGCATCATTTTATCGGAAACATCTCCGTTAAAAGCTACCGTGTTCCAATGAATTTTACTCATGTGCCACCCCGGAATTATTGCTTCATATTCGGCTCTAAGTTCTTGGGCTCTATCGGGATCACATTTTAAATTTAATGAAGGTGTTCCTTTCTCCCACTCGTTTAAAGAGGTAAGGCAAAACATTTTTCCTCCTACTTTAAAAACCAAAGTTTCTTCATCAAATGGGAAATGTTCCGTAACTCCTTTTTTAGAAAGGCAAAAATCATATAATTGCTGGATGTTCATTTTATCTTTTTATTTTAATGCCTGATTACTTACAACTTTCTCCATCATTTTTTCGGGATGTGCTAATGCAGCGAACCCAAATTTTTTATACAAAAAATGAGCATCAGAAGTTGCCAAACGCCATAACCTAACTTGCTTTAGTTTTGGTTCAGAAAGCATCGCGTTGATTAATATTGAAGAATACCCATTCCCTCGCTGTTCTTCAGTTATAATAACATCCATTACATAGGCAAAAACAACAAAATCTGTAATTACTCTGCAAAAGCCAATTTGTTTTTCATCTAAATAAATTCCGAAGCAAAAAGAAGAATCTACTGCTGTTTGCACTTCTGCTTGGGTCTTAGGCGCAATCCAACTTACTACTTTCAATTCTTTTAAAAGAAATGAAAGGTCCAACTTGTTTTTATCTGTTGAAACCGATATCATATTTTATACAAAATGGGTTTTGACGGGGAAGCATCATTTTCAAAAGAAGCAATTTGAAGATTTAAAAAATAACTTCCATCTTCTATCGAATCATCAACATAAATCAACTCGGTAATGGTACAATTTAATCTAGCGTCAACATTTAAATTGGTTACATTTTTTACATTCCAAAAAGCCTTATGAGCAACTAATTTTCCTTCATCTTCCTCTCGGTCAACACTTGGTAAATCAATTAAAAGATGTTCAACTCCAATTTCTCTTATAAAAATTGCAGCTTCCTCAGCCAAATAAGGAGGATTTGTTTTTGAATAATTCTGATTTTTTTTACTCTCTAAATTGGGTAAAGTCCGAATAACAATTGCTTCAGGTAATTTACCATTTAAAGCATTTTCAATTTGAGATTTGGAGATTATTTTATCCTCTCCAATTAGTTCTGGGGTAACCGAAATCAATTCGGCAGTGAAAAAAAACTGCTTTAAACATTGATTAATCGAGTAAAATTCCCTTGTAATATGACCTAAACATTCCGTGTGAGTGCCATGACCATGTGGATTAAAGAAAATGTTATTGAAATTTGTAGAACTTCCCTCAGAAACTTTACCTATCCAATCTCCAAATTTTACTGGTTCTATTTCAGGCTTTTCAATATACCAAGCAATAGGATTTTCGTCGGTATTGGTTAAGGGAATCGAAATGTCAATAGGTTTTGACAAATCAATTTCAAAAGTCTGGTTTTTATGGATAATCGTTGTTTTCAAAAGAATGATTTTATTCCAAATTTAGTAAAAATAAATCGGATGCAATTCCATCGCTCAAGAACTTCCCTTTTTGAGTAGTTCTTAAAATTTCATCATCCATAAATAATAAATGATCCTCAATATAACGCGCTGCTTGCTTGTTTAAATAGTGTAAATAGGTTGGGCCAAATTCCTTTTCTATTCGTTGTAAAGAAACGCCCCACATGGTTCGCAATCCAGTCATAATGTATTCATTATAACGATCTGTTTTAGATAAGATTTCGGTTTCTAAGGGCAAAATACCTTCCGAAATAGATTTTAAATAAACCGAATTATTAGAAACATTCCAACCTCTTTTTTGTCCATCATAACTGTGTGCAGAAGGGCCAATACCAATGTATTTTTTACCCAACCAGTAACTCGAATTGTTTTTTGAAAAATAATTTTCTTTCCCAAAATTGGACAATTCGTAGTGTATAAAATTATTTTCCTTGAGTTTTTCAACCAATATTTGAAAATGCTCTTGCGCTACTTCCTCGTCGGGCTGCGGAATTAACTCTTTTTGAATGAACGAATGTAAAGCGGTTTTTGGCTCCACCGTTAAAGCATAACTAGAAATATGCGGAACATTAAAAGACAAAGCCATTTCAATATTTTGCATCCATTTTTCATTACTCATTCCGGGAATACCGTATATCAAATCAATGGAGATATTGTCAAAATACTGGGTCGCTTCTTCTAAGCATTTTTTGGCTTCCGACAAATTATGAGCCCGATTCATCATCTTCAAATCATCTTCAAAAAAAGATTGAATCCCAATAGAAAGTCGATTGATTTTGAGATTGGAAAGTGCAACTATTCGTTCCTTTGATAAATCATCTGGATTGGCTTCGAGGGTTATTTCTGGATTCTCAACAACATTATAATTAGAGTAAATTTCGGAAATCAAAAATCTTAAATCTTCAATCGCTAATAAAGAGGGTGTTCCTCCACCAAAGTAAATGGTTTCTACTACCTCATCTTGAAACTCGTTTTTTCGCATTTCAATTTCTCTAGCTAAAGCCAAAATCATTTCATCTTTTTTCTTTAATGAAGTAGAAAAATGAAAATCGCAGTAATGACACGCTTGCTTGCAAAAAGGAATGTGAATGTAGATTCCGCTCATTATTATTTCTTTACGCGATCTTCATTTTGCTTTACAAAAGCATCCCAACCCGAATAGCTTTTTGCACCAACTACTTTTCCTGAGTTGAAAAAATGACAAACCGCAGCAGCTAAACCATCTGTGGAATCTAAATTTTTAGGAAGCGTTTTTAATCCTAATAATTGTTGTAACATTTTGGCAACCTGTTCTTTTGTGGCGTTTCCGTTTCCGGTTATTGCCATCTTAATTTTCTTCGGCTCGTATTCAGTAATTGGAATACCTCTAGATAATCCTGCTGCCATTGCAACGCCTTGAGCTC
The DNA here is from genome assembly GCA_044374815.1 of Flavobacterium sp. Classification (GTDB taxonomy): domain Bacteria; phylum Bacteroidota; class Bacteroidia; order Flavobacteriales; family Flavobacteriaceae; genus Flavobacterium. Next base: position 6,454 of record JBILNU010000056.1, read on the forward strand.
GTCCTAATTTCAACATCGATTGCACATTCTTCCCAAAAAAGGGCGCTTCAACAGCAATTTCATCAGGATGATGGGTATCAATCAGCTCAATCGTTCGCTCAAAAATGACTTTCAGCTTTTGATAATGGTTGTCGTATTTACTCAAAATCAATTCATTCAATTGAATAAATTCCATTTTTTTATTTACAACCCTAATCAAGCCAAATCCCATTATTGTAGTTCCGGGGTCAATTCCTAATATGATGCGCTCGTTTGCCAATTAATAAGTTTCAAGTTTAAGAAATCAATTCAAAGTTTTCTGTTTCTTTGCAACAATGATTTCAATTTCTCACAAAACTAAGCAATTCGGTGTTTTTATAATCAAACTTTTGATTGTAATTGCAGCTTTTTATTTTATTTATAGTCAATTAGCGAATAATACCAAGCTTGATTGGGAAAAATTTTTGGTTTTATTCCAAAAAAATCAATCGGTTGCTGGAATAGCTTTTTTGTTGTTTTTGAGTTTTTTGAATCGTTATTTTGAAATTTTAAAATGGCAAAATTTAGCTCAAGAAGTGAGGGTAATTTCAAAACTTGAAGCAACAAAGCAAGTGCTTGCCGCCTTAACATTGGGAGTTTTTACTCCGGTTGGCGTGGGTGAATATGTTGGAAAAGCTCTTTATTTTGAAAAGAAAGAAACTAAAAGAATCATATTTCTAAACCTAATTTGCAACGGTATTCAAGTACTTATTCTTGGTTTATTTGGCCTATTAAGTATGTTTGTTTTAGGTTACTGGAAATGGAGTTTATTATTATTAGCAAGTTGTATTGCTCTACTATTAATTTCTTTTTTTACGAAACGAATATTGATTCACAGTTATTCTATTGAAAAATTTATCTCAAAAATAATTAGAATTCCGAGAAATATTCATCAAAAAAATATAGTGTTGGGTATATTAAGGTATATGGTTTTAATTCATCAATTTTATTTTCTTCTCGTAGCTTTTGATATTGATTTGCCCTACTTGACTCTAATTACAACCATAGCAACTGTTTATTTACTGGCATCCATAATTCCGAGTTTTCAATTTATTGACTTCGCTTTAAAAGGAAGTTTGGCTGTTCATTTTTTCGGATTATTGGGCGTTAATGAATGGATCACAATATTTGTTACCGCTTTATTGTGGATATTAAATATAGTTTTACCCGTTATCATTGGAAGTTACTACGTGTTACTATTTAAATTTAATTTAGAAAAATAATAACTACTTAAAAATCAATAGCTCTTTTATAAGAAATTACTTATAAATTCATATTTTTGACAAAAAAAATGATTAGATATTCCCCCTTATCTATCTTAATCTTTTTTGTGTTTTCAATAGTTTCAGGATTTGCCCAGGAAAGTATTGCAGAAAAAGATTTTACAGTGCGCTACTTACCTAATAGATTGGAACTTGCATTTGACAATGCAAAAGCACCAAATTCTATTAAAGTCACTGATGTATTTTCAAAAAAAGAAGTTGCAATTGAGAAAACTGCAAGTAACAATTTTTTCATTATTGATTCTATAAAACCTTCACAGTTCTTTAAAGTTGAATATACTCTTAAAGATGCTAAAACAACTCCTTCAATCGTTACAATTGCGTCAAAATCGGTATCAAGTGGAGCAATAAATGTATATTTCAATCATCCGGTGGACACTAGTTTTAGTCAAACACAAGCCGCAGTGAATTTGGCTGACACGCTAGATAATATGCTAATAAGCTATATTGATAATTGTGTTGCAACATTGGATATTGCCATTTACAATTCTTATTCTCCCTCAGCAGCTGCAAGTATTGCCGGAGCTATTAATGCAGCCTATGCAAGAGGTGTTCAAGTACGAGTTATTTATGACGGTGGCACAAGTAGCGTTATGATACCACTACTAAATAGTGCCATTCCTACACTTGCTAGCCCAACAACTTCGAGCTATACCATAATGCATAATAAATTTGTAATTATCGATGCCATTTGTAATAATCCATTTCTATCTTATGTATGGACCGGCTCTACCAATTGGACAACAGCACAAATTGAAGGCCCAGATAAAAATAATGCGATAGTAATTCAAGATCAAACTCTAGCGGCTGCCTATACCTTAGAATTTGAAGAAATGTGGGGCAGTGCTACAGCGACTCCAAACACAACTTTGTCAAAATTTGGACAATACAAAACCGATAATACCCCGCATAATTTTATTATTGGTGGAAGTGTTGTTGAATGTTATTTTAGTCCTTCTGATGGAACTAATTCGAAAATAATTGCAGCGGTAAATTCTGCTAATACCGATTTAGAAGTTGCAGTAATGAATTTCACTAGAAGTGATGTTTGCACTGCAATATTAAATAAATTTTCAAGCGGAATTACAAACTGCAATGTTATAGTTGATAGCAGCAATCCAATGAGCAATCAGATTTCTAATTTGCAAGCAGGTTTATCGCCTAATCATGCAGTTATTGATACAGCACCCGGAATTATGCACCACAAATTCATGGTAGTAGATAATTTTAATAGTGCTTCTGATCCTCTTGTGCTTACTGGCTCTCACAATTGGAGTACAGCTGCAGAAACCAAAAATGATGAAAACACTTTAATTGTTCATGATGCCAATATTGCAAATCAATATTATCAAGCTTTTGCTAGTGTATATTTAGCTTCAGGCGGGATTATTGTAAATCCATTATCAAATACAGAGAATAGTGTAGATTCTAATCTATTTCAAATTATTCCGAATCCAACTAATGGAATTTTTGAAATTGCTTCAAATAAAAGTATCAATCAATTTGAATTTAGGATATTTAATGTCTTGGGCAAGCTAATTAAAGAAAATCAATATGCCACTTTTAGTTCTTGTAAAATTGACCTTTCAATGGAAAATGCGGGTTTTTATTTATTGGAATTAAATTACGACGGCAAGTCTTATTTTTATAAAGTAGTAAAAAAATAAGAAAACTTATTTTTTATTTTCGGTTTTAATTATAACTGGTAAAATAAATTGAGTTTTTACCGGAATTCCTCTTTTTATTGCGGGGTTAACTTTTGGGAAGTCTACCAATTTTACTTTTAAAATACTATCAATTTTTATGGTGTCATAGGCAATAGTATCTCGAGGAAATTGTGGTTCGAATTGCAAGGTAGCATCCGAGTTAATAGTAACTTTTACTTCAATTGTATCTAGCTTTGGGAATAAAATTTTTAAAGTATCAATACTTAATTTTTGTTGAATTGTGCTTTGCATAAATTCAAAAAAACATTGTTTGCGTTGTATGGGATTGTTTAATTTTTCACAATCTGCGATAGTAGGATATTGATCAACTTCTTTCCAATTTATTTCCTTCATTCGTTGTTTCAACAAGTCTTTTTCATTGGGAACTTGCTTCTCAAAATATTGACAAGATTGAAAAAGGAGAACTAAAAAAAATAAACTTATCTGTTTCAATTGTTTACTTATTATACTACTCACCAAAAATAGTAAAAAATAAAATAGTTTCCTAAAAGCAAAAAAGCCATCCACAATAAAGTGGAAAGCTTTTCATTGGTCTAACTACTAAACCGTGATGCGAGTTACAAATTCGCATCGAAAACAACACAACTAATTTTGAATGAACTACTGAAAAATAACTATTCAGCACTTGCATTTCATATGCTTTATTGGGCAAAAAAGCACTTTGTTTCCAAAGTGCTTTTTCCCAATTTTAGCGGTCTGGACGGGACTCGAACCCGCGACCCCATGCGTGACAGGCATGTATTCTAACCAACTGAACTACCAAACCTTCGCTTTATTGCGGTTGCAAATATACACCCATTTTTAAAATTAGCAAGTGTTTCTATTATTTTTTTAATTAATTTTTTACTTGATTTAGCATTAGTTAACCAAACATTTGTTTTTCAGCCAAGTATGTAGTTAAGATTTTATCAAAATTTGCTCCAATATTTACCGGAACATACTTAATTTTATTTTGAGCACAAACCAAAGAGAGATTTTTAAAATAATCCTTCAGATTTTTCTCATATTCCTCTTTTACATTCTCTGCAAATAAATTCACGACTTCTCCAGATTCTAAATCTATAAATTTTCTTGGAGTATTATCAAAATCAAAATTTAACTCCGTTTTATCATCAATGACGTGAAATAAAACCACCTTATGCTTGTTGTGTTTTAAATGCTGTAAGGCATTGAGTAATTCCTCTTGATTCCCATCTTGAAACATATCTGTGAAAATAACAATCATCGATCTGCGGTGAATTTTTTCTGCCACTTGGTGTAAAAAAGTGATCGTATCTGTGGCTTTAGATTGCTTTGGGTGTTCTAGCAAATCTTCCAGTTTATGTAACAACATTCTATGGTGACGGTCACTCCCTTTTTCGGGAGCATAATATTCATAATTATCCGAAAAAACACTCAATCCAAAGGCATCGCGTTGTTTTTTCAATAAACTCATCAGTACCGCAGATGCCAAAACCGAAAATCCGATTTTACTTTCATAAAAATTTTGATTTGCCCCCAATTTTGGATAATGCATGGAAGAAGAATTGTCAATTATCAAGTGACAACGAAGATTGGTTTCTTCCTCAAATCTTTTGGTAAATAATCGATCTGTTTTGGCAAAAAGCTTCCAATCGATGTGCTTCGTGCTTTCACCGATGTTGTAAATTTTATGTTCGGCAAATTCGGCAGAAAAACCATGAAAAGGTGATTTATGCATCCCCGAAATAAAGCCTTCCACAACTTGGTTAGCCAATAACTCGAGATGTTTAAATCCAGAAATAAGTTCTTTTTGTTCTTCTATTTTCATACTTCAAATATAATTTGAAAATTTCAATATGCTTCTATTTCGAATAAATTATATTAATAAAAAAAGGTTCAGCTTTCACTGAACCTTTCAATCTATTTATTTGCTTTAATTATAACAAAGCGTCAATTGCATCGGTATAGGTTTTTTTCGGAGCTACTCCTACTTGACGACCTACTACTTCTCCGTTTTGGAAAATTAATACCGTAGGAATGTTTCTCACACCATATTTCGCAGCAAATTCTTGGTTTGCATCTACATCTACTTTTCCAACTACAGCTTTGCCTTCGTATTCTGAAGAAACCTCATCGATAACTGGTCCAACCATTCTACATGGTCCACACCAAGCTGCCCAAAAATCAACTACTACTGGTTTATCTGATTTTAAAACTACTTCATCAAAAGTAGCATCTGTTATTGCTAATGCCATATCTTTTTTATTAAATTTATTTATGTTTTCGTTTATCTAGGCAAATATAATTAATTATTTAATGGATGAAATGTAACAAGTATTACTTTTCGTTATTTATTAATTAATTTAGTTTATAGTTAACCGGAACTTTATCTAATTCTTCCAATAACTCTTTGGAAA
>JBILNU010000141.1:0-3464 GCA_044374815.1 Flavobacterium sp.
TTTTCTAAAAAAACCGGTTGAGTTTCGTCATTATATTCTCCTATCACAACGGGAACATTCGGTTTTATTATTCCGGCTTTTTCTGTTGCAATACTGGAATAGGTGGTGCCTAAAAACTGGGTATGGTCTTTGGCAATATTGGTAATCACTGAAACAATTGGTGTGATAATATTGGTGGCATCCAATCTTCCGCCCATTCCAACTTCAATAATATTGATATCGGTTTTCTCTTTTTGGAAATAGTCAAATGCTAAACCCACTGTCATTTCAAAAAAACTTAGTTGGTTTTCTTCAAAAAAAGATTTGTTTTTTGATACAAACTCACAAACAAAATCTTCTGCTATTTCTGTACCATTAATTTTAATTCGTTCTCTAAAATCTATAAGATGTGGAGAAGTATACAATCCAACTTTATAACCTGCTTCTTGCAAAATGGAAGCGAGCATATGTGAGGTAGATCCTTTTCCGTTTGTGCCAGCTACATGAATGTACTTTAATTCTTTTTCGGGATGATTTAAATGTTTTGCCAATACTAACGTATTGGTTAAATCCTCTTTATATGCGGATGCACCTTGCAATTGATAGACTGGTAATTGACTAAAAAGCCAGTTGGTTGTTTCTTGATAATTCATTTGTTTTTGGGATAAAAAAAATCTAATACAAAATATTTTTCCAAATTTGTAGTTTACTATTATATTAGAATTTATCTTTAGTGCAAATTTGAGATTATTTTTAATAACTAAATCAAAAATAAAAAAAGTATGATGAATTTTTTTCTACAAGTGCAAAACGATACAATCGCTAAAGCAACAGGTGCCGTTATAGAAGGCGCAGTAAAAACGAATGAAATTACGGTTTTGGAATTTATTTTTAAAGGTGGGTTCTTCCTTATTCCGATAGCCCTTTTATTATTTTATACTTTTTATTTAATTATTGAGCGTTATTTATACATCTACAAGCGTGCAGTAATCGATCCGTTTTTGATCCGTGATATTCGTGAAAATTTAAATGCCGGAAATTTGGATGCCGCCGTTAATAATGCCGAAAGAAGTGGTACGGCTTCAGGTTATGTACTTCGCGAAGGTATTTTAACTATTGGAAGACCTATTTCTGAAATTGAATCCAATATGGAACGCGCTGCTAATATTGAAATTGGAGGGATGGAACGCAAATTAGGGCAATTAGGATTGATTGCCGGTATTGCACCAACCTTTGGTTTTATTGGGACTATTGCTGGGGTTATCAAAATATTTTATAGTATTTCACAAACGGAAGACATTAGTGTTGGAAATATTTCAGGCGGATTGTATGAAAAAATGATTAGTTCTGGTGCCGGATTAGTTGTGGGAATAATTGCTTATTCAGCGTACCATTTATTTAATGGAAAAATTGACAGCTTCGCTTTAAGCATTCAAAAACAAGTATTAGATTTTGTTAATATAATTCAGCGTCCAAATGGTAAAACGAAATAAACGATTTCACGCCGAAGTTGCGACTTCGTCCTTAAGTGATATCATGTTCTTTTTGCTTTTGTTTTTCTTAATCATTTCAACATTAGCAAATCCGAATGTGATTAAAATGACCTTGCCAAAATCTAAAACAAGTGAAAAGACCAACAAACAGCTTATTAGTTTGTCTATCACAGAAGATAAACGATATTATTTGGATAAGGAAGAAATAGATTTTGCTGATTTAGAAACTACCTTACTTTCTAAAATGGGAGGGAGTAAAGACCAAACGGTTGTAGTTCGAATTCCATTTAATCTTCAGGTTCAAGACTTAGTAGATGTACTTCAAATAGGGGTCAAAAACAAATTAAAATTTGTCATAGCAACCAATAATTCAAAATAAAAAAAGGCAGTTTCAAACTGCCTTTTTTTATTCATTATCCATGTACTGTTTCTGATTTACCGTAGTTGGTGATTAATTCTCCTTCAAATTCCAACCATTCTTTCCAGCGTTTATCTACATCTACTTTTTCGGTATATTTTCGGGCAAATTTTAGGAAGGTGGTGTAATGTCCTGCTTCACTAATCATTAATTTTCTGTAAAATTCAGCCAATTCTGGGTCTTTAATATTTTGTGATAAAACCTTAAAACGTTCGCAACTTCTTGCCTCAATCATTGCCGAAAACAAAAGTCGGTCAATAAAAGAATCGTTTCTGCTGCCGTCTTTTTTCATGAATTTAAAAAGCTCATTCACATAATGGTCTTTGCGCTCTCTTCCCAGTTTTAGTCCGCGTTCTTTAATAATATTGTGCACCAACTGAAAGTGTTCAATTTCTTCTTTGGCTATTTCTAGTAAATCGGTAACAAGTTCTTCATGTTCCGAATTATAGGTAATTATTGTAATGATATTAGTAGCTGCTTTTTGTTCGCACCAAGCATGATCGGTAAGAATTTCTTCAATATTTGATTCTACTACGGTAACCCATCTTGGGTCGGTTACTAATTTTAGACCTAACATTTGTATAGATTTTTGATATATGCAAAATTAAGTCTTTTCTTTGTAATTGAATTCGATATTATGGTAAATTCTAAAACTTTATTAATTCTAGGTTTTGTTTGGCCCGAGCCAAAATCTTCGGCTGCTGGGAGTCGTATGATGCAATTGATAGATTTGTTTGCTGCTGCAAATTTCAAAATCACCTTTGCGAGTACGGCACAAAATTTAGAATTTTCGGAAGATTTAGTTTCGCTAGGAATTTCCATAAAAAATATTGAGTTGAACACCTCTTCTTTTGATTCTTTTGTATCTGAATTAAATCCGGAAATTGTTTTGTTTGACCGATTTATGGTAGAAGAACAATTTGGTTGGCGGGTTACCGAAAATTGCCCAAATGCAATGAAAGTTTTAGATACCGAAGATTTACATTGTTTGCGGCAAGCGCGTCAAGTGGCTGTAAAAGAAAATCGGGAATTTACATTAAATGACTTGTATTCTGATGTTGCTAAAAGGGAAATTGCAAGTATTTTACGTTGCGATTTAACTTTGATGGTATCCGAATTTGAAATAAATTTACTTCAATCGCAATTTAAAATTGCATACGAATTACTTTATTATTTACCAATCTTTGCTGAAAAACTCGCCGATAATCCTTCGTTTGAAAAAAGAACAGATTTTATTTTCATTGGAAATTTTCTACATGAACCCAATTTAGATTGCGTTCGTTATTTATCTGAAACTATTTGGCCATTGCTTACAAAGCAATTGCCGGAAGCAAAAATGTTGGTATATGGGGCTTATCCTAGCCCGAAGGTAATGCAAATGCACAATCCAAAAATGAAATTTGAGGTTTTGGGTAGGGCAGAAGACGCTTTTGAAGTCATAAAAAAAGCCAAAGTAATGTTGGCGCCTTTACGATTTGGTGCAGGAATAAAAGGCAAACTTTTGGAGGCCATGCAATGCGGAACTCCAAGTGTTACTTCTTCAATTGGTGCAGAAGCTATGGTTGGTGGTATGG
>JBILNU010000140.1:0-3464 GCA_044374815.1 Flavobacterium sp.
ATTTTTGCACAGGCACCGGTATTTGATGATGATGTTCAAGATGTACCAATAAATGATTGGATACTACCAATGATGCTACTTGGCGTAGGATTTGTATTCTTTTACCTACAGAAAAGGCAACCAGCAATTAAATAAATAAAAAAACACCCTTTTGGGTGTTTTTTTATTTAATAAAGTTAATAGTATAGCAATTAGTTTTATGTTCGAACTAATTATCAAATTGCCTCATTGTTTCATTGCCTATTTTCCCTCATATCATTCAGAGCTTGCGAAGAATCTCCTACGCAATAGGCAATCCCTTTTTTTCTTTCCCCTTTTATTTAAATTTTTTATTAACACGAAAACGATTTCGTATTGAAATTTTTTTTTAAAGAAGTATTTCTGATATTTTTTTTATAAATTCGTAATTATAAACTGTTTTTATGATATTAGTTATTTTATACTTAAAATAAAATTAAGTGTTCAATAAGTTTATACAATAAATTAGAATTTCACAATAGTGTTATCTAAAATAAAGAAAGTTTAAGTTTTTTTTAAATTATATTTTTGAACACTTTTATAAAAACTCATGATAATTTTGTGTTTTGTTGCATTAATCTATTAATATAATAATTTTAAAAATGAAGAAAAAATATTCAAAATTCATAATTTATGTTCTTACTTGTTTAGCTTTATTTATGAGCAGGGTAGTTTCAGGACAAAATTTTTCCGATAATGCTTCAAATTATGCTAGTTCATGGGCAAATAATTCAAATCAAGGAACAGGTTTTGGAGCATGGTCTTTAAATGCGGGAGCTAGTTCTGGTAGTTTTATTGGAAACCCAGTAAACAATGGTATGGGAGACAATGGCATTGGCACTACTGCTTTTGCAATGTATGCAACAGGAAGTGGCTATTTCAATGCCTACCGTTCTATAAATAATGGGATACAAGTTGGAGACACTTTTTCTTTTTATTGGGCTATGAATTGGGATGCTAGTGGTGGTTCAAAAGGTTTTGATTTACGATCTGGTGGAACCACTATTTTCAATGTGAATAACGGAGGCTCAGCTACTATAACCACAACTAACGGGAATGCAAATACGAGCTATGGCACAACGCCTATGCTAGTTACAATAACTAGAACAAGTGCGGCTGTTTATTCTTTTTCGATGACTTCTAGGAGTGGCGGCGCAACTTATACAACCTCTATTAATAGCGCATCAACTATTGATGGTTTTAATTTCTACATTGGCAACCAAAATGATGGATCGGGACAAAGAAACATGTATTTTAATCTTTTTACGATTAGCAAACCTATAACCGTTGCAAATGGAAATTGGAATGTTGGTTCAACTTGGTTAAATAGTTCAATACCTATTGCAGGTGCTACAGTTACTATAGCAAATAACATTAATATTACTAATTCTATTGAGACAGGAAATTTAACTATACAAACAGGAAATTCCCTAACATTGCAACCTACTTCAAGAATGAAAGTCAACGGGAACATTACCAATGATGGTCAAATCATCTTTAAAAGTGATGCGACAGGTAGTGGCATGTTTGATCAATTTACAGGAACTATCACTGGAAATGGAAATGTTACCGTAGAGCGTTACATTCCGGCCAAAAGAGCGTATCGTTTTGTGAGTTCGTCGGTTACAACAACAACAACAATTAAAGAAAACTGGCAAGAAAATGCGGGTACCACAGCCGGATTAGGAACACATATTACCGGAACTGGTGGCGCAAGCAATGGTTTTGATGTTACGAGTACTAACAATCCTTCTATGTATACCTTTACAGGTGGTGCATGGGCAGCTGTAACCAACACTAATGTGGATGTGTTAACCGCTGGCACTCCGTATCGATTAATGGTACGCGGCGATAGAACAATCGACTTAACCAACAATTCACCTACAGCAACTCCAACAACTTTGCGTGCTACAGGTACATTAAGAACTGGAAATTTCACTCCAACCATCAATCAAACAGCTGACGGGTTTAGTTTGGTTGGTAATCCTTACCAAGCCCCTATTGACATAAAAGCTATATTAACAGGATCTAGTAACATGAATACAGGAGTAGTATACTACTGGGACCCTACTTTAAATGCAAGAGGTGGTTATGTAACTCGTGATTTAATTGCTAATACGAATGATGTAAATTCAAGTTTTAATCAATATGTACAACCGGGTCAAGCCGTTTTTGTAAAAAGAGACAACACAGCTAATGTAGCAAGTGTAAGTATTACCGAAAGCAATAAATCGGTAGCTAATGGATCTGCTGGTTTGTTTAGATCTGCAACATCTAATGAGTACGGATTGTTACGAGTAAATCTTCAAGCTAATCTCAATAATGAATGGCAAGCCATTGAAGGCGCTTTAGCATTATTTAATCCATCATTTTCTGCAAGTGTAACTCAGGAAGATGCAACAAAAATGAGCAATTTAGATGAAGAAGTAAGTTTTATACAAAACAATACTCCTTTAGCAATTGCATGTCAGCCAAATCCAAGTATAACTGATGAGTTGCCAATAAAAATCAACAACCTGCGTCATAGTAATTACCAATGGCAATTTGATTTAACAAATTATGATGGAGTGACACCTTATTTGTTTGATGCTCAAAATAATACCTATACCGAAATAGAAGATGGATCAATAGTTCCCTTTATGGCAGATGTAAACACAGTAAACCGATTTAAAGTAGTGTTTCAAAATGCTGCATTGAGTAATCCGGAATATGGATCTACAATTGTTATGTATCCAAATCCAGCAAAAAGGGGTAGTAGTTTTATATTACAAGGAGTTTCTTCACAATCAAGTGTTGTTATGTATAATACTTTAGGACAAACAATAGCGGTGAGTACCAAAGAAAATGAAGCAGGATTACAAGTAACACCAATAGCATTAGTTAGTACAGGAGTTTATATTGTAAGTATTACCTCAGAAGGAAAAACGAGTCAAGTTAAATGGATTGTAGAATAATAAATAGAAATAAGATGAAAAATAGAACAGAAATAAAATACGCTATAGTTATTGCTTTATTACAGATACAATCTATTTTTGCACAGGCACCGGTATTTGATGATGATGTTCAAGATGTACCAATAAATGATTGGATACTACCAATGATGCTACTTGGCGTAGGATTTGTATTCTTTTACCTACAGAAGAAGAAACAACAACCAGCAAATTAAATTAATTAAAAAGCACCCTTTTGGGTGCTTTTTTTATGAAACGGCATTGTATAATATTTACAAAACACTATTAAAATATCTGTTCATTTTCCAAAACATATATATAGTTGTAATAATAAACGGACTCATAAGCCATAAATGTGGTTTTGTAATCATTAGTATTACATATATTACAATACATACCATACAAATTAGCGAAGAAATTTTTAAAGCTTTTCCTCTTAAAAATGGAAGTATAATTAAAAGCGGATTAAATAATAATGCATTGTAATTCCAAAGT
>JBILNU010000057.1:0-11785 GCA_044374815.1 Flavobacterium sp.
CCTGATTCATACAGGAGGATTACAAGGAGTGGCCGGAATGAATTTACAATTGAAAAACAAAAATTTACAAACCATACAATTTGATGATTAAGAAATTAGTTTTCGGTTTTGCTTTAATTGTTGCTACTTCCTGTGGCACAAGTCGCCCAGTTATTGCCTATACTAAGAGTAAAAAAGCACCAACAAAAGCAGTTGTTAAGCCTACGCAACCTGTTGCAGTAACTAAAACACAAACGGGTAATACTACTGAGCCCACACCGGCCAACACAAACAGCACAAGCAATTCAACTGAGGTGCTTGCTGCCACTACTCGCGTGAAAGTTACAACGGCTATGGTGTTGGAATACATTGAAAAATATAAAGAAATTGCCAAACAAGACATGATTGACTACGGAATTCCGGCAAGTATCACGCTTGGTCAAGGGATTTTAGAGTCGGGGGCTGGGACTGGGCCTTTGAGTATGCAGGCCAATAATCATTTTGGAATAAAATGCCACAAAGAATGGACGGGACCAAGTATCAATTATGATGATGACGCCGAGCAAGAGTGTTTTAGAAAATACATGGAGCCAAAAGAATCCTATCGTGATCATTCACTATTTTTAACTTCACGGGAACGGTATTCTAAATTATTTAAATTAGAAAAAGATGATTATAAGGCATGGGCAAAAGGCTTGAAAGAAGCGGGTTATGCTACCGATGTTGCCTATCCAACCAAACTTATTGGATTGATAGAGCGCTACCAATTACAAAAATACGATGCCGAAGTTTTGGGCAAAGAATATATTCCAACAGCGGTGAGATCGGTGGAAAAAAAGACTCCCGCAACCGATTCAAATTCGGATTTGCATGAAGTGATTAAAGGAGATACCTTGTATTCTATTTCAAAACGATATAATATTTCGGTGGAAGATTTGAAAAGAAAAAATAATATTCCGGATTTCGGAATTGCTATAGGCCAAAAATTAATTGTAAAATAAAAGTTCAGTATACATTTTTATGTTATATCAAAGAAGTAGTCAGTTATTTATAGATGCAGAAAAAGTAATTCCAGGAGGGGTAAATTCTCCGGTGAGAGCCTTTAAAGGAGTAGGAGGAACCCCAATTTTTGTAAAAAGAGCCCACGGTGCTTATTTATATGATGAAGACGGGAATAGATTAATAGACTACATCAATTCGTGGGGGCCTATGATTTTGGGTCATGCCTATCCACCCGTTATTGAAGCCATTACCGAACGAGCAAAAAGCGGAACTTCATTTGGAATGCCTACTGAGTTAGAAACTCAAATTGCGCAATTGGCCGTTTCAATGGTTCCAAATATTGATAAAATTCGATTTGTAAATTCGGGTACCGAAGCATGTATGAGTGCCATTCGACTGGCTCGCGGATTTACTAATAAAAACAAAATAATAAAATTTGCTGGATGTTACCACGGGCATTCTGATTCGTTTTTAATTCAAGCCGGAAGTGGAGCAAGTACTTTTGGAACTCCTAATAGTCCCGGAGTAACTCCAGGTACAGCACAAGATACCTTGTTGGCAAATTACAATGATTTGGAAAGTGTTCGGAATTTATTTGAAGCAAATAAAAATCAAATTGCAGCCTTAATTGTAGAGCCCGTTGCCGGAAACATGGGTTGTGTGCCACCTCAAGGGGGATTTTTGGAAGGCTTACGCGAACTATGTACAGAAAATAATGCGTTGCTAATTTTTGATGAGGTAATGACTGGTTTCCGATTGGCAAAAGGGGGCGTTCAAGAATTATATAATATCAAAGCAGATATTGTTTGCTTTGGGAAAGTAATTGGTGGTGGTTTGCCTGTTGGTGCTTTTGCTGCACGAAATGAAATCATGAATTATCTGGCTCCGGTTGGACCTGTTTATCAAGCAGGAACTTTATCGGGAAATCCGTTGGCTATGGCCGCTGGATTGGCCATGTTACAAGAAATAAATGCGAATACTCAATTATTTGATAATTTAGAAAAAAAGACGGCTTACCTTGAGGCAGGAATACATAAAGTACTAACTCAAAACGAGGTTGTTTATACCATCAATAGAGTAGGATCGATGATTTCGGTGCACTTTGATGCGCAACCGGTAGTTGATTTTCAAACTGCAAAAAACGGTGACAATGAAACCTTCAAAAAGTTTTTTCATGGCTTGTTAAAAGAAGGAGTTTACATTGCGCCCTCGGCCTATGAAACTTGGTTTATTACTGATGCGCTAACTTATGAAGATTTAGACTTTACGATTACTGCTATAGATAAAGTTTCAAAGACTTTTTAATTAAGTTTATTTGCCTTGCAGCCATAAATTTCGATAATCTGCATTTTTATCATAATCGGAGGCTTGTTTTTCAATGTTAAAATAACGGTTGCCTCGCGGGTCATTGCCAACGCCTGCCAGATAGGCCCAGTTGCCCCAATTACTGCACACATCATAGTCAAATAGCTGCTGCTCGAAATAAGCGGCGCCCAATCTCCAATCTAGTTTCAAATCATTGCACAAATAACTTGCTACATTTTGTCGACCACGATTGCTCATGAATCCGGTATGTTTCAATTCGAGCATGTTGGCATCAATAAAATCAACTCCGGTTTTACCCTCTATCCATTTTTGAAGTAGATTTATGTTTGAGTTGTTTTCTGAACTTTCTTTGTTTTGAATACCCGCTTTTTGGAATAATTTGACTTTGTGTTTCTTCATCATAAATCGAAAATAATCACGCCATAATAATTCAAAGACCAACCAATAAGTAGAATCATTTGCTCCAAATTGGTGCTCGTATTTTTTTAATTCCTGATAGATAAATCGAGGTGAAATACAACCCATGGCCAGCCAAGCAGAAAATTTTGAAGAATAATCCGCCCCGATCATCCCGTTGCGGGTTATTTTATATTCTGAAATGCATTTACTTTCATAAAAATAATGATTCAGTCTAGCAATTGCTTCCGTTTCACCGCCTTTAAAATGAAGCACTGCACGCGTATCAATAGCTTGATGGTTTAATCCCAATTCTTCCAATGTAGGTAGAACCATTGTTTCAATAAATGGAGATTTTATTTGCGGAGGCACATCAAAAGCAGGTCTAATAACAGATTCTTTTTCAGTTTTTTTTCTAAAGTTGGTAAACACATCGGGAATGTCTTTAATAGAAAAAGGTAAATCTTCAGCGTGATACAAGGTGCTGGTGCTGAACGATTCGAAATCACATTTTATTTTAAACAGTGCTTCCTGAACTTTTTGTTCGGTGTTTCGTTCTTCAAAAGCAACCTCTCTTTTAGCAAACACTTTAGTTGCCTTATGTTGCTTTACTAATTTTGGAATTTCCTCTTCGGGTTTCCCTTTTAAAATGACTAAACCAGATCCTATGGCTCTTAAATTCCGATCTAAATCCTCAAGGGATTCCAATAGAAACTGCGCTCTAAAACTACCTGTTTTTTGAAAGCCAAATTTGGTGGTGCCAAATTGTCCCTCATCAAAACAATACACTGGAATAATGGAATCACTCTCTGTGATGGCTTTAATTAAGGTTTCGTTATCGTGTAATCGCAAATCGGTTTTAAACCAAACCACACTTGTTGTCATAATTCGTTAATGTTATTTAAATAATAATCGGCTTGTTCAAGCAAAGCTGTTTTGTCTTCATTTTTCATTTTTCGCCATACATTATACATCATCCCAATGCGAGGATTAGAGGCAAGTTTGCTTTCATTTTTATCATAAAAATTCCAATATAAACTATTGAACGGACAGGCTTTATCACCTGTTTTTATATTTTTTTTGTAAAAGCAACCACCACAATAATGGCTCATTTTATCGATATAGGATGCCGAACTAACATAGGGTTTTGTGCCTACAATTCCGCCATCTGCAAACTGACTCATGCCGCGCGTGTTGGTGATTTCCACCCATTCAAAGGCATCCATGTATATTCCGAGATACCAAGCATCAATAGCATCGGGGTGCACTCCAGCCAAAAGCGCAAAGTTTCCTGTGATCATTAGGCGCTGAATGTGATGTGCATATCCATAGTTTAAGGACTGATTTATGGCGTCTTTTAAGCAGTTCATTTTTGTTTTCCCTGTCCAATACCAAGAGGGTAAATCAGCCTGATTGTTAAAGAAATTCAAAGTAGCATAATCAGGCATTTTGTTCCAGTAGATACCGCGCATGTATTCGCGCCAGCCAATTATCTGCCGAACAAAACCTTCCAATTGGTGAAATTCAATTTCATTGGGCCTATGTTTCCATTCCTCAATTACCCGATCGATTACTTCTTTTGGAGAAATGAGTTTGATGTTCATGGAAAATGAAATTCGAGAATGATATAAAGACCATTCATTTGGCATCATGGCATCTTGATAACTTCCAAATAAAGGGAGGCAATTGGTTGCAAAAAATTCTAATAATTCTAACGACTGCGCCCTATTTATTGGCCAAACAAAATTTTCAGCATCAATAGCTCCAATTGTTTTAATGTTGGTTTTATTTATTTCTTCTAGAATTTTTGAAACGTTGTTGTCAAACACCAATGGTTTTGTTGGTTTGTGGTCTTTGGGTAGTTTTTTTCGATTGTCACTATCGTAATTCCATTGTCCTGTGAGCGGCTGATCTCCCTCCATTAATACCCCATTTTTCTTACGCATGGCACGATAAAAGTTTTCCATTAAAAACATTTTTTTGCCTTGAAAGTAATCGCCCAACTCATTTCGGGTGGTGTAAAAATGTTCAGAATCTACTGAAAAGCTTGTTATAGAAATAGAATGACAAAGTGCTTTTAGAGTTTCGTCTACACGAAATTCATCGGGTAATTGGTATTCAAAATGCGTAAATTGAAGGGTTTCAATTAGGTTTTGTAAGTTTTTTTCAAAGGATTGAAGGTTCTTTTCATTATTTAATTGAAGGTAAATTAGTTGGTGTCCATTTGATTTTAGTTCCGCAGCAAAAGAACGCATGGCAGCAAAAATTCCAACTACTTTTTGAACATGATGTTGCACATAATCGGTTTCTGTCCGAATTTCCATCATCACATAAGTAACGGAATCTTCTGTTTTAGAAAACCAAGAATGATTGCTATTTAATTGATCGCCAAGTATTAATCGTAAGGTTTTATTCATTTTATTTGTTGCTTCGGCATTTATCGCTGCAGTATTTTACTTCGTCCCATACTTTTTCCCATTTCTTTCGCCATGAAAAGGGTTTGTTGCAAACGACACAAATTTTACTTGGAAGATGCTGTTTTTTTACTCCGCGCATTTTTTAATTTATTTGGATTTTGCACATGTTTGTTTAAAATTCTTTTTCCTTCAATCTTCACTTCACTTTTATTTCTAAAACTCCAAACTATTTCACTGGCTTGTTTTCGGGATTCTTCAATGTCTACAATAGGAAACGGATAATCTTTTCCAATTTCACAATTGTAAAATTGTTGTTCAATGAGGTTTAATTTCCAAGGTTCATGAATTAAATTGGGTGGAATTTGATCTAATTCGGGCACCCATTTTTTTATAAATATTCCCTCTGGATCGTGGTCTTCCGAATTTTTAATTGGATTATAAATCCGAATTGTATTGATACCGGTGGTTCCCGCTTGCATTTGCAATTGGGGATAGTGAATTCCAGGTTCATAATCTAAAAACTGTCGCGCCAAAAAATGCAGTTCCCGCCAATCTTGCCATAAATTGAATGTAAAAAACGAAACCACCATGGCTCGCATTCTAAAATTAATATATCCTGTAGTTACTAGGCAGCGCATGCAGGCATCAATAATTGGAATTCCGGTTTTACCTTCTTGCCAAGCTTTAATATAAGTCTCGTTTTTTGGTTTTACTAAATGATCATAAGCGGAGTTAACATTTTCAAATTCCATGCGGCATTCGTCTTCAAATTTTTGAATGAAATGGCAATGCCAATGCAATCGAGAAACAAAATTTAAAAGAGCTCTTTTGTTTGTTGCCTTGTCATAATTTTGAAGCGTGTATTGATACACCATTCTCATGCTGATGTTTCCATAAGTCAAGTAGGGGGATAATCGGCTACATCCTTTTCTGCTTAGGCTGGGTTTAGAAATATGTTTGCTGTAATTTTTATGACGTTCTTTAATGAAGCTATCCAAATAGCGCCAAGCCCAATATTCTCCACCTTGTTGAAAGTTTTCATTTCTAGTAATAATCTCTTTGGGAAGTTTTTTTCCTTTTAATTTCAAATAAAAAGCAGGCTCTAAATTTTCAAATTGAATTGCATTCAAATCTACCATTTTTGGGGTAGCGCGCATTTCTTGTTCCCATTTTTTATCCCAGTCGGATCTTGATTTGAGTTTTCTAATAACTCCGTGCATTTGGGATTGCTTCCATTCAATGTTATGAATGTCAAAAAAAGCCTGCATGGATTTATCCCTATTAAAAGTAATTTGATTGCCAATTTCTTGATGTGAATATACCGTTTTAATGGTATATTTTTTTTGTAATGCTTCAAAAACGGGAGCTACTTCATTATGGAAAAAATAGATTTGAGTTGGGATTATACTCAATTTATTTTGCAATTCTTGAATGGATTCATAAATAAACCTCCAATGGCGCTCATCCGAATCATCATAAGACATTACTGAAGGTTCAAAAAAATACAATAATAAAACCGGAATATCTTCTTGCTGTGCTAAATATAATGGTTCATGATCTACAAAACGAAGATCACGTTTAAACCAAATAATATTTATTGTTTTTTTATTCAATTGTTGGTATTGACTTTATTTCAAGATTGGGTTTAGCATAGCTCAATCGATCCAATTTTATTGTTTTATGATAACTGTCAAGTCCGGAGCAGGTAACAGTATTTGCTTTTTCAATATCTACAAAACCGTCTGGTGCTATACAATCTTGGGGCACATAAATGTGTTTGATTTCTCCAATGACTAGTGTGGTGTTGTTGCTCGAAATGTCAATTTTTTCTTTGAATTCAATTCCCAATTGAATTTTGCTTTGTGCTACGTAGGGCGCCAAAAATTGGTCTTTATATTCTTTGATTAAACCCGTAATTTCAAATTCGGATACGTCTTTATCGTATCGAGCTGAAGTTTGGTGGGCTTGTTTGTAAATGGACTCATTTACATGGTTTATTGTATAATAACCGGTTTCTATAATGTTACTAAAAGTGTTTCTTTCGGGTGGCGAAGGCCGAAAGATCAAACCTATTAATGGCGGATTGGCGCCAACATGGAAAACTGAACTAAAAACAGCCAAGTTGGTATTTCCATTTTTATCGGTGGTGCCAACAAGGGCCAGACTTTTAAATCCGCCCAAGCTATTTATTAAATGCGCTCGTTCATTTTTTTTTAATTGAATTAATGCTTCCGATGTAAAATGTTTTACCATATTTTTTTGGATTATTTAATTTTATCTATCGAAATCCATTTTTTGTCACTATTCAATTTGAATGTTCCAATATGCTCTTTATTCCATTCCAATGGAGAAATTAAAGACAAGAAATTTTCGCCATCATCGCCCCGATACAAATGATAGATTTCGCCAATTACAGGTTCAAAAGAAAAATTTGAATTGTAAACCAATTCATTGTTTTCAAATTCTTTCAATAATTTTTCATATTCCTGTCTGAGTTCGTAAAATTTATTTTCAAACTCTTTATTTACCGAACTTATGTTTCTGCTCTTCCAAGAAACGATGTTGTCTATTTTAATTACAGGTGCTCCAACATTTGTAGGATAATTTAATAAACTAGAATTGTAACCAGTTTCCTCATTATATACAACATTGTCAGGTCTTTCTTTCTTCATTATTAATGATTTAGGTGTGCTTTTTTTGGAAATAAAAAATTAACAAATATTTTTGTTTAACAAATGTACAAAATTGTTAAACAATATTTATCTTTACACCAATAAAATTTATCAAATATGGCAACAAAAAAAGCAATACTTACCAAAGATGCAATCGTATCTATGTATATGAATTATGTTTTAGAGCATAATGAAAAGCCAAAATCTGTTTATCAATTTTCGAAACAAAATTCTATTTCAGAAACAGAATTTTATAATTTCTTTGGAACCATTGAAAGCCTCGAGAAAGAAATTTTCAAAATCTTTTTTGATAATACCATTCAGCTAATTCAAAAGGACGAAAATTATGAAACGTATGATATGAAAGGGAAGTTGTTAAGTTTCAATTTTACTTTTTTCGAATTGTTAACTGCCAATAGAAGTTATGTATTGTTGGCTTTAAAAGAACACGGCAACCATCTTAAAAGTTTAATGCAGCTTTCTAGTTTGCGCACGCATTATATTCAATTTGTATCCGGTGTTATTTCTGAGGAAATGCTTGTAAAACAGGAAAAACTTCAAAACATTCAAGAAAAAGCCATTCAAGAATCTTTTTGGGTGCAATTGGTTTTAACCATGAAATTTTGGTTGGATGATAGTTCACCAGCCTTAGAAAAAACGGATATTTATATTGAAAAATCAATTAATACCGCGTTCGAATTAATGAACGCATTTCCATTAGACAGTCTTTTTGATTTTGGAAAATTTCTTTTTAAAGAAAAAATTTATTCCAAATAATGAAAACAATAGACTATATACCTACTTCTAAAATTCAAAGAGCCTCTAAGTTGGTCCAAACTGGAGCAAAAGTAGGGGTGAATTATTTAAAATATTATGGTGAAAAGTTGGTCAATTCTGATTTGAATAAAGACAAGCTGAATGAAAGTAATGCCGAAGATATTTATGACGGTTTGAAGAGTTTGAAGGGGAGTGCTCTTAAAGTGGCTCAGATGTTGAGTATGGATAAGAGTTTTTTACCGCAGGCGTATGTAGAAAAATTCTCACTTTCTCAATTTTCAGTACCACCGCTTTCTGCACCTTTGGTTTTGAAAACTTTTAAAACCAATTTGGGAAAATCACCTTATGAAATTTTTGATGAGTTCAATCCCAATTCGGTTAATGCAGCCAGTATTGGTCAAGTGCATAAAGCCGTAAAAAACGGAAAAAATTTAGCTGTTAAAATCCAATATCCCGGTGTTGCCAACAGTATTTCTTCCGATTTGGCGTTGGTAAAGCCCATTGCCATTAGAATGTTTAATCTTCAGGGTAAGGATTCTGATAAATATTTTAAGGAAGTTGAAGATAAATTGATTGAAGAAACCAACTATTTATTGGAACTAAAACAAAGCCAAGAAGTAGTTGCTGCTTGCAATAAAATTGAAAATTTAATTTTCCCGGCTTATTATCAAGAATATTCTACTGAGAAAATAATCACCATGGATTGGATGTCAGGAATTCACCTTTCAGAATTTGCAGCGGTCAACAAAGATCCTGAAATTGGTAATAAAGTAGGTCAAGCATTGTGGGATTTTTACATGTATCAAATTCACATTTTGAGAAAAGTGCATGCCGATCCGCATCCTGGAAATTTTATGGTGAATGAAGAAAATCAGCTCATAGCACTTGATTTTGGTTGTATGAAAGCAATTCCAAATGATTTCTACACTCCGTATTTTAAATTAATTGATACAAATATCATTAGCAATTCCAAGTTATTTTCGAATATATTATTTGAATTGGAAATACTGAGACTAGATGATTCAATCGAGGAGATTGACTATTTCACTTCGATGTTTCACGATTTATTATCATTGTTTACCAAGCCTTTTCAAACCGAAAATTTTGATTTTTCGGATGATGAATTTTTTGAAAATATCGCCAAACTTGGGGATAGTTTTGCAAATGACACGAATTTAAGAAAAATGAATGGAAACAGAGGCTCCAAGCATTTTATATATATGAACCGCACCTTTTTTGGATTGTATAATTTGTTGTACGATTTAAAAGCTAAAATTGTGGTCAATCAGTTTCTGAAGTATCAGAATTAATAATCAAATGGATTTATTTAGCCAAGAAGGACTTGATAAAAAATTTGAAGTTTTGTCGTTAGATGACGGTGAAATTTTATTCATGAAAAACTTTTTCGATCTTTCTGAGGCGCAAAACTTGTTTGAGATTTTGCAAAAGACCATAAATTGGAGACAAGAACATATTAAAATGTATGGGAAAACCCATCTCGTACCAAGAAAAACAGCATGGTATGGGAAGGAGGGTTTGAATTATTCCTATTCCAGAATTATTTGTTATCCAGAAAAATGGACAGATGAACTTAATTTCATTAAAAGTGAAATTGAAAAATTAATTCCTTCAGAAAAATTCACCAGTGTTTTATTGAATTTATACAACGATGGGAATGATAAAATGGGTTGGCATGCAGATGATGAGAAAGAATTGGGAATCAATCCAACTATAGCTTCTGTGAGTTTTGGTGCAACCCGAAGATTTGATATTAAGCACAAAGAGATTCCTGGAATGCAGTATCAATTTGAATTGACTTCAGGATCTTTATTAATTATGCGAGGGGCTTTGCAACACCATTGGATACATCAAATACCAGCTCAAAAGAAAGTCACTAAACCTCGAATAAATTTAACCTTTAGAACAATAAAAAAGCCTCACTAATGTGAGGCTTTTTTTGTGGGCGATGAGGGGTTCGAACCCCCGACCCCCTCGGTGTAAACGAGGTGCTCTGAACCAGCTGAGCTAATCGCCCGATAAGGTTAATTATCAGTAAAAGAATAAATTTTGTGGGCGATGAGGGGTTCGAACCCCCGACCCCCTCGGTGTAAACGAGGTGCTCTGAACCAGCTGAGCTAATCGCCCGATATTACTGAGATTTTTGATTTCTCATTAATCAGGCTGCAAATATAGTGCTATTTTTTAATCTAACAAACATTTTTTATAAAACTTCAGCAACTACAAAAGTGCTTCCGCCTATGTAAATAAAGTCGTTTTTGTGGGCATTATGTAATGCAGTTTGATAAGCTTGTGAAACAGAATTATATACTTCGCCTAAAAGTTGATTTTTACATGCTTTTTCTTGTAAAATAGTGGCGTCTAAACCACGTGAAATTGCAGGCTTGCAAAAATAATATTCGGCTTCGACAGGAAATAAAGGAAGTATTTCGTCCAAATCTTTATCGTTTACTACTCCCAAAACTATATGTAGTTTTTGGTATTTTTCTTTTTTAATTTGGTTTAAAACCACTTGTAAACCATGTGAATTATGTGCCGTATCACAAATTACCTTGGGTTCTGATTGTAGTTGTTGCCATCTTCCTTGGAGACCGGTATTGTGAATTACATTTAGAAGTCCGTTTTTTATTTCTTCTTCCGTAATCGAAAAAACTCCCTGTTCTTGTAGTACTCGAATAGTTTGCAATACTGTTTTTTTATTTGCAATTTGATAATCACCAAGTAAAGTAGAAGGAAAGGATTCAGAAATTAAATCGGATGCAAAATATATTTCTGAAATGGTTTGTTTTGCTTTCTCTAAAAAAACCGCTTGAGTTTCTTCATTATATTCTCCTATCACAACGGGAACATTTACTTTTATTATTCCAGCTTTTTCTGTTGCAATACTGGAATAGGTGGTACCTAAAAACTGGGTGTGGTCTTTGGCAATGTTGGTAATTACAGAAACAATTGGTGTGATAATATTGGTGGCATCCAATCTTCCACCCATTCCAACTTCAATAATATTGATATCGGTTTTCTCTTTTTGGAAATAGTCAAATGCTAAACCCACTGTCATTTCAAAAAAACTGAGTTGGTTTTCTTCAAAAAAAGATTTGTTTTTTGATACAAACTCACAAACAAAATCTTCTGCTATTTCTGTACCATTAATTTTAATTCGTTCTCTAAAATCTATAAGATGTGGAGAAGTATACAATC
>JBILNU010000142.1:0-3447 GCA_044374815.1 Flavobacterium sp.
CAATCCTTACCAAAAGTAGCAGGAGGGACTGTTGAACGAATAGAAAATTTTCAATCTAAATATGTTACTTCTAGAAATGTTGATGTTTGGTTACCTGAAAATTATTCGGCATCCAAGAAATATTCGGTTTTGTATATGCACGATGGGCAAATGCTTTATGATCCGGAGACTACTTGGAATAAACAAGCTTGGGAAGTAGATGATGTTTTAGGTAAATTAATGCAAGAATCTAAAATTCAAGAGGTAATTGTTGTGGGTATGTTTAATGGAGGTAGTACGCGTCATATTGATTATTTCCCTCAAAAACCTTTTGAAAGTTTGACCAAGAAACAGCAAGATTCTATTTATAAAGTTAATAGAACTAATGGGCAAAGTGTTTTTAATAATGGAAAAGTGAACTCTGATAATTATTTAAAATTTATTGTTAACGAGCTGAAGCCACTCATTGATACTAAATATTCCGTTTACACCGATAAAGCCCACACCTTTGTAGCAGGAAGTAGTATGGGAGGGTTAATTTCGATGTATGCTATTTGTGAATACCCTAAAGTTTTTGGTGGTGCAGCTTGTATATCAACCCATTGGCCCGGAATTTTTGGTATTGAAGGCAATCCAATTCCAAAAGCATTTTTCGACTATTTAACGGAAAGTTTACCTAATCCAAAAGACCATAAAATCTATTTTGATTATGGAACTGCTACTTTAGATTCGATGTACGAAACACTTCAACCTCAAGTAGATGCAATAATGATATCTAAAGGATTTGACAATTCAAATTGGATTACCAAAAAATTCGAAGGAGCTGATCATAGTGAAAAAGCGTGGAACAGTCGTTTTACAATCCCAATGGAATTTTTGCTTGGTAAACAGAACTAAACGAACTTGTAGTAACGAGCACCAAGTAATAAAGGATTTTCTTTTTCGATGTAATCCAAAACAAATTCATTTTTAGGGGCGATTACCGAATGTTTTTGCTCTTTTTTATGTAAAGCAATGTAAGTCCCGAAATCTATTTCGGTGCTGTTATTCAATTTTTCAAATAAACCAATTTTTTCTACAATTGCTTTCCATTGTGGTTGGATTTCGGCTTCAAATACTTTTGATTTTGATCCACTTCCGTAGGCAATGAATCCCATTTTCTTTTCAGAAATTTCAGATTCCTTTTGCAAATGATATTCTAAAGTAGAAATTAACCCCAAGAAAATAGAGCCAGTGTACATGTTTCCAATTTGACCTGAAGCAATTTCAGATGGAAAAATAGCTTTGTTTACAAAATCTAGATAGGCTTCACTTTTGGCTATTACTTTATTTTCATCCGTAAGTTGGTTTTCTTTAGCATAAATCTCTACAAAAGTTCTACGCGCCTGAAAACAGTAGGGAAGGTGCATCAATACATTTTCCCAAATTTCATACAGAGCCCCGTTTTGATTTGTTAATTCTTTATAGTTAAAATACGCCTCACTAGTTCGATTGATATAGCATTCGTTGGAGTATTGTCCGTCAAAAACTGGTTGTTCTTTATAGAAAGAAACTTCGTTTTCAAGAATACCAAACCACTCCGGATTTTGGGTAGTATTAAGGATTTCATTTTTTGAAAAGCTGCGTCTTGGTTTGAAAAAATCAAAAACGCCATCGGCAGAGATTCCTACTTCATTTGAAAAAGCCAATAATCGAGGATTGGCTGTAATTAACATTGCAATTGCTCCGGCTCCTTGAGTGTATTCACCAGAAGAATTTAAATCGTATTTTGCATTATCTGTAGCTACAACAATGGCTTTTTTAGTAGGGTTTAACCTTATGAAATCAAGGGTAGTTTGTAGTGCATCTACAGCTCCAATGCAGGCAAAAGTCATGTCTAAGGTATCACATTTTCTAAATGTTCCTGATCCATAATGTTGCTCTAAAAGTGAGGTGATGTAGGACGCAATTGGTTTTGAAGAATCTACAGCGCTTTCTGTCCCTACATAAATTCGAGCAATTTCTTCTGGATTGATTTGTTCTTGTTGCAGTAATTTGAAAACTGCATTTACAGCAAAAGTAACCACATCGTTATGTACATCGGGGAAACTCATTTTTTGCAAACCCAAACCTTTAATTAATTTATCAGGTTCGATATTTCTGTTTAGTGCCAAGGTTTGTATTGGCAAATATATTTTAGGGATGTCAATTGAAATGCTATCAATTCCTACTTTCATGGTGTCTTAATTTTAGACAAATTTATTAATTGATAACGCAAAAAAGCTTCAACAAATTATAATTTTGTTAAATTAAAATACGATTTATGAATGTGATAATATTCACCCTTTTTTAGACCTAATTTTTTTGTTTTTCTTATTTTTTATAGCAGATACTAAAAGATATTAATGATACTTGATGATTTAAAACAGTCTGTTTTAGTTTTCTTATTATAATTTAAAAAATAGTACATTTGTGTAGTTAAAATTAATCAATACTGTTGTGATTGCTACCAATAAACTAAAGATCTTCAACGACCCAATTTATGGGTTTATTACAATACCAAATACCCTGATTTACGATTTAATTCAGCATCCTTATTTTCAACGTTTGAGAAGAATTTCCCAAATGGGATTGTCTTATTTGGTTTATCCTGGTGCACATCACACCCGTTTTCATCATGCTTTGGGCTGCATGCATATCATGCAAAAAGCAGTTCAAACCCTTCGTTTTAAGGGGGTTTCTATTTCCGGTGATGAAGAGAATGCCTTATACATTGCTATATTGTTGCACGATATTGGTCACGGTCCGTTTAGTCACGCTATGGAACACAGTATTGTTGAAGAAGTGCATCATGAGGAAATTTCGCTTAAATTTATGAATGCCCTTAATGTGGAATTTGAAGGCAAATTGGATTTAGCAATTCAAATTTTTAAAGGAGAATACCACCGTAAATTTATGCTTCAATTGATTTCGAGTCAGTTGGATATGGATCGAATGGATTATTTAAAACGCGATAGTTTTTATAGTGGTGTTGCAGAAGGAAATATCAACAGCGATCGTTTGATTCAAATGATGAATGTACAAGACGAAGTACTTGTTATAGAAGACAAAGGCATTTACTCGGTAGAGAAATTTTTGGTTGCCAGACGATTAATGTATTGGCAAGCATACCTTCATAAGACTTCTGTTGTAGCCGAAATTACATTGACTAAAATATTAAAAAGAGCCAAAGAGATTACTCAAAAAGGCGAACAATTGGAATGTAGTAAACCACTATCTTTTTTTCTTAATAATAAAATATCTAGCGCTCAATTTGATTTAGAGGAACTGATTATCTTTTCGCAATTGGATGATTACGATGTGCTTGGAGCAATAAAAGCATGGCAATTTCATGATGATTTTGTATTAAGTTCATTAAGCAAAATGATAATCAACAGAGATTTATTAAAAATCATTGTATTGGATGAAAAAGTAGATAAAGAAAAATTA
>JBILNU010000058.1:0-11647 GCA_044374815.1 Flavobacterium sp.
CAGTTTTACTGTTTTCAAAAATTTATAGAAGGTGAAATTTTTATGGATATTGGAAACTCAATAAATTGAATATCTTTGTTCATAAATGGAAGAATGGTTGATTACATATTCTAATTGGCGTAACTTTTTTTAGTTATAACAACCGATTGAAAGAAATGTTAACCGCAAAAGATTCGATTTTATTTTTGAGTTTAGATTATCGAATTCGGATTTATGATTTGAAAAGTTGTATTTTTACAACTCAATAAAATGCCCCTAAATAGAAATGGAAATAAATCAGTTAATTGGCTACCTTTTTGCAACTTTGGTTGGAATAACCTTAGGATTAATTGGTAGTGGTGGTTCCATATTATCTGTTCCTATTTTAGTTTATATTTTAGGCATTGAACCTATTTTAGCCACTGCCTACTCCCTATTTATTGTTGGAACTACTGCATTATTTGGAGGAATCCAAAAAGCAAAGCAGAAATTAGTTGATTTAGATAAGGTAATTTTATTTGGTGTCCCAACCATTCTAAGCGTTTTTATAACCCGTAGAATAATTGTTCCAAAATTGCCGGAAATTATCTTATCAACTTCTTTTTTTACTTTACATAAATCGGTGTTCATAATGATAATTTTTGCTATCGTGATGATTTTGGCTTCCTTTAGAATGATACGACCAATTCAAATTGAAATTAATGAAGTCAACTTTAAATTAAATTACAGCAAAATAATTTCACAAGGACTTCTAATTGGATTAGTTGCCGGGTTTGTTGGTGCTGGAGGCGGTTTTTTAATAATTCCTGCCTTGCTTTTTCTAGCCAATACGCCAATGAAAAAAGCAGTAGGAACTTCTTTATTTATAGTTGCTGCACAATCTTTAATAGGTTTTTTAGGTGACTTACGAAGTGATCAAACACTCGATTGGAATTTACTCCTTTCTTTCACTATTTGCTCTATAATTGGTGTTTTTATTGGTAGTTTTTTATCAAAAAAAATAGCCGGTGACAAACTAAAAACTGGATTTGGATGGTTTGTGTTAGCCATGGGGTTTTATATTATTTTGAAAGAATTATTCCTAAAATAAAGTATATTTATTTAGGATTCATTTAAACTTGAATCACTATAATATTTCCTAACTTTGTAACATAGGTTACCAATATCAAAGGAAAACCTAATTATCTTTACCTAAAATTATTGAAAATGAAAATTGAACAAATATATACTGGATGTTTAGCACAGGGAGCTTATTATATTGAAAGCAATGGTGAAGTAGCTATTATTGATCCGTTGCGGGAAATTCAACCTTATATTGATAAAGCAAATGCAGATAATGCAACAATAAAATACATTTTTGAAACCCATTTTCATGCAGATTTTGTTAGTGGACATGTTACTCTTGCTCAAAAAACCGGTGCGCCCATAGTTTTTGGACCAAATGCGAATCCAATCTATGATTCAATTATAGCTACTGATGGGCAAGTTTTTCAGTTGGGAGAAATTACCATAACTTGTTTACACACCCCTGGACATACCATGGAAAGTTCGTGTTATTTATTGAAAGACAAATCAGGAAATGATTATGCTTTATTTAGTGGAGACACAGTATTTTTAGGTGATGTAGGAAGACCCGATTTAGCTCAAAAAGCAGCTCACATGACACAAGAAGATTTAGCAGGAATTCTGTTTGATAGTATTCAAACTAAGATCATGCCTCTTGCAGACGATGTAATCATTTACCCTGCTCACGGTGCCGGAAGCGCATGTGGAAAAAATTTAAGTAAAGAAACTGTGGGAACTATCGGTGACCAAAAAGCTACCAATTACGCACTTCGAGCAAACATGACAAGAGAAGAGTTTGTCGCTGAAGTTACAGATGGTTTACTTCCTCCTCCTGCCTATTTCCCTATGAATGTTAAATTAAACAAGGAAGGATATGAGAATGTTGAAACCATAATTAATAACGCCAAATCACTAAGTGCAAAAGAATTTGAAATTGTGGCAAATGAAACAAACGCTTTAATTTTAGATGTAAGAAATGAAAATGACTTTGCACAAGGACATATCCCAAAATCAATTTTCATTGGAATTCATGGCGCATTTGCCCCTTGGGTTGGAGCCTTAATATTGGATTTTAAACAACCTATTTTATTGGTTACCCCAGAAGGTAAAGAAACCGAAACCATAAAGAGATTAGCACGCGTTGGCTATGATGTAACAATCGGATATTTAGAAGGCGGAATAGATACATGGAAAAATTCCGGATTTGAAATAGACACCGTAAATTGTATTTCGGCTGAAACCTTAGAAGAAAAACTAAAAGAAGAAATAGCTGTATTTGATGTAAGAAAACCAGGTGAATTTGCTGCCGAACATTT
The DNA here is from genome assembly GCA_044374815.1 of Flavobacterium sp. Classification (GTDB taxonomy): domain Bacteria; phylum Bacteroidota; class Bacteroidia; order Flavobacteriales; family Flavobacteriaceae; genus Flavobacterium. The sequence continues at coordinate 2,361 of JBILNU010000058.1, forward strand.
AAATGAGGCTCCATCAACACCCCTAGATTACTTAAACGAGCACTTATCTGAATTTCCAAAAGATAAAGATTTTTACTTATTCTGTGCTGGAGGTTATCGTTCAATGATAGCAGCTTCGATATTAAAAGCTAGAGGATTTAACAACGTGATTAATGTAAACGGCGGATTCGCAGCAATTAAAAAAACTGGAATTAAAACATCGGAATTTGTTTGTCCCTCTACATTGAAATAATGAAAAATAGATTATTTACAAATTGGAATTTACTCCGAATAATACGATTGGGATTCGCTTTAATTTTATTTACACAAGCAGCAGATAAATTCGAGTGGTATTTAGTTATTTTTGGATTATTTTTTCTAATTCAGGCAGTATTTAATTTTGGTTGTGGACCAAATGGATGTCAAATTCCTAAAAATTCAAAAAATAATAAAACATTATGATATTTTTTTGAAATTCAAAATATTTTTTTGATACATTTGAATTCAGACTTAATAAATCAATTTAAAACAATAAAAAAATGAAAAAAGTAATTTCAACAATGGCTATTGCAGCATTCTTATTTGCTGGTAATGTTATTGCTCAAGAGCAAAAACAAAAAGACAAAGAGAAAAAAGAATGCAGCTCAAAAGAAAAAAAATCTTGTGATAAAGAGAAAAAAGGTGGATGTTGTGCCGGAAAAAAAATGGAAGAGAAAAAATAATTCTATAAATTTTTCATAAAAAAAGTGTTTGAGAAATCAAGCACTTTTTTTTATGAATAAACTCAAGACTGCCGAGTTTTAACTATTTTTGTAATTCATAATTTGATATCATGTCAATAGCCCAAAATCTTTTACAAATAAAATCGCAACTTCCCATTTCGGTTACTCTAGTAGCCGTTTCTAAAACCAAACCGGTAAGTGATTTAATGGAAGCCTATACTGCAGGTCAGCGCATTTTTGGAGAAAATAAAATCCAAGAAATGACTGATAAGTGGGAACAGATGCCAAAAGACATTCAATGGCACATGATTGGACATGTTCAAACCAACAAGGTTAAATACATGGCTGAATATGTCACTTTAATTCATGGTGTTGATAGTTTGAAACTTCTTCAAGAGATCAATAAGCAAGCTCAAAAATACAATCGTGTAATTGACTGTTTATTGCAAATGTATATTGCAAACGAAGAAACCAAATTTGGCTTAAACGAATCTGAATTACTAGAATTAATAGGTTCCAATGAATTTAAAGAATTAAAAAACATTCGAATTGTTGGATTAATGGGAATGGCTAGTTTTACGAATGATCAAAATCAAATTAAAGCAGAATTTAAGAATTTGAAAGCGGTTTTTGAAAATATTAATCAAAACGAAATTACAAGCCTCAAACTGGATACACTTTCCATGGGGATGTCTGGCGATTATGAGCTAGCTATTTCATGTGGAAGCAACATGGTTCGAATTGGAAGTAATATCTTTGGAACTAGGAATTATTAGATAGCATAAGAGATTCCTTCGGAATGAAAAACTGAGAACTGAACACTGTAACTGAATACTAAAATTTGTACGCAATAATAGACATAGAGACAACTGGAGGACAATTCAATGAAGAAGGAATTACCGAAATTGCCATATACAAATATGACGGTTACGAAATTATAGATCAATTCATTAGTTTAATCAATCCTGAAAAAACAATCCAGCCTTTTGTTGTGAAACTAACAGGAATCAATAATGCCATGTTGCGTTCGGCACCAAAATTCTATGAAATAGCCAAACGCATTATTGAAATTACAGAAGATTGTATTTTAGTAGCCCACAACACCTCTTTTGATTATCGAATATTACGCACCGAATTCAATCGCTTGGGATATGATTTTGTAAAACCTACCCTTTGCACAGTAGAATTATCAAAAAAATTAATTCCCGAACAACCATCCTACAGCTTAGGAAAATTAGTTCGTGCATTGGGAATACCTATGTCAGACAGGCATCGTGCAAGTGGCGATGCATTGGCAACAGTAAAATTATTTCAATTGCTTTTAGCTAAGGATACTGAAAAAGAAATCTTAATTGGATTAATCAAAGCTGAAATTAAAAGCGGACTTTCCCCTAAACTTTTAGATATTGTTGAGAGTTTACCCAACAAAACCGGAATTTATTACATCCACAATGAAAAAGGAAATTTAATTTATATTGGAAAAAGTAAAAATATAAAGAAAAGGGTCAACCAACATTTTACAGGTAAAAACAATAAAAGTAAAAAAATACAAGCACAAGTCTATACAGTTACTTTTGAAGAAACTGGAAGCGAATTGGTTGCTTTATTAAAAGAAAGTGAAGAAATAAAAATCAATAAACCTATATATAATCGAGCGCAACGAAAAAGCATTTTTCAATGGGCGTTGTATGAAGTGCTTGATGATAATGGATATTTGAATTTAAAACTTCAAAAAGCTGATGGTAGAAAAAAAGAAATTACTTCTTATACATCCCTGCAAGAAGGAAAAAATTCATTGTTTCGAATTACAGAAAAATATAATTTGTGTCAGAAGTTAAACGGATTGTATGAAACCCAAAATGGTTGTTTTCAACATAAAATAAATGAATGCAATGGTGCTTGTCTTGGCAAAGAAGCACCTGAAGAATACAATCTAAGAGTTGAAGAATTTCTGAATGAAATGAGTTTCAACAATCAGAATAAAATCATCGTTGATCGAGGAAGAAAGATCAATGAAAGAAGCGCAGTATTAATTGAAAATGGAATTTATAAAGGATATTGCTTTTTTGATTTGAATTATCAAATTAATAATATGGAAGTGTTTAAAAACATCTTGATTCCGATGCAAAATAATCGTGATACGCGTTCGATAATTCAGGGTTATTTAAGAAAAAATAGAGTTCAAAAAATTATTACTTTTTAATGGTTCAAAATTATTTAATTACCATAATAGGCCCTACTGCAATTGGCAAAACTTCGTTAAGTATTGACTTGGCAAACCATTTTGGTTGTGAAATACTGTCTTGTGATAGCCGGCAGTTTTTTAAAGAAATGAAAATTGGAACTGCGGTACCTACTGCTAATGAATTAAAAGCCGCACCACACCATTTTATTCAAAACAAATCGATTTTTGAAGGCTATTCGGTTGGTGATTTTGAAAAAGAAGCACTGGTTCAACTTGATGCTTTATTTAAAAAAAATAACATCCAAATATTAGTTGGGGGTTCTGGTTTGTATGTGGATGCTATTCTAAAAGGACTTGATTCATTTCCTGATATTGACCCACAGATTCGGGAAGAAGTACGATCAACTTATGAAGAAAAAGGCTTGGATTACTTGGTTGGTACTTTAAAAGAATTGGATTCTAACTATTATAATTTACTTTTGGAAACCAATCCGCAAACCTTGCAAAATCCTCACAGAATGATGCGTTTTGTGGAAGTTTGCTTTGGTACAGGAAATCCCTATTCAACTTATTTGAATAAAAATTCAACAAGTAAGAACTTTACTCCTATTATAATTGGTTTGGAAGCCAATAGAGAAATTATGTACCAGCGCATAAACCAAAGGGTTGATCTAATGATGCAAGATGGACTGCTCAAAGAAGCAGAATCACTTATTCTATATAAAGATTTAAATGCCTTGCAAACGGTTGGATACAGAGAACTTTTTGATTATTTAGAAGGAAAATCAAGTTTAGATTTTGCAATTGAAGAAATAAAGAAAAATACCAGACGCTTTTCAAAAAGACAGTTAACATGGTTTAAAAGAACTGAAAATGCAATATGGTTCGACTATTTAACCGATAGAAAAGAGATTATAAATTACATTGAAAATTATATTGAAAAATGCCAATAGCACCAAACTTCACATCGATTTTATCTAGAGATTCAGAAATTAATTTTTTACAATGTTATCCCAATGGCTATTTAAAATATACAGAATTATGTAATTTGTTTCAGCTTACAGCAGCTACGCATTCTGAACTTGGTGGAATTAGCTTTAGTGACTTGCAAGATTACGATCAGGCGTGGGTATTGAGTAAAATGCGAATTGAAATCAAGCGGTTACCAAAATGGAGAGACACCGTAACGGTAAAAACTTGGATCAATTCATTAGAAAATTCAAGATCTACTCGTTGTTTAGAATTGTATTTGGGGGATGAAAAAATTGTGGGTTGCGAAACCTATTGGGCAGTTTTTAATACCACTACCCGAAGACCTGAAACATTGGCTTTGCCTCATGAACACTTTGAAATATACCCAGAAAACAAAGCAGTTCAAATTGGATTTTCAAAAATTAATATTGCTCAAGAATTTGAACTTGTACAACAACGGGTGGTTCAATTATCGGATTTGGATATTGTAAATCATGCTAATAGTGTGAAATATTTAGAATGGTGTTTGGATTGCTTAGAACCTGAGGTGTTATTAAAGAAGAAAATCACTAGTTTGAATATGAATTACTTAAAAGAAGTATCTTTTCTTGAAGTCGTGGAAATTAGTAGAAAACAGAATACTTTTACTCTAAGCAAAGAGGGAAAAACTTGTTTTGCATTGGAGCTGGAGTATTAATATCCTTTTTGATATTACTACCCTGCCCTAGCCCAGATAACAATGAAAAGCTTTGCGTAGCAAACTTGAAATGAATAGCTGGAAAAGCTTCAAATAAAAAAACTCCAATTTCTTGGAGTTTTTAATTTATTTCTTCACTACTAATCTAAATCCTTCACCGTGAATATTAAGAATTTCAACGTTTGGATCTTCTTTTAGATATTTACGCAACTTAGCGATATATACGTCCATACTTCTGGATGTGAAGTAGTTATCGTCTCTCCAAATTTTGGTAAGCGCCAACTCTCTTGGCATCAAATCTTCTAAATAAATAGCAAGCATTTTAAGCAACTCATTTTCTTTAGGAGACAATTTTATTGGCTCATTTCCTGGGAAATTAAGAAAACGAAGTTTAGAATTTAAATGGAATTTACCTATTTGGAATTCGAATTGAACATTTTCTGGTTTCACCTCTGCCGATTTACGTTGCATGATGGCTTTGATTTTCATCAATAATACTTCTGAATCGAAGGGTTTATTGAGGTAATCGTCTGCACCAACTTTATAACCTTTAAGAACATCTTCTTTCATGGTTTTTGCAGTAAGAAAAACAATAGGCACTTCTTTGTTTTTTTCACGAATTTCCTTTGCTAAAGTATATCCATCTTTGTATGGCATCATTACATCAAGGATACACAAATCATAAGTTTCTTTCTTAAATTTTTCAAAACCTTCCATTCCATTTTTAGCTAAAGTAACATCAAAGTCATTTAACATTAAATAGTCTTTTAGTATTGCACCAAAGTTTTGGTCGTCTTCAACTAACAATATTTTTTTGTTTTCTGTTTCCATAATTTTTAATTGATTAATGGTAGTTTGATAATAAATGTACTTCCTTTTCCTTTTTCGCTTTCAACGAAAATTTGACCGTTATGGTCTTCTACAATTCTTTTTACATATGCAAGACCTAATCCATGACCTTTCACATTATGTAAGTCGCCGGTATGTTCTCTGTAGAATTTTTCAAAAATTCTTTTTTGAGCTGCCTTTGTCATTCCAGCACCTTGATCTTTAATCTTAATTAAGATAAAATCATTTACATTCTCGGTATAAATATCAATAACTGGATTTTCAGGTGAATATTTTATAGCATTGTCTAAAATATTAACTAACACATTAGTAAAATGAACTTCGTTTAATAAAACAGAAGTTCTATTTGCATCAAAATGCGTTTTAATAACTCCATTTCTATCTTCAATAATTAAATGAACATGATCAATAGCAGTTTCAACAACATCAAGTATATTTTGAGTTTCTTTACTGATATCTAATTCTTTTTTTTCCAATTTGGATATTCTAAGTACATTTTCTACTTGGGCATGCATTCTTTTATTTTCATCTCTTATCATTTGCAAGTAGCGTAATATCATCTCTTTATTTTCGATAACTTTAGGGTTTTTAATGGCGTCTAAAGCTAAATTGATTGTGGCGATAGGTGTTTTAAACTCATGCGTCATGTTATTTATAAAATCAGTTTTGATTTCAGAAATTTGTCGCTGTTTTATTAACTGATGTAACGCATTAGCATAAGCAATAATTATTATTAAGGTAAAAATTACCGATAATAATGTAATTCCTAATATTTCTGAAAACAAGAATTTCTTCTTTTGTGGAAATGTAATTAATAAGGAATACTTATTATTTCCATCATTATCAATAAAGATGGGTATAGAATAGGTGGCGTAATTATCATATGAAAAATTATCTGACTTAATTTTAGTGGCCAATCCGTTGCTGTAAACATTAAATTCAAATGGAGTATTAACACCATATTCTAACAATTCGTTTTCCAATAATTTCTGCAACGTAACTTTGGAAACCCTATCTTGAATAGAAAAATTAGCCGCAATATCTTTATATGCAATTTCAAATTGTGCACTTTCCAAAATATCTACACTTCCTGATTTTTCAATGGTTATATCGGGGGTGATTTTATTTTGAATTTGAGAATTATCAATAGAATTATTATTGAAAATTTCGGTTTTACGCTTTGCTGTATAACTTTTAATTTTTATACTATCTGCCTTTTTATCAAAGAACGATGAAAAAATATCATAATCTTCGGATAGAATACTATTCGAATAAATTATGGTTTGATTTGTTTTGGCATTTCGTTGGTAATATCCATATTCTAATAAATCATTTTTTAAGGGTGCTTTTCCTATACTATCCTTTAGTTTTTTATATTTATTATAAAAGGTATACTCTTCTTGTTTTTGTAGCTTTTTTGCTACATTACCTAAAACTTGCTTAACATGAAAACGAAATTGCTCTTCATTGTTTTCTAGAGAGGTATGAAACCAATATACTTGCACCAAAATTATCCCTACTAAGGATAAACTCATTAACAAGACTAACAATCTAAAAACAAACTTATTCATTATTCAAATTTATAATTTTAACATTTATACTGTTAATGTATTAACCAAACATTAACATTGACTGCTATTATTGTATATTTTTCAAAGAAATAAGAACTTTATCGATTTGTAGTTTAGTTTGCTCAAAATCTTCATTATTAATCACATACTGACTTTTAGCAATTCGTTGCTCATCGGAAAGTTGATTGTTAATTCGTTGCTGAACCTTTTCTCTAGTTGTTGCATCTCTTTGTATAACTCTTTTAATACGAGTTTCAATTGGAGCACAAATTGTAATTACTGCATCACAATCTTTATAACTACCGCTTTCAATAAGCACAGCTGCCTCTTTAACAAGATACGAATAATTTTTATGTTTAACAACCCATCGATCAAAATTATTTTTGACTGCAGGATGCACAATAGAATTGAGTAATTTTAGTTTGTCTGGATTATTAAAAACTATAGAAGCAAGTTTTTCTCTATCTAATGTTCGGTTGGAAGTAACAATACTTTCTCCAAAAGCTGATTCTATTTTAGATACAATTTCAGGAAGCTCCATTACTTTTTTTGCTTCCAAATCTGAAATATAAACAGGAATTCCTTGAGATTGAATGTAATTAGCAACCCAAGTTTTTCCACTACCAATCCCGCCTGTTAAACCAATGATTCTCGGTTTTTTGTCTTGTTCTTCAACTTTCTCAACTTTTTTTGGCTTAATTACAGTATCTTCTTTATCTAGTATTATTTTAGGTTTATCCGATTCATCAATTGATGAATTAACTTTAAAAAATAACTCCGGGAAAGCAATTTGAGGTTGTTGTCTTAAAAAATGAATTTTAAAATAGGAAGTCATAAATCCAAATCCGTATCCAAAAAATTGTTTCCATACAGCAACAATAGATAAAAGTCCAATTAATGGATTTTTGTGTTGCACACTTGACATAATAAAAATTGTAAGAAAATACAGAAAATATAATTTTAAAGGCCAATCAAAAAGAGCAAAAATTAATACAAAGGAAGCTAATAAACCTATAACAAAAAAAGTAGGAAACCAAAAGGTGATTTTACTGTATTCTGGATACCAAGAATTTAAAATTGGTCTTGCCTTTCCAAATTTTGACACTTGTAAACTAAATTTTTCCCAATCAATTCTTCTTTTATGATAAACGAATGCCGTTGTAAACAAGCGAGTTTCAAAGCCTAACATCCACAGACGAATAGACAAATCGGGATCTTCACCTGGGTGTATATTTCCAAAACCTTTGGATTCAAGAAATGCTTTTTTTGAAATTCCCATATTGAAACTTCTCGGTTGAAACTTACTTATTTTTTCAGATCCTCCTCGAATACCTCCAGTAGTAAGTGTGGAGGTCATTGCAAAATTAATTGCCTTTTGAATGTTTGAAAACGAATCTAGTGCGGCATCAGGGCCACCGTAACAATCAACATATTTTGATTTAAGTTCTTTTTCAACTTCTGATAAATAATTTTCTGGAATGATGCAATCGGAATCAAAAATGATAAAATAATCACCTTTTGCTTTTATCATTCCATAATTTCTAGAATCTCCAGGACCTGAATTTTCCTTAAAGTAATAGTTGATATTTAATTTGTTAGAAAATTTAGCAACCACTTCTTCACTTGAAACGGTAGATCCATCCTCTACAATTACAATTTCGTAGTCTTCTTTATATGTTGATTTCAACAAACTTTCTAATAGTTCGTTTACTTCATCAGGTCTATTATAAACAGGAATAATAATGGAAAAATACATTTGAAAAAAAATTTTAACAAATATACTATTTCTAAAAAAGAAAAGTCCTGCCAAAGCAGGACTTTTATATAATTTTAATTAGTAAAATTATTCAATACTAGAAATCAAAACCATCTCATCGGCCCCGGCATCATAATCAACGCCTTTAAATCCGAAACCAAACAAATTCAAGAAGTCTTGCTTGTAACCTGGTAGATCACCTATTTCTGATAGATTTTCAGTGGTTGCTTTTGTCCATAATTCAGCAACCTTAGCCTGAACATCATCACGCATTTCCCAATCATCAATTCTAATTCTTCCTTCATAATCAGTTGGAACTGCTTGACCTGTATATAATCTTTGGCTGTATAATCGTTGAATTTGCTCAATACAACCCTCATGAATACCTTCTGCCTTCATGATTTTATACAATAATGAAATATATAAAGGTATAACAGGTATAGCAGAACTTGCCTGAGTAACTAATGCTTTATTAACAGAAACATAAGCTTTACCATTGATATCTTTTAATGAATCAGTAATTGTAAATGCTGTAGCTTCCAAATGGTCTTTTGCT
>JBILNU010000143.1:0-3380 GCA_044374815.1 Flavobacterium sp.
GAAAATTTAGAAAAATCTAAAGGCCAATGGCAAACCAATATTGGCTGTTTTCTTGCCGATATCACCATAGAAAAAAGTAATCCTATTTTCTTTCAAAGGGAAAACAAAAATATTGATGTTTGTTTTTTAAATCATGGCGGAATTAGAACCATAATGCCTAAAGGAAATGTAACCGCTAGAAATGCCTATGAAGTAATGCCTTTTGAGAATAGCGCAGTGGTAGTTGGCTTAAAACAAGAACAGATAATTGCTATTGCGAATTATATTATTTCTGAAAAAAAACCACATCCTTTGGCCGGAATGAGTTTTACAATTTCTAAAGAAAATAAACCCATTAATATTTTAATACAAGGGAAACCATTGGAAGAAAATAAAATCTATTATGTAGTTACATCAGACTATTTATCTAATGGTGGCGATAACATGGACTTCTTAAAAACTAATGTTTCCCGAAACGATTTGAATTATAAACTACGCAATATAATGATTGATTATTTTAAGGATGTGGATACCTTAAAAGTAAATACCACCATTAGAATCACCAAAGAATAAGACTATGAAAAGAAGAGATTTTATACAAAAAACAGCTGCAACTTCTGCTTTTTTAGGATTAACAGGCTTTTCCTTAAGTAGTTTTAAAAGTGAAAAAGTAAAACACATCACCATTTTACATACCAATGATGTACACAGTTATATCGATCCGTTTCCTGCAGATCATCCAAGAAATCCGGGAATGGGTGGCGTTGCTAAAAGAGCTACAATTATCGAAACCATCCGAAAAGAAAATCCAAACGTACTTTTATTGGATGCGGGTGATATTTTTCAAGGAACACCCTATTTCAACTATTATGGTGGGGAATTGGAATTCAAACTAATGAATGTGATGGGTTACGACATTGTAACACTTGGAAATCATGATTTTGATAACGGAATTGATGGTTTGCTTGCGCAAATGGCTAACGCAAAATTTGATTTTGTTTCCAATTATGGATTTGAAAACACCGTATTAGATGGACATGTAAAACCCTACAAAATAAAGTATGTAGACGGAGTGAAAATTGGTGTATTTGGATTGGGAGTTGAGCTACAAGGCTTAGTAGATAAGAAAAACTGCAAAGAAACCGTATACAACGATCCTATTGAGTCGGCTACAGATATGGCGCGAATTCTAAAACAAGAAAACCAATGCGATATTGTAATTTGTCTTTCTCATATTGGTTACAATTACAAAGAAGATCCAAATAAAGTATGCGACTTAATTCTAGCTAAGAAAACTAAAGATATTGATTTAATTATTGGAGGTCACACACACACCTTCCTTGATAAACCAGTGATTGAAAAAAACTTAGATGGAAAAGATGTTCTGATTAATCAAGTAGGTTGCTACGGATTGAATTTAGGACGTATCGATTTTTATCTAACTTCAGATAAGGAAATAGCAAGCCAAGGGAAGTCGATTATTGTATAAAAAAAAACATCTATAAAACTAAAAAGGGTAATGCAGCGCGTTACCCTTTTATCATATCTACAAAATCGTGTTCTGAAATAATTGGAATTCCCAATTGATTGGCTTTTTCTAATTTGGCCGGCCCCATATTATCTCCAGCAATAACATAATCGGTTTTAGCAGAAATTGAACTTCCTACTTTACCTCCATTATCTTCAATGGATTTCTTTAAATCATCTCTTGAGAAAAGTTCAAAAACACCCGAAACGACAAAGGTTTTTCCAATTAACAAATCGGTGGCATCTGGATTGAATTTTTCAACAATTTCAAATTGAACTCCAAACGATTGTAACCTCTCAATTATCTTAGTATTGTCTTGATTTTCAAAAAACTCAATTACACTTTGAGCTATTCGATCTCCAATTTCATCCACCAAAATCAAGTCCATCATGGATGCCTGACTTAAAGCGGAAATTGTTTTATAATGTTTGGCTAATTTTTTGGCTACTGTTTCACCTACATAGCGAATTCCAAGTGCAAATAACACCCGCTCAAAAGGAACTTCTTTAGACTTTTGGATACCATTTACTAAATTCTCTGCACTTTTTTGAGCCATACGCTCCAATGGAATTACTTGCTCCACGGTTAACTCATACAAGTCAGAATAATCTTTCACTAATCCGTTTTCATACAATAACGCCACAGTTTCTCCACCTAAGCCTTCAATGTCCATTGCCTTTCTAGAAATATAATGCTGGATTCTACCAATTATTTGAGGCGGACATCCATAATAATTTGGACAATAATGTTGGGCTTCCCCTTCTTTTCTGGTAAGTTCTGAATTGCATTCTGGGCAATAGGTTATATATTTTGTAGGTTCAGATTGCGTACCTCTGTGCGATACACCGATAATTTTAGGTATAATCTCCCCTCCTTTTTCAACAAAAACAGTATCTCCAATTCGAATATCTAACTTTTCAATTTGATCGGCATTGTGCAAAGATGCTCTCTTTACAATGGTTCCTGCCAATTGTACAGGCTCTAAATTGGCAACAGGAGTAATTGCACCAGTTCGGCCTACTTGGTATGAAATGGAATTCAATTTGGTGACAACTTGCTCCGATTTAAATTTATAAGCAATAGCCCATCGTGGTGATTTAGCCGTATAACCTAGTTCATTTTGCAAATTAAAATCATCCACCTTTATCACTACCCCATCCGTTTCATAAGGCAAATCATGGCGATGCACATCCCAATAATTTATGAATTCAAAAACCTCATCTAAGTTGGCTGCCAACTTGGACTGATTCGGAACTTTAAATCCCCAGTTTCTAGCAGCTTCCAAACCAGAATATTGTGTTTGAAAGGGTAAATCCGTTCCGGTAATGAAATACAATAAACAATCTAACGGACGCTTGGCAACTTCAGCACTATCTTGTAGTTTCAAACTTCCCGATGCAGTATTTCTTGGGTTGGAATAAGGTTGCTCACCAATTTCGATCAACTCTTGATTCATTTTTTCGAAACCATCCAAAGGCAAAATGATTTCCCCGCGAATATCAAATTTGGAGGGGAAATTACCTTTTAGTTGCAATGGAATAGATCGGATTGTTTTAATGTTATTGGTAACATCATCACCTTGAAATCCGTCACCTCGAGTAACAGCCTTTAAAAGTTTTCCATCTTGATACGTTATAGAAATGGAAGCTCCGTCGTATTTTAATTCGCAAGTATATTTTAAAGGAATATTACCTAATACTTTTTGAATTTTGGTCTCCCAATCTTGTAAATCTTCTTTGGAATACGAATTATCAAGCGAATACATTCTGTTCTCATGAACTACCGTTTGAAAGTTTTTGGTAATAGTCCCACCTACACGTTGAGTTGGAGAGTTTTCATCAAAAAATTCTGGATGTTGTAATTCAAGATTTTG
>JBILNU010000059.1:0-11441 GCA_044374815.1 Flavobacterium sp.
TTAGAGCATTGGCCGAATTAGCAAAAGAACATGTTCCGGAGCAAGTAAATATTGCCTATGGTGAAACCAAATTAAATTTTGGCACCGATTATATTATCCCAAAACCATTTGACCCAAGGTTAATTACCATGGTGGCACCGGCAGTTGCAAAGGCAGCAATGGATAGTGGTGTAGCTTTGAATCCAATAACCGATTGGGAAAAATACCAAGAAGAATTGATGGAGCGAATGGGATCTGACAATAAAATGGTTCGATTGTTAACCAATCGTGCTAAGACCAATCCGAAGCGAATTGTATTTGCAGAAGCAGATCAATTGGATGTATTAAAAGCAGCTCAAATTGTTTTTGAAGAAGGAATTGGACATCCAATTTTATTAGGAAGAAAAGAAGATATATTAGAGCTTAAAGAGGAAATAGGATTTGATGCTGATGTTCCGATTTATGATCCAAAAACAGGTGAAGAAGATGAGCGCAGATTGCGATATGCTGATATTTTTTGGAAAGAAAGACAGCGCAGAGGCATTTCTTTATTAGATGCTCAAAAATGGATGCGAGAGCGAAATTATTTTGCCGCCATGATGGTTAACCAAGGCGATGCAGATGCAATGGTTTCTGGATATTCTAGAAGTTATCCTTCGGTGGTAAAGCCCTTAATGCAATTAATTGGAAAAGCGCCAGGGATTTCCTTGATTGCAACTACCAATATGATGATGACCAATAGAGGTCCAATGTTTTTATCGGATACTGCAATCAATCCAAATCCATCGGCAGATGACTTGGCAAAAATTGCATTAATGACTGAAAAAACAGTTCGAATGTTTGGTATGGAACCGGTAATTGCAATGGTATCCTTTTCAAATTTTGGATCATCAACAGTTGCTAGCGCCAGTAAAGTAAGAGAAGCTGTAGCTTACTTACATCAAAATCATCCGAATTTAATTGTAGATGGAGAAATACAAGCTGATTTTGCTTTAAATCCAGACATGCTAAAAGGAAAGTTTCCTTTTTCAAAACTGGCTGGAAAAAAAGTAAATACCTTAATTTTTCCAAACTTAGAATCGGCAAACATTACCTACAAATTATTAAAAGAATTATATAAAGTAGATTCTGTTGGGCCAATCATGTTGGGAATGGACAAACCAGTTCATATTTTTCAACTAGGCGCAAGTGTTGAAGAAATGGTCAATATGGCAGCGGTAGCAGTTGTGGATGCACAAGAAAAACAGAAAAAAGAAAAAATAGTTAAGTTTTAATAAAAAATTACTTATTTGTTTTTTGTTATATTTGAAATTCGATTTTTAGAAAAATGATAGCACAAATTCAGGGAAAATTAATAGAAAAAACACCAACAGAAGTTGTAATTGATTGTAATGGAGTTGGTTATCATATTCATATTTCTTTGCATACCTATTCGCTACTTCCAAAAACCGATTTAATTAAATTGTATACCCATTTAATTATCAAAGAGGATGCACATTCTTTGTACGGTTTTGTTGAAAAATCGGAAAAAGAAATCTTTAAAATGTTATTGACTGTATCTGGTATTGGAGCAGGAATAGCTAGAACCATGCTTTCATCATTAGAGCCTAAACAAATAATTCAGGCACTTGCTAGTGGTGATGTAAATACCATTCAATCCATAAAAGGAATTGGAGGCAAAACAGCACAGAGAGCAATATTAGATTTGAAGGATAAAGTGTTAAAATTATATGATTTGGATGAAATTTCTATGTTTCAAAACAATACAAATAGAGATGAAGCGTTATCTGCTTTGGAGGTTTTAGGATTTGTCAGAAAAACTTCCGAAAAAGTAGTGGATAATGTGATTAGTCAAAATCCTGATGCTACTATAGAATTGATTATTAAGCAAGCATTAAAAAATTTATAATTTTTGAAAACAAACCAACCAAAATATATATTTCAATACCTTAAATTAGCTTTTATTTTTGCTACATTGGTTGTAAATCAAGTGGTTTTTTCTCAAGTAAGACCAAATGATACTACATATAATAAGGGGCAAATGGTATTAGAAAATCCAAAAAGTATTATTGAAGCCTATACCTATGATCCCGCTACAGATCGATATATTTTAAATAAATCTTTTGCTGGAATTGACATTAATTATCCAATTATTCTTACACCAAAAGAATATGAGAAACTGATACTTAAAGAATCGATGCATGATTATTTTAAGCAAAAATCAGATGCAATTGCAGGTCAGAAAGAAAAAAGTATTGCAGAGAAAAAGAATTTATTGCCAAAATACTATGTGAATTCTAGTTTTTTTGAAGCAATTTTTGGAAGTAACACCATAGATGTTAAACCTACTGGATCTGTAGAGGTTGACCTAGGTTTTAGACATACAAAACAAGATAACCCCTCTTTTTCTCCCAGAAATAGATCTATGACCACCTTCGATTTTAATCAAAGAATCAGTATGAGTTTGATGGGGAAAGTGGGAACAAGATTAAATGTTAATGCAAATTATGACACGCAATCTACTTTTTCATTTCAAAATTTAATTAAACTGTCATTTGACCCATCTGCTTCAGGAGGTGAAGATTCTATCATAAAAAAAATTGAAGTAGGAAATGTAAACATGCCCTTAAATAGCACTCTTATTCAAGGTGCCCAAAGCTTGTTTGGCGTAAAAGCACAATTGCAATTTGGAGGTACTTCTGTAAATGCTGTATTTGCCGAACAACAATCTCAAACTAGAACAGTTACAGCTCAAGGTGGTGGAACAATTCAAAATTTTGAATTATTTGCTCAAGAATATGATTCAGACAGACATTACTTTTTATCTCAATACTTTAAAAATCAATATGATAAATCGTTAATTAATTATCCATTAATTGATAGTAGAGTTCAAATTACAAGAATTGAAGTATGGATTACTAATAGACAAAATAGAGTAAATACTACAAATAATAACCTAAGAAATATCATTGCAATTCAAGATTTAGGTGAAGCAAGATTAACAGACACAGCTACATCCACGGCATTGAGTGACAATCAAGTTGTAGTAATTAACCCTGCCGATATTAATCCTTTTCAGCCAAACGATTTCTTTTTAAAGCCTATAAATACCCCGCCAAATAATGGTAACAACCGTTATGATCCCAATTTAATTATTCCTTCAACTCCACCAAATCCAAATTATCCAGGTTTATTAAATACAAACATTAGAGAAATAATTACTACAAATCAAGGATTTAACAATACAATTCAGGTTAATGAAGGTACCGATTATTCAAAATTAGAAAATGCAAGAAAATTATTGCCTAACGAATTTACTTTCCATCCCCAACTAGGATATATTTCCTTGCAACAACGATTAGCAACTGATGAAGTTCTGGCAGTAGCTTATCAATATACAATTGGCGATGAGGTATATCAAGTAGGTGAATTTGGCACCGACGGTGTAGAGGCAACCCAGGTAAGTGCCACAGGGGTTCCATCATCTCAATCTTTGATATTGAAATTACTAAAGAGTAGTTTGACTAATGTACAGCAACCAATTTGGGGATTGATGATGAAAAATATTTATCAAATACCGAGTGGTTTTCAATTACAAAAAGAAGAATTTAAATTCAATATCTTATACGCAGATCCTTCTCCATTAAATTATATTACGCCAGCAAATACCACTTCGCCTTTACCAGGCGGTGTTGTCGATACTCCTTTATTAAAAGTTTTTGGACTAGATAGATTGAATTATAATAATGATCCACAAAATGGCGGAGATGGTTTTTTTGATTTTCTTCCAGGACTAACAGTTGATCAACAAAATGGTCGTTTAATCTTTACATCTGTAGAGCCATTTGGAAAATATTTATTTAATAAATTAAAATCAGGAAGTCCGATTGAAAATTATGATTTGCCAGAAACAACTCCTGGAGCTTATAATGATAACCAATTAAAATATGTGTATTCTAGCCTTTATAAATCTACCCAAGCAGCTGCACTTCAAAACAGTTCAAAAAATAAATTCCAATTAAGAGGAAAATTCAAGTCTTCGGGAGGAGATGGAATACCAATAGGTGCATTTAATGTTCCTAAAGGATCTGTTGTAGTTACTGCAGGTGGAAGAAGATTGATAGAAGGTGTTGATTTTACTGTAAATTATCAAGCCGGTAGAGTTCAAATTTTAGATCCTGCTTTATCAGCTTCCAATACACCAATTCAGGTTTCGGTAGAAAATAATTCAACTTTTGGAAGACAAACCAGAAGATTTTATGGAATAAATATAGAGCATAAATTTTCAGATAAATTTTTATTGGGCGCTACTATGTTAAAAATTTCGGAGCGACCATTTACTCAAAAAACTAACTATGGTCAAGAATCGGTGAACAACACTATTTATGGTTTAAACACCAGTTTTTCATCGGAAGTTCCATTCTTAACCCGATTGGTCAATAAATTACCTAATATTGATACCGATGTGCCTTCTAATGTTTCATTTAGAGGTGAAATAGCTTTATTAAAACCAGATACTCCTGAAGCAGATCGATTTAATGGAGAATCTACAGTTTATGTTGAAGATTTTGAAGGAACTCAAACCAATATTGACTTAAGATCACCTTATTCTTGGTTTTTATCTTCAACACCAATTCGACCAACCACTGGTGTCGCACCTGATTATTCAGATTTTGGAGGTAACTCAACGGCACTAGATTATGGTTTTAAAAGAGCCAAAATAGCATGGTATACTATCGACCCAATTTTTTATGCCCAAAGGCCTTCCGGAATATCGGATGATGATTTATCATTAAATAGTTCCAGAAGAATTTTTAGTCAAGAATTATACCCTGCAACTACTATTGCTGCTGGACAAACTCAAGTTGTAAATACATTAGATTTAACTTATTTCCCAAAAGAACGCGGACAATATAATTTTAATCCAGCAACTGGAACAGATAATTCATTGCCAAATCCGGAGTCTAATTTTGGAGGAATATTTAGATCATTAACTACAACGAATTTTGAACAATCAAACATTGAATATATTCAGTTTTGGATGTTAGACCCATATACTGATACTCGAGTTTCACCAACACCAATTAACCCCAACAATACAGGAAGAATTTATTTTAATTTGGGTGAAATTTCTGAAGATATTCTTCAAGATGGTAGAAAATTTTATGAAAATGGTGTAGGAAACAATCAAACCCTAGCACCACCTACTGTATGGGGTGACAGCCCCGCTTCTCAATCTTTAATATATGCTTTTGATTCAAATGAAGGGAACAGATCCTCTCAAGATGTTGGCTATAATGGTTTAAATAATACTCAAGAAGCTGCAAAATATCCAAACTTTGCTTCCTTTTCTGACCCTGCTGAAGACGATTATATTTATTTTTTAAATACCGACGGTGATATTTTTGAACGATACAAATATTATAATGGAACAGAAGGAAATTCACCTATAGAAGTTACTGATACCAATAGAGGCTCTACAACAGTTCCCGATGTAGAAGATGTAAATCGTGATAATACCATGAATACCATTAATGCATATTATGAATATAGCATTAAAATAAGCCCATCCGATTTATCACAAGTAGGAAATAATTTTATTACCAATATTTTACCAACTACAGTTTCACTTCCTAATGGGGAAACTACCACTGCGCGTTGGATTCAATTCAAGATTCCAATAAAACAACCAACTAATATTATTGGTAGTATTTCTGATTTTCGTTCTATACGATTTATGAGAATGTTTATGACTAAATTCACTGATCAAATGACACTTCGTTTTGGATCATTAGATTTAGTTAGAGGTGATTGGAGAAAATATGATCTTACATTAGATCCATTAGATACAGATACCTCTGATGACACCACCGACTATGACTCTTCTGCAGTTAATGTTCAAGAAAATGGCGCAAGAGAACCTATTCGTTATGTTGTTCCACCTGGAGTAGAACTGGAGCAATTGTTTAATAACAATACCTTAATTCCTCAAAACGAACAATCATTGTCAATAAGAATAGGAAGTTTAACAGATTTTGGATTAGAGCCTGGAGATTCTCGAGCTGTATTCAAAAATGTGAGTGTTGATATGCGTCAATACAAAAAATTAAAAATGTTTGTTCATGCTGAAGCAATTCCAACTGACCCAGGTTCAATTGAAGATAATGAGTTAATGGGATTTATTCGTTTTGGTAATGACTTTACAGATAATTTTTATCAAGTAGAAAAACCATTATCAAAAACCCAATTTGGTGACAACTCTCAGGAGGGTGTATGGCCAGAAGCGAATAATATGGACATTTCATTAGAGTTAATTACCAGAATGAAAATCAAAGCGATGAGTCATGTTTATCTTCCCGGAGAAATATATTATCCAGATGATGATATTACAATTCCAGATGGAGATGGGGACCCTAATTTACGCCTAGGTATTCGTGGGAATCCTAATTTTGGTTTGGTTCGTACCTTAATGCTTGGAGTAAAAAACCAAACCAATGTGCTAAATACTCCACAGCATCCATTAAATCCAAGGCGTCTTAAAGGAGAAGTTTGGTTTAATGAACTTCGATTAGCAGGAATGGATAATAAAGGGGGTATGGCAGCCGTTGCTAGTATGGATGCCAATCTTGCCGATTTTGCTAATATTTCTGCTACTGGTAAAATGAGTACAATTGGTTTTGGTACATTAGAGCAAGGACCTAATGATCGAAGTAGAGAAGATGTTTTGCAATATAACATAGTTACTAATTTGAGTTTGGGTAAATTATTGCCAAAAAAATGGGGAGTTAATCTGCCGTTTAATTATGGTATAGGGGAAGAATTCATAACTCCTAAATATGATCCATTTAATCAAGATATTGAATTAAAGCAACTAATTGACGAAACAGCAGACGAAGGTGAAAAAAGAAATATTAGAAATAGAGCCATTGACTATACAAAGAGAAAAAGTATCAACTTTATCGGGGTAAAAAAAGAAAGAGGGGAAAAAGCAAAACCTCATTTCTATGATATTGAAAACGTAACGCTATCTTATTCTTATAATCAAGTAGATCGACACAGTTATGAGTTGGAGAGTTATATTGATCAAAGAGTTAGCACCACTGCCGATTATACTTTTGCCTTTCAGCCAAAACCTGTAGAGCCATTTAAATCGGTTAAGTATTTCAAGAAAAGTAGTTATTGGAAATTATTAAGCGATTTTAATTTTAATTATAAGCCCACAAATATTTCATTTAGCACTAATATTACTAGACAATTTAATAGACAACAATTTCGTTTGGTAGATGTTGAAGGAATAGGATTGGATGCCCTATATCAAAGAAATTTCTTATTTAATTATCAATACGGATTTAATTACAACCTAACTAAATCATTGAAAATTAACTTGAATGCAAATTCTAATAATATTGTTAGAAATTACATGAATGAAAATAATGAGCCAGATAATTCTTACACTATTTGGTCTGACTATTGGAATATTGGCTTGCCAAATTTACACAACCAACAGGTAACTGTAAATTATGAATTGCCCGTAAATAAAATTCCGTTTTTGAGTTTTGTAAAATCAAATTATACCTATGCAGGAACTTACAGCTGGCAACGCGCTTCAATTGCGATGTCTTCTGTTGTAGATTCTGAAACAGGAATTCAATATAATTTAGGAAATACAATTCAAAATTCCGGTTCACATAAATTGAATACCGCTTTTAATATGGATTCATTTTATAAATATATTGGTTTATCCAAACAAAAAACACCTAAAAAAGCAGCGCCCGTTACACCACCAAAACCGGGAGAAAAAGTTGTAAATGTGAAACCTGTTCCTGTAAAAAATTCTAATGTTTTTGTTGATGGATTAATAGGAGTCGTTACCAGTATTAAAAATATTCAAATTAACTATACAGAAAACCAAGGAACCGCTTTGCCAGGGTTTTTACCAGGAATTGGATTTTTTGGAACTTCAAGACCAAATCTTGGTTTTGCTTTTGGTGCTCAAGATGATGTACGTTTTGAAGCGGCTAAAAATGGTTGGTTAACAAATTATCCTAATTTCAATCAAAATTATACTCAAGTTCTTACAAAAACACTTGACTTTACCGCCAATATAGATTTGTTTCCAGATTTTAAAATTGATTTAACTGCTAATAGATCTTATTCTAGTAACTATTCAGAGCAATATGATGTTATGGACGGAGTATATAACTCTAGATCCCCATATAGTACAGGAAATTTTGCAATTTCTACAGTAATGTTAAAATCTTCATTTAGACATAGTGATGAGTTTTTCTCCACCTCTTTTGAAGAATTTAGAAATAATCGTATTATTATAGCTAACCGTTTGGCAACTGAATATTATGGCACAACAAATTTCCCAGTAAATGCAGATGGATTTCCCGCCGGATTTGGTAAAAATAGCACCGAAGTATTATTACCTGCTTTCTTAGCAGCCTACACCGGATTTGACATACCTGCATTAAAAGAAATTGGTGTGAATATTGCTCCAAGTGCTGAAGCTAGAGCGGGTAAAATTTCTTTAAATGCTTTTAAAGATATACCAATTCCAAACTGGAACATAAAATACAACGGATTAATGCGTTACAATTACTTTAAAGAAAGATTTAAGCGTTTTTCTATTCAACATGCTTACAAAGCTTCATATACAATTAATTCGTTCAGGTCTAATATAGAATATACACAGTATGCTAATGAAATAAATCCATTAAACGGTAATTTTTATAGCCAAACAATAATTGGAAATGTGAATTTAGTGGAGCAGTTTAATCCATTAATTCGACTAGACTTTGAAACAAAAAGTTCATTAAAAATTCTAGCTGAAATAAAAAAAGATAGAGCATTATCTTTAAGTTTCGACAATAATTTATTAACAGAAGTTAATGGTATTGAATATATTATTGGAACAGGATATCGATTTAAAGATGTTATTTTTTCATCTAAACTTGCAGACAGTCCTACAGGAATTATTAAAAGTGATATCAATTTAAAAATTGATTTTTCCTATAGGAATAATAAAACAATCGTTCGTTATTTAGATTACAACAATAATCAATTGGGTGGAGGTCAAGACATTTGGACCTTAAGATTATCTGCAGATTATTCGTTTAGTAAAAATCTGACGGCTATATTTTATTATGATCATTCGTTTTCACAAGCAGTTATTTCAACTTCTTTTCCAATGACAAATATCAGGGGTGGATTTACTCTAAGATATAGTTTTGGAAACTAAAAAAATGAAACGAATTCCTTTTTAAATTTTAATAATTAATAATACCTTTGACCTAAAATTAAATTACAAAAAAAATGAACATACCTACCAATTTAAAATACTCTAAAGATCACGAATGGATCGCTATGAATGGTGAAATTGCAACTGTTGGAATTACTGAATTTGCTCAAAAAGAATTGGGTGATATCGTTTATGTTGAAGTGGAAACCTTAGATCAAAATTTAGATAAAGATGAAGTTTTTGGAACTGTTGAGGCAGTAAAAACAGTTTCGGATTTATTCTTGCCAATGGCTGGAGAAATCATTGAATTTAACCAAGAGTTAGAGCGTGATCCAGAATTAGTTAATACCGATCCTTATGGAAAAGGATGGATGGTAAAAGTTAAAGTTTCTGATGCCTCTCAATGGGAAGACCTATTAGATAGTGATGCTTATGCTAAACTAATTGGCGCTTAATCATAAATCATATTTTGTTATTGCAATTCTTTGGACTTGCTTTGTTTCAACTTTAAGTTTGATAACAATAAGCCCAGAAATTGGTAAGTCTTTTGTTTTTGACTTAAATGATAAATATGTCCACTTTGCTTTTTATCTTGTTTTTGTAATTGTTTGGTTTTTGTTTTTAATTAAAACAAAATTTACCAAAAACGCCAAAAGTATAGCATTGATTACGGCAATTTTATACGGAATTATAATAGAAATTTGTCAAGGGGCTTTCACCACTTTAAGGAATCCAGATGTATATGATGTCATAGCAAATACTCTTGGCGCTTTAACTGGAATTTTAATTATTAAACTAGCATATAAAAATAGTAAAACCACTCCTTGAGTGGTTTTTTTGTATATTTTTACTTTATTAATTGAGCTGTATGAATGTTAAAAATTATTTAGATTCAACCTATTTAAAAACTCCCCAACAAGCAGGAATTTCCGAAAAAGAAGACATTAATATTGTTAATGGATTTGTACAAGAGGCAATTGAAGAAGATTTTAAATTGGTAATGATTCGCCCAAACAGAGTAAAATTAGCAAAACAAATAATCACAGCTGCACATTCAAAAGTTTCTGTTGGAACCGTTATTGGTTTTCCGGAGGGAACTTATTCATTAGAAGAAAAATTAGCCGAGGCACAACAAGCAATTAATGATGGAGCAGATGATTTAGATTTTGTTTGCAACTATGAAGCATTCAAAAATGGAAATGTCAATTTGGTGAAAAATGAAATACTCGAAGGAACAAAATTAGGTTTATCTCATCATAAAATTGTAAAATGGATTATTGAAGTAGCTGCGCTAAATGGCGAACAAATAATTCAGCTTTCAGCTTTAATAAAAAATGTAATTATTGCCAATTTTAAAGAAGAATGTTATTCCTCAGTATTTGTGAAATCGTCAACGGGTTTCTATATAACAAAAAATGATTTGCCGAATGGCGCAACTGTCACTTCCGTAAAAATGATGCTCGAAAATGCATCGCCGCTACCTATTAAAGCTGCTGGCGGAGTGAAAACTTACGAAGAAGCAATTAAAATGATTCAATTGGGAGTAAAAAGAATTGGCACCTCTTCAGCCAAAGCCATTGCAAATGGACAAGTTGCAAACGGGGATTATTAATTTTTCAAATATTTGTAATTTATAACTATTATTTGTGAAATGTTTTTTGTCAAATACTTTTCGATAAACTACTTTTGCACAAGTTTAAATTAAAATCATTTTTGGAAACACTACAATCTCAATTTTCAATCACAAAAATCTACTATGATTTTAAACAAATAACCAAAGCAGGGTTGGCAATTAGCGTTGTTTTCTCTTCTATAGCAGGATATTTATTAGGGTTTGATGAGGAACACCCTTTTAGTTGGATTACTCTTTTAGTACTAATAGTGGGAGGTTATTGTATGGTTGGTGCTTCTAATGCTTATAATCAGGTCATTGAAAAAGATTTGGATATCTTAATGGATCGAACCAAAAACAGACCCGTTCCTGCAGGAAGAATGACTCCAAATATGGCTTTATTTATTGCCAGTTTATTGACCATTATAGGAATTGTATTGTTGTATTTTATTAATCCAAAAACAGCAATGTTTGGTGCAATTTCAATTTTCTTATATACAAGCGTTTATACTCCTTTAAAAACGGTTACCCCACTTTCAGTTTTTGTTGGAGCTTTTCCAGGAGCAATACCTTTTATGTTGGGTTGGGTTGCTGCAACAAATCAAT
>JBILNU010000060.1:0-11382 GCA_044374815.1 Flavobacterium sp.
AGTAAACATTGCTTTAAACGAAGGTAGATTAGAGTTAAATGCTAGAGTTAAAATTAGAGCTAAAGATATTGATGAAAACGGAAATTCTATTTATAAAATTATCCAAACAACAGCTGGTAGAGTATTGTTTAATGAAGTAGTTCCTGAAGCAGCTGGATACATCAATGAAGTATTAACTAAAAAATCTTTAAGAGATATTATCGGAAAAATCTTGTCGGTAACAGATGTACCTACAACTGCAGCTTTCCTTGATAATATGAAAGATATGGGTTATAAATTCGCTTTCAAAGGTGGATTATCATTCTCATTAGGTGATATTAGAATTCCAGAACAAAAAACCAAGTTAATTGCAGATGCAAGAGAGCAAGTTGAAGGTATTTCCTTAAACTATAATATGGGTCTTATTACCAACAACGAGCGTTACAACCAAGTTATTGATATTTGGACTTCTGCCAATGCACAATTAACCGAGTTAGCAATGAAAAACATTAGAGAAGATCAACAAGGTTTCAACTCGGTGTACATGATGCTTGACTCTGGAGCGAGGGGTTCTAAAGAGCAAATTCGTCAGTTAACAGGTATGCGTGGTTTGATGGCTAAGCCTAAAAAATCGACTGCTGGTGGTGGTGAAATTATTGAAAACCCAATTCTTTCTAACTTTAAAGAAGGTCTTTCAATCCTTGAGTACTTTATCTCAACGCACGGTGCTCGTAAAGGTCTTGCGGATACCGCTCTTAAAACTGCCGATGCAGGTTACTTAACTCGTAGATTACATGATGTATCTCAAGATGTTATCGTGAACTCTGTAGATTGTGGTACGTTAAGAGGAATTGAAGTTTCTGCTTTAAAGAAAAACGAAGAAATTGTTGAAACATTAGGAGAAAGAATTTTAGGACGTGTAGCATTACAAGATGTTATTAATCCATTAGATTCAAATATTTTAGTTCATGC
Source organism: Flavobacterium sp. (assembly GCA_044374815.1). Lineage (GTDB taxonomy): Bacteria > Bacteroidota > Bacteroidia > Flavobacteriales > Flavobacteriaceae > Flavobacterium. The sequence goes on from JBILNU010000060.1 coordinate 952, forward strand.
AGGAGAACAAATTACCGAAGCTATTGTTAAAGCTATTGAAGAATCGCCACTTGAAAAAATCGATGTGCGTTCTCCATTAACTTGTGAGGCTAAAAAAGGTATTTGTGCTAAATGTTACGGACGTAACCTAGCAACCGGAAAAATGACTCAAAAAGGAGAAGCTGTTGGAGTTATCGCAGCACAATCTATTGGAGAGCCAGGAACGCAGTTAACACTTAGAACTTTCCACGTGGGTGGGGTTGCAGGTGGAGTTTCTGAAGAGTCTAGTATCATTGCTAGATTTGGCGGTAAGCTAGAAATTGATGATTTAAAAACTGTTGTTGGAGAAGATGCCGATGGAAACAAAGTAGATATCGTTGTTTCTCGTTCTACAGAATTAAAATTAATCGATGTTAAAACAGGAATCTTATTAAGCACGCATTACATTCCTTATGGATCTGTAATTAATGTAAAAGATGGTGATGTTGTTGAAAAAGGAACTGCTATCTGTAAATGGGATCCGTATAATGGAGTTATTGTTTCAGAATTTACTGGAAAAATTGCTTACGAAGATTTAGAGCAAGGGCAATCGTACATGGTTGAAATTGATGAGCAAACTGGTTTCCAAGAAAAAGTAATTTCTGAAGGAAGAAATAAAAAATTAATCCCAACTTTATTGGTATATGGTAAAGACGGAGAGTTAATCCGTTCTTACAACTTGCCAGTAGGGGCTCACCTTATGGTAGAAGATGGAGAGAAAATTAAAGCAGGTAAAATCCTTGTTAAAATTCCTCGTCGTTCTTCTAAAGCAGGTGATATTACCGGAGGTTTACCAAGAATTACCGAGTTATTAGAGGCTCGTAATCCTTCTAACCCAGCTGTAGTATCTGAAATTGATGGAGTGGTTACTTTTGGAAAAATCAAAAGAGGTAATCGTGAAATCATTATCGAGTCTAAGTTTGGTGAAGTTAAAAAATACCTAGTGAAATTATCAAGTCAAATCTTAGTTCAAGAGAATGACTTCGTAAAAGCGGGTGTACCATTGTCTGACGGTGCTATTACACCAGATGATATTTTAAGAATTCAAGGACCTTCAGCTGTACAACAGTATTTAGTAAATGAAATTCAAGAGGTATACCGTTTACAAGGGGTAAAAATTAACGACAAGCACTTTGAGGTAGTTATTCGTCAAATGATGCGTAAAGTGAGAGTTGAAGATCCAGGAGATACTTTATTCTTAGAAGAGCAATTAATTCACACTTCTGATTTCTTAGAAGAAAATGATAAATTGTACGGAATGAAAGTGGTTGAAGATGCTGGAGATTCTGAAGTTCTTAAACCAGGTCAAATCGTTTCTCCAAGAGTTCTTAGAGATGAAAACTCATTATTGAAACGAAATGATAAAAACTTAGTTGTAGCTCGTGATGTTATTACAGCAACTGCAACTCCAGTTTTACAAGGTATTACAAGAGCATCGCTTCAAACGAAATCGTTTATCTCTGCTGCATCCTTCCAAGAAACTACTAAAGTATTAAACGAAGCTGCTGTAGCAGGTAAAGTAGATACTTTAGAAGGATTGAAAGAAAATGTAATTGTAGGACACAGAATTCCTGCAGGTACAGGTATGAGAGATTACGATAATGTAATTGTAGGATCTAAAGAAGACTACAATGAAATTATGGCTAGTAAAGAAGAATATATTTATTAATTATGAGCGAAAACGAACAAGTACCAGGACAAATCAATATTGAATTGGATGAAAAAGTAGCAGAAGGAATTTATTCTAACTTGGCTATTATCAATCATTCACCTTCAGAATTTGTGTTAGATTTTGTAACAATCATGCCTGGTGTTCCAAAATCGAAAGTAAAATCGAGAATCATACTAACGCCACAGCATGCTAAAAGATTGCTAAAGGCAATTGGAGAAAACATTCACCGATTTGAACAAGCTCATGGCGAAATAAAAGATTCCGAACAACCGGCAATTCCTTTAAATTTTGGTCCTACGGGACAAGCCTAATACTTAAAACTCCTCAATTTTTTATTGGGGAGTTTTTTTTATGAATTTATAATTAATTTAATCTAAAAAGGTTTCGATATTAATGTGTATAATTTTATTTGAATTCTTAATAAAGTTTCTAAAAAGAACTTTAGATATTTAATTCGAAAATCCTAAATTTGCATGCAACTACTAACTATTTGGCAAAACAACAACTAATGAGATACACTACAAGACCACAAGCCATTCTACTTCTAGCTGACGGAACAATCTTTCACGGAAAATCTATTGGAATTTCGGGTACTACCTTTGGAGAAGTTTGTTTTAACACCGGAATGACAGGATACCAAGAAATCTTTACCGATCCATCGTATTTTGGTCAAATAATGGTTGCTACCAATCCACATATAGGAAATTATGGTGTGAATGAAAATGAAGTGGAGTCGGATGGGATTAAAATTGCAGGTTTAGTTTGTAAGAATTTTAGTTTTAATCATTCGCGTCCCGATTCAGAAAGTGATTTGTATACTTATTTTGAAAAACAAAATTTAGTTTGTATTTCCGATGTAGATACCCGAGCTTTAGTTAGCTATATAAGAGATAATGGAGCTCAAAATGCAGTAATCTCTACCGATGGAACTTCTGTAGAAGAGCTAAAAAAACAATTAGCTGCCGTTCCAGATATGAAAGGTTTGGAATTGGCATCTACGGTTTCAACTAAAGAACCTTACTTTTTTGGAGAAGAAACCGCTACTTATAAAATTGCAGCATTAGATCTTGGAATTAAAAGAAATATCCTAAGAAATCTAGCAAAAAGAGATTGTTACATTAAGGTGTTTCCTTACAATTCAACTTTTGCAGAGTTGCAATCGTTCAATCCAAATGGGTATTTCCTTTCCAATGGCCCTGGTGATCCAGAGCCTCTTACTGGAGTACAAGAAGTTGCAAAAGAAATTATCAATTCCAACAAACCTTTATTCGGAATTTGTTTAGGACATCAAATTATCGCCTTAGCTAATGGCGTTTCTACTTATAAAATGTTCAATGGGCACAGAGGAATTAACCATCCTGTTATGAACACGCTAACTGGGCAAGGTGAAATTACTTCTCAAAACCATGGTTTTGCAGTAAACAGAGAAGAGCTGGAGAAACATCCCGATCTTGAAATCACCCATTACCATATTAATGATAATACAGTTGCTGGAATGCAAATGAAATCAAAAAAATGTTTTTCAGTACAATACCATCCAGAGGCTAGCCCCGGGCCGCATGATTCATCCTATCTTTTTGATAAATTTATTGAGTTGATGCAATAATGAGCAGTGGCAATGTTATTTAGCTGCTACTAAATCGTTTGCGTTTATAAGTTTTTTAAAAAACAAATGGTATATTTTTCAATATGCTTAAATTTGTGAGTAATTTTTGATGATTTAACCCAAAAACAAATAAATAATTTAGATAATGAGTATTATTATTAAAGTACACGCTAGACAAATTTTAGATTCTAGAGGAAATCCTACAATTGAAGTAGATGTAATTACCGAAAATGGTGTATTAGGTCGTGCTGCAGTTCCTAGTGGAGCTTCAACAGGAGAACATGAAGCGGTAGAACTTCGTGATGGAGGAAAAGCTTACATGGGAAAAGGAGTTTTAAAAGCAGTTGAAAATGTAAATACTAAAATAGCTCCCGAATTATTAGGAGTTTCTGTTTTTGAACAAAACTTAATCGATCAAATTATGATTGATTTAGACGGAACTGCAAATAAAGGAAACTTTGGGGCTAATGCAATTCTTGGTGTTTCTTTGGCTGCTGCCAAAGCGGCTGCTAATGAGTTGGGATTGCCTTTATATAGATATGTTGGTGGCGTTTCCGCAAATACATTGCCTGTTCCAATGATGAATATCATCAACGGAGGATCGCACTCTGATGCACCTATTGCTTTTCAAGAATTTATGGTGATGCCGGTTAAAGCAACTTCATTTACTCATGCAATGCAAATGGGAACTGAAATTTTCCACAATTTGAAAAAAGTATTACACGATAGAAATCTTTCTACTGCTGTAGGTGATGAAGGAGGTTTTGCGCCAAACTTAGCTGGTGGAACTGAAGATGCTCTGGAAACCATTAAAAAAGCTGTTGAAAATGCAGGTTATAAATTTGGAGATGAAGTAATGATTGCTTTAGATTGTGCTGCTTCAGAATTTTATGTAGATGGGAAATACGACTACACTAAATTTGAAGGACCAAACGGAAAAGTGAGAACATCAAAAGAACAAGCAGAATATATGGCTGAATTGGCTACCAAATATCCTATCATTTCAATAGAAGACGGAATGCAAGAAAACGACTGGGATGGTTGGAAGTATTTAACCGAGTTAATTGGAGATAAAGTGCAATTAGTTGGAGATGACTTGTTTGTAACTAATGTGGAGCGTTTATCAACCGGAATTGAAAAAGGAATTGCCAACTCAATTCTTGTTAAAGTGAATCAAATTGGTACGTTAACCGAAACAATTGCAGCGGTTAATATGGCTAAAAATGCAGGGTACACTTCAGTAATGTCCCACCGTTCAGGTGAAACAGAAGACAATACTATTGCTGACTTGGCTGTTGCATTAAACTGTGGTCAAATAAAAACGGGATCGGCTTCTCGTTCAGATCGTATGGCAAAATACAATCAATTGTTGCGTATAGAAGAAGAATTAGCAGATACAGCTTATTTCCCTGGAGTGAAAGCCTTCAAACAAAAATAATTTAGTAATTATATACTTTTAATGCCCTTTAGTTTCTAAAGGGCATTTTTTTTGATTTTACTTTTTCTGCGTATGTATCAATCTTGCAAAATTTAATTAAAAATTAACGAAAACGTTAGAAATATAATTTTATAATTCGCTTATTATTCCATAAATTTGTTAAATTAAAAATATTCAGACTTAATTTTCAATAATATCATGTCAAAAACAGCAATATTAGAATATGATGGCAAAAAGTATGAGTTTCCTGTAATTGTAGGAAGCGAAAACGAACCTGCTATCGATATTAACAAACTTCGCGATTTAACGGGTGCTATCACTCTAGATCCAGGTTATAAAAACTCGGGTTCATGTCAAAGTGAAATTACTTTCCTAGATGGTGAAGAAGGAATCCTTCGTTATAGAGGATATGCTATTGAAGATTTAGCAGCTAAAGCTAATTTTCTTGAAGTTTCTTACTTAATCATATTTGGGGAACTTCCTACAAAAGTTCAATTAGAGCAATTTGAAAACGACATTCGTAAATATACTTTAGTGAATGAAGAAATGAAAAACATCATTGATGGTTTTCCAAAAACAGCGCATCCAATGGGTGTTTTATCTTCATTAACTTCTGCATTAACTGCTTTTAATCCAAAAGTAGTAAATGTTGAAAATGAAAAAGAAATGTATGAAGCGGTTTGTAAAACAATCGGTAAATTTCTTGTTATTGCAACCTGGACATATAGAAAAATGATGGGGTATCCATTGAATTACTATGATAATACAAAAGGATATGTTGAAAATTTCATGCGCTTAATGTTTGAATTGCCAACAGGTCCTTATGCTAATAATCAAGTGGTTATTGATGCTTTAGATAAGTTATTTATTTTACATGCCGATCACGAGCAAAACTGTTCTACTTCTACAGTAAGAATTGTTGGTTCTTCACACGCTGGATTATTTGCTTCCATTTCTGCAGGAGTTTCTGCATTATGGGGACCTCTTCACGGTGGAGCAAATCAAGCGGTTCTTGAAATGCTTGAAGCAATTCAAAAAGACGGTGGAGATGCAAATAAATACATGGCAAAAGCGAAAGATAAAGACGATCCATTCCGTTTGATGGGATTTGGTCATAGAGTATATAAAAACTTCGATCCTAGAGCAAAAATAATCAAAAAAGCAGCAGATGAGGTATTGGCTTCATTAGGGGTTGATGATCCTATTCTTCAAATTGCAAAAGAGTTAGAAGAAGCAGCTCTTGTAGATGAATACTTTGTTTCTAGAAAATTATATCCAAACGTAGATTTCTATTCAGGTATTATTTACCGTGCATTAGGAATTCCAACTGAAATGTTTACCGTAATGTTTGCTATTGGTCGTTTACCAGGTTGGATTGCACAATGGAAAGAAATGCGTATTAATAAAGAACCAATTGGTAGACCAAGACAAGTGTATGTTGGACATCCTTTAAGAGACTTTGTTCCGATGGATAAAAGATAAAAAATCTATCAATACTTATAAACAAAAGCTTCGCTATTCGGCGGAGCTTTTTTATATTTGCTATAAAGCAAAAAATTTATGTTGCAGTTAAATGTAAAAAATGAAACTTCTAGATTAAGAGCAGTTGTATTGGGTTCTGCTTTAGATAATGGTCCTACGCCTACTGCCGAAGAAGCTTATGATCCCAAATCATTAGAACACATTCTTGCCGGAACGTATCCTACAGAAGAAGACATGGTTCAAGAAATGGAAGCATTTAATGAGGTTTTTAAAAAATATGATGTTAAAGTATTCCGTCCCGAGCGAATAGAAAATTACAATCAAATTTTTACTAGAGATATCGGATTCGTAATTGATGATATTTTTATTAAAGCCAATATACTTCCGGATAGAGAACGAGAATTAGATGCTATTCAATATATAATTGATCAAATGGATCCAACTAAAGTGGTTCGCCCTCCAGATGACGTACATATTGAAGGTGGAGATGTTATGCTTTGGAATGATTACATTTTTATCGGAACCTACAAAGGATCTGATTACAAAGAATATATTACTGCTCGAACCAATATGGCTGGGGTAAATTATATTAAAGAGTTATTTCCGCATAAAATTGTAAAAGAATTTGATTTAGTAAAATCCAAAATGGAAGCCCGAGACAATGCCTTGCATTTAGATTGTTGCTTTCAGCCAATTGGAGATAATATGGGAATTATTTATAAAAGTGGTTTTAGAGAAGAGTCCGATTACAGGTATTTGTTAAAACTATTTGGAAAAGAAAACCTATTTCATATCACCCGAGAAGAAATGTATCACATGAATTCCAATGTGTTTTCTATTGCTCCTAATGTTGTAGTTTCTGAAAAAAACTTCACCCGATTGAATACATGGTTGCGAGAAAAAGGATTTACCGTTGAAGAAATTCCCTATGCAGAAATAGCGAAGCAAGAAGGACTTTTGCGCTGCTCAACTTTACCGTTACTAAGAGATTAATAACCGTTTCAAGTTAAAGATTCATTGAACTTTAAACTTTAAACCTCAAACAAATACACCATGAACCAAACCACCAATTCTATTTTAATGATTCGTCCTGTGGCTTTTAGAATGAATGAGCAAACGGCCGTAAACAACTATTATCAAAAGGTTCTTGACGGATTGACTCCGCAAAATGTGAATGCCAAGGCACAAGAAGAATTTGACACATTTGTAAATAAACTTCGAATGGTAGGGGTAGATGTGACAGTGGTTGAAGATACTTTAGATCCAGATACACCCGATAGTATTTTTCCTAACAATTGGATTTCATTTCATGAAAATGGGGATGTGGTTTTGTATCCAATGTTTGCCGAAAACAGAAGAGCTGAGCGTAGAGAAGATATTTTGGATTTATTGGAAGAGACCGGTTTTCAAATAAATGAAGAAATCATGGATTATTCTTCTGCAGAAGAAGATGGTTATTATTTAGAAGGTACAGGCAGTATAGTTTTAGATCGCGAAAATGGTAAAGCCTATTGTGCTCTTTCACCGCGTGCCGATGAGGAACTATTTATTGAATTTTGCGAAGATTTTGATTTGAGTCCGATTATTTTTGAAGCCTTTCAAACGGTGGATGGAAAACGAAAATTAATTTATCACACCAATGTAATGATGTGCATTGGCGATACTTTTGCAGTAGTTTGTGCCGATTGTATTGATGATAAAAAAGAACGAAAAATGGTTTTAGATAGCTTGCGTTCCGATGAAAAAGAAATCATTTTGATTACAGAAGATCAGATGAATAATTTTGCTGGAAATATGTTAGAGGTATTAGGATCTGACGACAGAAGATATCTTGTTATGAGTTCTTCGGCATATCATGCATTGACCAAAAAACAAATTGCCCAACTAGAAGAACACATCACCATTATTCACTCTAGTTTAGACACCATTGAAGCGTGTGGTGGTGGAAGTGCTCGTTGTATGATGGCCGAAATTTTCCTTCCGAAAGTCTAGTTTGATTTAGAAAAAATGAAAAATAAAAAAACCTTAATTCTTGGCGCTTCAACAAAGCCAGAAAGATATGCCTATAAAGCCATCACTAGTTTGGTTGCACACGGACATTCCGTTATTGCTATTGGTCAAAATCAAGGAGAAGTTGCCGGAATTTCCATTCGCACCAAAAATATTCCGCTAAAAAATATAGATACGGTAAGTTTGTATCTTAACCCAACGCGCCAACGCGATTACTATAATTACATTTTGGAAGCCAAACCAAAACGGGTCCTATTTAACCCAGGGACAGAAAACCCGGAGTTTTATCAGTTGTTAAAATCGAATAACATTAAAGTCGAAGAAGCGTGTACTTTGGTGTTATTGGCTACCAATCAATATTAAAATCTCGTCTGACTCGTAGCTGGTTTGCTTATTATTAGTAAACCAAGGAATGTGATCAATCCGTTTACAATGATTAATTCATTGTCGATTATATATTTCCCAAAAAGTCTTTCCGAATTTTGAGTAATCAAAAAGCAAATGACAGGAGAAATTAGACAAATATAGGGCACCAATTTGTCATGAACCGCTTTCGATTTCATAAACAATCCAAAAGCAAATAATCCCAATAAAGGGCCATAAGTGTATGTAGCAATCTTAAATACCATTTTCACCACCGAATCATCGTTGATGGCGTTAAATAAAATAATTACCATAAACATCAAGATCGAAAATCCTACATGCACTAAATGACGGGTTCTTACAATGTTGGGTTTGTTTTGATTTTCGGTTTTATCCATGCCTAAAAAATCAACACAAAACGAAGTTGTTAATGCCGTTAAAGCACTATCTGTAGTTGCAAAAGTAGCTGCTGTCAATCCCAATAAAAACACAATAGTTGGAATAATACTTAAATGATGAATGGCAATTTCAGGGAAAAGTAAATCGGTTCTAGCTACTCCGTTTACTTGTGGAACTGCAATTCCATTTTTTTCTGCATACAAATAAAGTAGGGCGCCAACACTTAAAAAGAAAATGTTGATTACAAGGAAAATTCCGGTAAAGGTGAACATGTTTTTTTGTGCTTCGCCGATGTTTTTGCAACTTAAATTCTTTTGCATCAAATCTTGATCCAATCCCACGGTTGCGATAGTAACAAAAATTCCACCTAAAATTTGCTTCCAATAATAAGTGCCGGCTAGATAATCTTCATAAAAAAACACCTTAGAATAGTTGCTGTTTTTTACCTGTTCAAACGCTTCAATCATATTGAAATTTAAGCTTTGGCAAATGAAATAAATGGTTAAAAACACAGAAGAAATAAGGAAAAATGTTTGTAGTGTATCGGTAATGATTATGGTTTTTAGTCCGCCTCTGTAGGTGTATGCAAAGATCAATCCTAAGGATATTAATACGGTTACAGAAAAGGGAACATGAAGGTCGTCAAAAACATATTTTTGCAAAACAAAAACAACCAAATACAATCTAAAAGCAGAGCCAATTGTTCTTCCAATTAAGAAAATACTTGCCGCGGTTTTATAGCTTACCACGCCCAGTCGTTGCTCAATATAACCATAAATTGAGGTCAGATTCATTCGGTAATACAATGGAAGCAACACTTTGGCAACAATAATAAAACCTAGGGCGCAACCCAATACAAACTGAAAATATTTAAATTGTAAATCGGGGTTGCCTACTTCACCAGGAACCGAAATAAAAGTAATTCCTGATATAGCTGTGCCTATCATTCCGAATGCAACTAAGTACCATTTTGAATTTTTGTTTGCTTTGAAAAAAGTATCATTATCAGAGCTTTTTTTACTTACCAAAGCAGAAATAAATATTAGAATACTAAAATAAATTACAATTAAAATTAAAATAGCAATTGGAGACATAGTTTTGGTTTTTTAGTTGTGCTAAAATAGTAAAAAAGATGGAAGTGCAAAGTTGGAGGTAATAAGAAAGTTCGACGATCAGAATTCCATCTAACTTCCAACTTTATTTTTTACTTTTGCTAAATGGAGTTTTCGTCAAAATTATTAGAAAAAGCAGTCAACGAAATGGCGCAGTTACCCGGAATTGGTAAGCGAACCGCTCTTCGATTGGTCTTGCATTTGTTAAAACAACCTTTAGAACAAACACAGTATTTGTCTCAGTCACTTACAACCATGCGCGAGGAGGTTAAATTTTGTAAAAATTGCCACAATATTTCTGATATTGAAGTGTGTGAAATTTGCTCCAATT
>JBILNU010000144.1:0-3275 GCA_044374815.1 Flavobacterium sp.
AAAAAACCGATAGGGTAACCTATAGGGTAACTAAATTATGCGTTTTTATGTGTTTTTTGACATAGTGTCAAAAACTAAAAAACCCTTCAAACACTGATGTTTAAAGGGTTTTTGAAATTTTATGTTTCTTTTGAAACATGCTTTTCGCGGAGAAAGAGGGATTCGAACCCCCGGACCTGTTACAGTCAACAGTTTTCAAGACTGCCGCATTCGACCACTCTGCCATTTCTCCAGTTTTGTCGTTAGCGGTTGCAAATATAGTAACCTTTTTTAGTTTTCCAAATAGATTTTAAACAAAAAAATATTTATTTTCATTACAAACAACTAATCGATTCATTTACTATTGTTTACTTTGAATAAAGTAAATTATTATTCTTTTGCAATTAATTATCTAAACCTTTTTAATCAAAATTCATTCAAACTCTTAATTTTCAAGACCCCCTTTTTACCTTTAAATTTTAGAATTCGTTTTTCATTAGGTAGCAAATCCACGAAATTATCTTCAAATTCCATTCCTTCACCTTGAATAAAAACATCTTTAGCCAAAGCGGCAGCAGAAATTTCTACACGATTAGTATCGATAAATCGGTAAGTAATGTTAGGTTTGGGTAATTGCAACGCTTCTGGAGTAACAAAATAATAGTTTGCCGTGGTTAGTTCTCCTTTTGTGTTGGTGAATTTCGCTTGCAGCATACAATGATTCCAAAGTTTAGCTTCTGGTATTTCAGCTTGTGATAGTTCTAATGCATTAGTTACTGCATTAGAAGGCAATTCGATTTCTTTAGTGGTATTCCATAATTCGGTTCCGTCAAAATCAATCAGGCGCAATTGGAGCGAACCTTTTTCGTTAGTGACTTCTTCATTTACGAGTTGCACTTGTATTGCGTTTAATTCTTTCTTATCGGTACTTTCAATTCCTTTAATTACAATTAATTTGGGTGCAAAAGAGCGTTTGATTTGGTATTGCGCTGCTTTCCAACGACCGTAATAATCCCTGCTACTCCATGAAGTTACCGGCCAACAATCATTGAGTTGCCAATACAAACTTCCCATACAATACGGCATCGCCGATCGATGGGCTTCAATAGCCATTTTCATACCTCTGGCTTGCAACAATTGGGAAACATAGATATAATCTTCAAAAGCAGTCGGAACTTTATAATCGCGCTCCATATAGGTTTGAATCGTTTCATAACCTGTTGGGTGTTTTTGATGTGCTTTTACGGCCTCCGAAGTAGTTGTCATTTCGGAAGGCTTAGCAAAGGATTCAAAAGTTTTGTAATCGGGCATGCCTTGAAAACCATACTCACTCATAAAGCGCCCCACTTTTTTTGTGTAGGTTTCTAAAGGCTCCGTACCCCACCAAACGCCCCAATAATGGGAATCTCCTTGCGTGAGACTTTCTTTTCTTCCCCAGCCAATAGAAGGCGAAGAAGGCCAATATCTGTTGTTTTCTTTTGAAACTAAAGAATCTAAAACTGACGGAATTTCCTTTTCAAATAGGCGCTTATAGTTGTTCCAAATGGTGGTAGAATCTTTTTCAGAATAATGGTATTGCTTCTGCCATCCCCAATTCTTCCAACCTTCATCTACTTCGTTATTTCCGCACCACAGCGCAATACATGGATGATTTTGCAATCGAATGACTTGATCTTTGACTTCATTTTTTACATTAGAAACAAAGGCTTCATCACCGGGAAACAACGCGCAAGCAAACATAAAATCTTGCCAAACCAAAATCCCTTTTTGATCGCATAACGTGTAAAAAGCATCGTCTTCATAAACGCCACCGCCCCACACGCGCAGCATATTCATGTTCGATTGAACTGCCGTTTCAATGAGGTTTTTGTACTTTTTGTAAGTCATTTTAGTGAGGAACGACTCGGGTGGAATATAATTAGCTCCCTTCATAAACACCTTTCTTCCATTGACTTTAAAATAAAAACTCTTGCCAGCGGCATCCTTTTCCTGAACCAATTCGATAGTACGCAATCCAATTTGTAATTTCTTTTCATCCAATAAATTTTCTCTCTTGCGAATTTGAACAGAGAAATGATACAGATTTGGTTTTCCCAATCCGTTGGGCCACCATTTTTTTGGATTCGATATTTGATAAGGAATTACTACAGTTTGAATTCCTTTTTTGAGGGTAACGGTTTTTCTTTTATTGTTTATTTGAATCGAATAAACCCCAGGATATTCACATTTTACGGTGCTTTTAATTTTTAACAGCGCTACTTTATCACTTAATTCTTCTTGAGAATAAGAAACCGATTCCAGATGGGCGCTATTCCAAAATCGAAGTTTTACCTCTTTCCAAATTCCTGCGGTTACAAAACGAGGTCCCCAATCCCAACCAAATTGATAGGGTGCTTTTCGAACATAGACTTTCTCGTCTCCAGGCAATACAAAAGGGGATAAGGCGGCCGCTTTTTTAGCTTTCAATGCTGAAGATTCAAATTCGACTCGTAAGGTATTCTTACCTTGACGGAGTAATTCCTGAACCGGAACGCTCCAAGTTCGGAACATATTGTTCGCTTCCAAAACCAACGTATCATTAAGATAAACCTTAGCATCGGTATCCAAACCATAAAATAGAAGTTCTTTTTTTTGTGCAGCCAATTCTTTTTTGGTCACATTAAATTGGGTTTGGTACACCCAATATTGCTCTTCAATCCATTGCAAATCTTTTTCATTTGCCCCATAAAATGGCTCTTGAATGTACTTATTCAAAAGTAAATCGGTATGCGCCGTTCCGGGAACTTGGGCTTTACTCCATTGGTTGTCGGAAAATTTTTGGAATTTCCATTGTTCTTTAGAAAGGGATCGCTCCCAATTTTGAGTCCACCCAAAAAAAGAATTGAATACCAAAATCAAGATCAATAACCACTTTTTATACATTGGAAATTACGTTTTTAAGTGCATTAATTTCGGTAAGATTTGCAATTTCAGAATCATCTACAATACCTGAAGTATGAAAATAGCCAGCTTGAGTTATTTCTTTAATTTTTAATGCATTGGAAGATCGCAATCCGCCACCTGGCATCAACTGAATTTGATTTCCAAATTGAACAACTGCCTCTTGCACCGCTTCCATTCCGAGTTCAATTTTGGATGCATTTCCGGAAGTCAAAATAGTTTTGAAACCCATTTCAATACAGGTTTTTATAGCTTTCAAATAATCATCGGTATGATCAATAGCCCTGTGAAAACTACACGGCAACGGGCTCGCCAAAGCAACTAATTCAGAGTTTCTTTGAAAATCAATTTGGTTG
>JBILNU010000145.1:0-3268 GCA_044374815.1 Flavobacterium sp.
AAAATAAAAACCCAATGTTAAGTTCGCTATTTAGAGAAAGTGTGCAACCTTATATGATTTCGTGGATTAAATACAATCCGCAAGTTGAAATTGCTAAACTTTCAATTCCAATATTGGTTATAAATGGGACCAAAGACATTCAGGTTCCTCCAAGTGATGCCGAATTACTGCATGCTGCCAATCCAAAATCTGAATTACAAATCATTGAAAATATGAACCACATTTTTAAAGAAATTAAAATAGATAGTGACAATCAAAAATCCTACAACAACCCCAACCTACCCGTTATGCCAGAATTATTTTCTAGTATTACACAGTTTATTAATTCCATTTAGTTGTAACAAATTCTATTAAATAAAGACCAATATTTCAAATTTAGAAATTATGAAAAAAATTATCTTAGGTGTAGCTATTGCAACATTGTTTATTAGTTACCAAACTACGGCACAAGAAAAAAACAATCAGAAAGTAGCTGTTTCTATTGACCTAAACATTGTTAAGGATGATAAAGTTCAAGTTACTGTTTTAGCTCCCACAATTACAGAAAAAGAAATTGTATACAATCTTCCTAAAATTATCCCAGGAACCTATTCTGTAGATGATTATGGTAAATTTATAGATGATTTCACAGCTGTTGATTTCAAAGGAAAAACACTTGAAGTATCTAAATTGGATGATAATTCTTGGAAAATTAAAAACGCTAACAAATTAGCTAAAGTAACCTATTGGGTTAATGATACTTTTGATATTGAAGGAAATGGAGGATTTGGAAAAGGAGTGTTTTCACCTGCAGGAACTAACATTGTTGAAGGAAAAAATTTCTTAATTAACAACCATGGATTTGTTGGTTATTTTGATAATAAAAAAGATATCAATTATACACTTACCATCACCCACCCTGAAACGCTTGTAGGAGCAACTTCACTTTTAGATTCAGACAAAAGCACTTCTTCAGATGTGTTTTCGGTTGCTAGATATAACGACCTTGTTGACAATCCAATAATGTATTCTGCACCAGATTTCACTTCTTTTATGGTAGATGGAATGGAAATATTATTTAGCGTGTATTCCCCAACTGGTAAGCATACTGCCAAAAGTTTATCTGAAGATTTAGAAAAATGCATGCGCGCTCAAAAGAAATTTTTGGGCCCTATAAATACCAATAAAAGATATACCGTTTTATTGTATTTATCAGATATGAATGGAAAAGATGCTAAAGGCTTTGGTGCTCTTGAACACAACAGTTCTACATCGGTAGTATTTCCAGAAATGATGCCAAATTCAGCACTTGGAAAACAAATTATTGATGTGGTTTCACATGAGTTCTTTCATATTGTAACGCCACTTGGAGTGCATTCTAATGAAATTCATTATTTTGATTTTAACGATCCAAAAATGTCTCAACATTTATGGATGTATGAGGGAGTAACCGAATATTTTGCAAATCTATTTCAAGTAAACCAGGGGCTTATTACAGAAGAAGCATTTTACAAAAGAATGATTGGAAAAATTAAAGGTTCAAAAAGACAAAATGATACCATGCCATTTACTGTAATGAGTGAAAATGTATTAGTGTCACCATACAAAGAACAATACTTAAATGTATATGAAAAAGGTGCTTTAATAGGCATGTGTATTGACATTATTATTCGCGAGAAAAGCAATGGAGAAAGAGGAATTTTAGATTTAATGCAAAAACTAACTAACGAATTTGGACCATTAAGACCATTTAATGACAAAGACTTATTTGCAAAAATAACAGAATTGACCTACCCAGAAGTTGGTGCATTTTTAAACACTTATGTTGCTGGACCTACTCCAATTAATTACGATGACTATTTTGCCAAAATGGGAATTGCAAAAACTAAAATAAAAAAAGCTGTAAATCCATTTATTAATAAAAAATCTGCAGGTATAACCGGCGGAAGCAACAAAGAAATAAAAGTGAAAACCAATAATGAATTGAGTCCATTTTTATCTTCTTTAGGATTAAAAGGCGACGATATAATTTCTGCTATTAATGGAACCGAGTACAACTTAGATCAAATTTCAGATTTAATGACCGCGGCACAAAAATGGAATGAGGGTGAGGCAATATCTATGAAAATTAAAAGAGACGGAAAAGAAATGACACTTTCTGGTAAAGTAACTTTAGCTTATGAAGAGTCAGAAGGTTATTATAATGTTGACGCCTCTAAAGAAGCACTTAAAGAAGCCTGGCTAAAAAATTAATCAAAACTAATTTCTATTAAATCCTCGTTTTATATAATAAATCGAGGATTTTTTTATTATTTTGCCGAAAATAAATAAACCATGCAAAAAACAATTATTGCCCTATTAGCACTTGTAGTTTTTTCTTCGTGTGAGGAGAAAAAAACCGATAAAAATCTTCACATAACAGGAAATATAAAAGGATTCAAAAAAGGAACGCTTTACATTCAAAGAATTAAAGACACCACGCTTGTAGCTATAGATACCATAAAAATTGACGGCGACTCTCACTTTACAAGTGATTTAAAAATTGATTCTCCCGAAATGTTTTATCTATTTATTGATCGCGGAGTTACCAATTCGGTTGATACTAACATGCCTTTCTTTGTCGAACCTGGAAATATCAACATTGAAACCTCTTTAGATTTTTTTACTGCTGATGCTAAAATTTCGGGTTCTAAAAATCAAGAACTTTATGATGAATACAAAAAAGTAGTTTCGCGTTATGTAGATCAAAATTTAGACTTAATCCAAAAAAGATTTGAAGCCTATAAAAATAAAAATACTGCAGCTTTAACTAAAATTCAACAAGAACAGGATGACATCTTGAGAAGAAAATACCTTTACACAACCAACTTTGCTGTAAATCATGGCGATTATGATGTGGCACCTTATTTGGCTGTTGCCGAAATTTACGACATCAATTTAAAATTCTTAGATACCATTCAAAAATCAATGACACCAAAAGTTGCTAAATCATTATATGGTAAAAAGCTGGATAAACTAATTCAAGAGAGAAAAAAATTAGAAGCTAAATAATTAAAAAAAAATCCCGTTCAATTTGAACGGGATTTTTTTTATTGACAAGCAGGATTAATGTGCTTTCTAACACGATTTGGATTTGTAGTAGAACCACTACAATCCGGAATCAAATTATACAAATACAATCCACCCGAAGGATTTTTTATTTCAACTCGAGTCATAACACGATCACCATCATCATCAATATCAAACATATTTGGGACACCATCACTATCGGAATCAAAAAAAGCAACAT
>JBILNU010000061.1:0-10987 GCA_044374815.1 Flavobacterium sp.
TTGTTGAGTTACGAATAAATCGGTAGTAGCTTCTTCTTCTTTAGGCTCTACTACAAATTTTTGGTATGACAAATATCCAACAGTAATTACAACAACTACAGCTAGAAAATTTAAAATATATTTTTGGTTTTTGGCAACCCAATCCTCAATTTTAGAAGCACCTTGATCAAGTGTATCAAAAGCTTTTGCTGTTGTACTATCTTTTTCGTCAACATTTGGTGTATCTTCAATAAAATTATTATCTAATTTTTCTTCTTTTTCTTTTGGAGTTTTGTAACCTCTTTTATTATAAGTTGCCATTTAATTTAAATTTAGTGTGTGCAAAAATAAAATATTTATTGATAATTAAAAGCGATTTTTATCGATATTTTTCAATAATTTGCAGGCTCCTAAAAAATGAATATAATTATTGCTACTTTTTGTAGTATTTGCAAGCTATAACATATGTTTTTAAAAAAGATATCCTTATTTAATTATAAAAACTTTTCGGAAGCTTCCTTCGAATTTGACTCCAAAATAAACTGTTTTGTGGGAAAAAATGGTATTGGAAAGACCAATGTGTTGGATGCGGTGTATCATTTAGCAAATGGAAAAAGCTATTTTAATCCGCTCGCAGTGCAGAACATTAGACATGAAGAAGATTTTTTTGTGATTGATGGCGAATTTGAAAAAGCCAATCGACAAGAACAGATAGTTTGCAGTTTTAAAAAAGGACAAAAGAAAATTTTGAAACGAAATGGCAAAGCCTACGAGAAATTTTCTGATCATATTGGGTTCATTCCGGTAGTAATTATTTCGCCTGCCGACAACGATTTGATTATTGAAGGCAGTGAAACGCGCAGAAGATTTATGGATACCGTTATTTCGCAATTGGATTCTTCTTATTTGCAAACGCTTATTCAGTACCATAAAATTGTAAGTCAGCGCAATGCTTTGTTAAAGTATTTTGCCTTAAACCATGTTTTTGAAAACGATACCTTATCTATTTATAACGAACAGTTACACGATTTAGGTGCAGTAATTTTCGAAAAAAGAAAAGAGTTTATTGCTGCATTTTTACCCATATTCAACAAACACCACCAAGCCATAACCGGATTGGGAGAGCAAGTGCAATTAATCTACGAAAGTCATTTACTAGAAAAAGATACTTTATCGTTATTAGAACAATACTTAGCCAAAGACCGAGCATTGCAATATACTTCGGTGGGGATTCATAAAGACGATTTGGTTTTTCAAATTGATTCCTACCCTATTAAAAAATTCGGTTCTCAAGGGCAGCAAAAATCCTTTTTGATTGCTTTAAAATTAGCTCAGTTTGAATTTGTGAAAAAACAATCGGGTGAAAAACCCATTTTACTTTTCGATGATATCTTTGACAAACTAGACGAATCAAGAGTAAGCAAAATTGTAGAAATGGTGAATCAGGAAGAATTTGGACAGCTCTTTATATCGGACACCCATCCGGAGCGAACCGAAAAAATTGTAAAAACAACCCACCAGAGTTATAAACTATTCAACTTATAAATTTTCAAATTGCTTTCAAAAAACTAAATTATGATAACAAAAGAGGCTTTAAAGTTTTTAAATGATTTGATTGCAAATAACAATACCGAATGGATGCATGACAACAAAAAGCGGTATGAAAACTATAAAAAAGACTACCATAATTTCATTGGGTCAATTTTGACTGAAATGAAAAAGTTGGATAAGTCACTAGAGCCGTTGGAAGTAAAAAATTGCACTTTTAGAATCAATCGTGACATTCGATTTTCAAAAGATAAATCACCCTATAAAACTAATATGGGCGTATGGATGTCGCAAGATAGAACCCAAAAAAACGCACCGGGTTATTACATTCATTACGAACCAGGAAACTGTTTTGTAGCAGGTGGCGTATGGTGTCCTGAAACAAATGAATTAAAAAAAATCCGAAAGGAAATTGAGTTTTTTTATGATGATTTAGAGGGAATTGTTTCCAATAAAAATTTCAAAAAAGAGTTTGGCCAACTTGATCGAAGTGAAAATAATGTTTTGAAAAAAGCTCCCAAAGACTTTGAAGCCAACCATCCTGCAATTGAATTCTTAAAACTTAAAAGTTTTACCACATCGGTAAAAATTAATGAATCTGTATTTACCGAAGCTGATTTTAGTAAAAAAATTGCTGCAAAATTAATTCTATTAAAACCATTGAATGACTTTTTAAAAAGAGGGCTTGAAACCGAAGAATAAATTCATTTCAAACCCGAAGTAAGAACCTATTAATTAATTACTTTTGTAAAACACATTTCGAAATTATTTATGCAAATCCAACATAACTTTTCCTTAAAAAAATACAATACTTTTGGCATTGAAGCTAAAGCCAAACAATTTGTAGCCGTTCATTCTACAGAAGAATTAAAGCAGGTTTTAGAAACTCATAAAGGCGAAGCAAAATTTATTTTGGGTGGTGGTAGTAACATGTTGCTTACACAAGATATTAATGCCTTGGTTATCCATGTAGATTTAAAAGGAATAAAAATCATTAAAGAGGATGACGACCATGTTTGGGTTGAAAGTAGAGCCGGAGAAGTTTGGCATGAATTTGTGTTGTGGACGATTGATCAAAATTTTGGCGGATTGGAAAACATGTCTTTGATACCTGGGAATGTAGGCACCACACCAGTTCAAAATATTGGAGCTTACGGCACCGAAATTAAAGATACTTTTGTTTCTTGTAACGCCATAAATATTGCCACTCAAGAAATGAGAACTTTTGAAAAAGCTGAATGTAAATTTGGTTACCGTGAGAGCATTTTTAAACAAGAAGTTAAAGATCAATATGTGATAACTTCGGTGGTATTTCAACTCACCAAACGCAATCATAAAATTAACACCGCTTATGGCGATATCACTAAAGAATTAGAAAAAAACAATATTGTAACTCCTACTTTAAAAGAGGTTTCTAATGCCGTGATTGCTATTCGTCAAAGTAAACTACCCGACCCTAAAGAATTGGGAAACAGCGGAAGCTTTTTTAAGAACCCTATTATACCAAAATCATTATACGAAAAAGCTCATGCGCAATTTCCGGATATGCCGCATTATGTAGTTTCTGAAACCGAAGTGAAAGTTCCTGCTGGATGGCTCATTGAACAAGCCGGATTTAAAGGAAAGCGCTTTGGCGATGCTGGAATTCATAAAAATCAGGCGTTAGTTTTAGTAAATTATGGAAACGCTACCGGGCAAGAAATTTTGGCAGTTTCTAGAGACATTCAAGCTACAGTTTTGGAAAAATATGGTATTGCAATTGAAGCAGAAGTGAATGTAATTTAATTCTGAAATTTCGCTTTTCATATTTCGTTTATCAAAATTGAATTTTGTATTTTTGCACTCGATAAAAAAAAGATCCTAAAGCCAATATGTTACTAATTCTACTTTGTTTATTTATTGCTGTTGTAGTTATTCAATTTCTATATTACATTGTGTTTTTTGGCAAATTTTCATTTGCTAAACCCCAAACCACGACTCCTAAAAGAGTTCCTATTTCGGTGATTGTATGTGCTAAAAATGAAGAAGAAAATGTAAAAAACTTTGTTCCTTTATTAACACAACAAAACTATCCCGATTATGAGATAGTTCTTATTGACGACGCTTCAAGCGATGATACTTTAGAATTATTTGAAGCTTTTGAAAAACAATACTCCAATGTAAAATTGGTTAAAGTAGAAAACAACGAAGCATTTTGGGGAAACAAAAAATTCGCACTTACTTTAGGAATTAAAGCCGCTAAAAACGAATACCTATTATTCACTGATGCCGATTGCTATCCAACCTCTACAGAATGGATCAAAGAAATGAGCTCTCAATTCACCTTAGAAAAAACTATTGTTTTAGGATATGGGGCGTATGAAAAAGTCAAAAATTCCTTTTTAAATAAGATCATTCGTTTTGAAAATATGCTCACTGCAACTCAATATTTTTCTTGGGCAAAATTAGGCAAACCCTACATGGGAGTTGGAAGAAATATGGCTTATAAACGAGAAGAGTTTTTTAAAGTTCGTGGATTCATGGATCACATGAAAATTAGATCTGGAGATGATGATTTATTTATTAACCAAGCGGCAAACTCAAAAAACACAACAATTTGTTATTCTGCGGAAAGCTTTACATTCACAAAACCAAAAACTAGTTTTAAAGAATGGTTTACTCAAAAAAGAAGACATGTTGCAACATCCGAACATTACAAAGGATTTGACAGAGCACAATTGAGCATTTTTTACATTTCCCAATTATTATTTATTTTAATTCCTATCGTATTACTTGCGTTCCAATACCAATGGATTGTTGTACTAAGTATTATTGGGTTTCGCTATATTTTTGCTTGGACAACAATGGGTTTCGCCGCTGGAAAACTAAAAGAAAAAGATGTAATATATTGGTTTCCAATAATTGAAGTGATTATTATTTTCATTCAATTTAATATTTTATTTTCGAATATGTTTTCAAAACCAGTGCAGTGGAAATAATTTCTTACATAGAAAAAGCCAAGAAGGGTGACCAAGTAGCATTCACATTTCTACTAGATCAATATTGGAATGAAGTATATGGCTTCATGCTTAAACGTACCGAAAATGAAACCGATTCAGAGGACATTACCATAGAAACCTTCTCAAAAGCATTCGATAAATTAACCACTTATAACCCAGAGTATCAATTTAACACTTGGCTAATTGCTATTGCCAAAAATGTTCACATTGATTTACTTCGTAAAAAAAAGTCAAGTTTATATATAGAAATCACAGAAGATCAAGACCAACAAGCGCATAATGTTGCCGATAATTCACCCTCTGCAGAAGATGAAATCATCACCGAACAAAACCTTGCTCAACTACTACAATTCATCAAAGAATTAAAACCCCACTACCAAGAAGTGATTCAGCTACGCTATTTTCAAGAGATGAGTTATCAAGAAATTTCAGAACAATTAAATGAGCCTCTAAGCAATATTAAAATCAAATTGCTGCGAGCGAAAAAATTATTAGCTGAAATCATTCAAAGTCATCGTTAATTTTTTTTAAGTTTTCGATAAAATTTAGATTTTTTTTCAGATTTGTTTTTCTAATTTGTAATTCCAATATTCGTATCTTTGCCATCGAAAAATTACATGAAATGGATGCAGTTTCTGAAAACACATTACCGGTTGGTAAACCAAAATGGTTAAAAGTTAAGTTGCCAATTGGACAAAAGTACACCGAACTAAGAGGCCTTGTAGACAAGTACAACTTAAACACTATTTGTGCTTCTGGTAGTTGCCCAAATATGGGTGAATGCTGGGGAGAAGGTACTGCTACTTTTATGATTCTTGGAAATATATGCACGAGATCTTGTGGGTTTTGCGGAGTAAAAACAGGCCGTCCTGAATCAGTTGATTGGGATGAACCCGAGAAAGTAGCGCGTTCTATTAAAATCATGAAAATCAAACATGCAGTAATTACAAGTGTTGACCGTGATGATTTAAAAGATATGGGGTCAATCATTTGGCTTGAAACAGTTCAAGCAATTCGTAGAATGAATCCGAATACGACCTTAGAAACATTAATACCGGATTTTCAAGGAAACACAAGAAATATCGACCGTATTGTAGAAGCCAACCCAGAGGTAGTTTCCCACAATATGGAGACCGTTCGAAGACTAACTCGAGAAGTTCGAATTCAAGCTAAATACGACAAGAGTTTAGAAGTATTACGTTACTTAAAAGAGAAAGGCATTCGAAGAACGAAATCGGGAATCATGCTTGGCTTAGGAGAAACTGAAGAGGAAGTAATTGAAACCATGCAAGATATTCGCAATCAAAATGTTGATATTATTACCATAGGGCAATATTTACAGCCAAGTAAAAAACACCTTCCGGTAAAAGAATTCATCACACCAGAACAATTTGAAAAGTATGATAAAATTGGAAAAGAAATGGGGTTCCGCCATGTTGAAAGTGGCGCCTTAGTTCGTTCTTCTTATCATGCTGAAAAACACATCCTATAATTTATTTAATTGAAAAAACGAGTTGCCATAAATGGTTTTGGTAGAATTGGTAGAAATCTCTTTAGATTACTTCTCAATCATCCTACCATAGAAGTCGTAGCAATAAATGATATTGCCGACAACAAAACTATGGCACATTTAATTAAATACGATAGCATTCACGGGGTATTACCCAATAGGGTTTCTTATAATGATACTGCACTGATAATTGATGAAAAAGAATATTTATTTTTTCACGAAAGAGAAATTTCAAATTTACAATGGAATAACATCGACTTTGTGATTGAATGTACCGGGAAATTCAAATCCTATACCGATATTCATTTGCATATTGAAGCTGGAGCAAAAAAAGTAATTCTTTCAGCACCATCTGAAGTTCCTGAAATTAAAACTGTGGTTCTTGGAGTAAACGAACAAATATTAGATGGATCTGAAATTATAGTTTCCAATGCCAGTTGCACCACAAATAACGCTGCTCCAATGATGCAAATCATTAATGAATTATGTGGTATTGAGCAGGCCTATATTACTACGGTTCACTCCTACACCACCGATCAAAGTTTGCACGATCAACCCCATCATGATTTACGAAGAGCACGCAGTGCAAGCCAATCAATAGTGCCAACTACTACAGGCGCAGCAAAAGCACTGACTAAAATATTTCCGGATTTGGAGGGCAAAATTGGTGGCTGTGGCATCCGCGTTCCAGTTGCAGACGGTTCCTTAACGGATATCACCTTTAATGTAAGTCGAAAAGTTACTATTGAAGAAATTAATTTGGCTTTTAAAATAGCATCCGAAACCAAATTAAAAGGAATACTCGATTACACCGAAGACCCTATTGTATCGGTAGATATTATTGGCAATAAAAAATCCTGTGTTTTTGATGCTCAACTTACCTCAGTCATAGATAAAATGGTAAAAGTAGTTGGTTGGTATGATAATGAAGTGGGCTATTCTTCTCGAATAATCGACTTAATTCAATACATGTCGAATTAATATTGAATAATCAATTCTTTAATTAATTTTCGTACGGAAGGTTCTGCTTTTTCAGCAGCTTTCAATACTTCTAAGTGATTTACTTCTTCAATATTTTCTTCATCACCCATATCGGTAATTACAGATAACCCAAAGACCTCCATATCCATATGTCGAGCCACAATAACCTCAGGAACGGTGGACATTCCCACACAATCGGCACCAATATTTTTCACCATTCGGTATTCAGACAAGGTTTCAAAAGTAGGACCTTGCAAAGCCATATACACCCCTTCTTTTACATCAATTTGACTAGAAGCCGCAATTTCTTTAGCTTTCTGTATCATGGATTTGCTGTAAGGTTCACTCATATTTAAAAATCGAGGACCAAAACGTTCGTCATTTTTCCCTCTCAACGGATGCTCCGGCATCATATTAATGTGGTCTTTGATTAATATAACGGATCCTATTTTATAATTGGGATTGACACCACCCGATGCATTAGAAACAATCAGTTTAGTAACTCCCAATATTTTCATTACCCTTACCGGAAAAGTAACCTGCTCCATATCGTAGCCTTCATAATAATGAAAACGACCTTGCATAGCTACTACTTTTTTGGAGCCAATCGTACCAAAAACTAGTGCGCCTTTATGCCCTTGAACAGTTGAAATAGGAAAATTTGGAATTTCAGAATACGGAATACTGAATTCAATTTGGATGTCTTCGGTGAAACCACCTAACCCAGATCCTAATATCACACCATACTCTGGAGTAAAACTGAATTTACTTTGAATAAAACTAACGGTTTCTTGAACTTGCTCCCACATAATTTTTTATTTTATTATCTAATTCTTCACTTTTTGAAAGAAAATTACTTTTAATTGGCAAATAATAAATTGGGGTATTTAAGTTTCGATTAGCTAATCGTACAAAATCTTTTTCAGTCGTAATTATGATTTTGTTTTTTGCTTTGTCTTCAATTTGTTGAATGTCGTTTGCTGAAAAAAAATGATGATCAGGAAATACCATACGGTCCTCTTTTTCTACTTCTAAAAATTCAAAAAATGGCTCAGGCTTAGCAATACCAGCGATAACTAATTTATCCATCTCCTTTATTTCACTCACTTTTTTGCTTTCGCTTTGGTTATAAACCAAATCATCATAATCAATATAACTAAAATAAACTGGAGTCTCCAATCCTATTTTATTTTTGATTTCCTGTTGTGTAGTTTCCGATAAATTTTTGGGGCATTTAGTAATAATTATCACATCGGCGCGTTTTGCTCCGCTTCTACTCTCTCGCAAGTTTCCTGTTGGGAGCATAAAATCATTGCAATACAAATCGTTATAAGCAGAAAGTAAAATATAAAATCCTGCATTTACTTTTCTATGTTGAAAAGCATCGTCAAGTAAAATTAAATCTGGATTGTCTTTTAGAGCAAGTAATTGTTCAATTCCGTTTTTTCTATGGGCATCAACCGCAACTTGAATTTGAGGAAATTTTTGATGTATTTGAAATGGCTCATCCCCAAGTAATTCAGCTGTAGCATTAGTATCAGCCAAAATAAATCCTGTTGATTTTCGTTTGTAACCCCTGCTCAATGTAGCTAATTTATAATTTGGGGAAAGCA
This sequence comes from Flavobacterium sp., assembly GCA_044374815.1. GTDB lineage: Bacteria > Bacteroidota > Bacteroidia > Flavobacteriales > Flavobacteriaceae > Flavobacterium. The sequence continues at coordinate 8,631 of JBILNU010000061.1, forward strand.
GACGAATAAGGTATTCAATTTGAGGAGTTTTTCCAGTACCACCTACCGATAAATTTCCAACAACGATAACGGGAACTTTAAACACATGGGATTTCAAAATTCCTTTATCGAAAAGAAAATTTCGAAGAGAAGTGATCCATCCATAAAGGACTGAAAATGGGAAAAATAAATACCTTAAAATAATCATAGCACGAAAGTAACATTTTTTTATCTTTGGAATGTATTTTATTATTAAAAACACATAATGAAAATAAAAGAAATCATCACAATACTGGAAGAAATGGCTCCGTTGGCTTATGCCGAAGATTTTGATAATGTTGGCCTATTGGTAGGAAATGAAGAAGTAAATGCAACCGGAATTTTAGTTTGTCATGATGCATTAGAGTCGGTTATTAACGAAGCAATTGCCAAAAAATGCAATCTAATTGTTTGTTTTCATCCGATTATTTTTTCTGGAATGAAAAAAATTACCGGTAAAAATTATGTTGAACGTGCTGTCTTAAAAGCAATTAAAAATGATATTGCCATTTATGCTGTTCATACGGCACTTGATAATCACAAAGACGGAGTTAATAAGATTTTCTGTGATGCCCTTGGGTTAGTTCATACAAAAATTTTAGTTCCGAAAACTCACTTTATACAGAAATTAATTACCTATACCATACCTGAAAATGCAGAGCAAGTGCGCAATGCTTTATTTGAAGCAGGGGCTGGAAGGATAGGAAACTATGAGGATTGTAGTTTTAATTCTACAGGAATTGGAACTTACATGGGGAATGAAAATAGCAATCCCGAAATTGGAGAGCGATTTGAATTTGTGGAAACACAAGAAATAAAAATCGAGGTGACTTTTGAAAAACATTTGCAAGGAAAAGTACTCAAAGCGCTTTTCAGCAGTCATGTTTATGAAGAAATTGCTTATGAAATTTACGATATACAAAATCAGCATCAAAATATTGGTTTAGGCATGGTAGGTGAATTAACCAATCCGTTAAGTGAAATTGAATTTTTAGAAATGGTTAAAAACAAAATGCAATGCGGTGTCATTAGACATACCGAGCTGCTTGGAAAAACCGTTAAAAAGGTAGCGGTATTGGGAGGCTCTGGAAGTTTCGCAATAAAAAATGCAATTCAGTCGGGTGCCGATGTTTTTTTAACTTCCGATTTGAAATACCATAACTTTTATGAAGCTGAAAACAAGATAGTTATAGCAGACATAGGTCACTTTGAAAGTGAAAGATATACAAAAAACTATATTGTTGATTATCTTAAAGAAAAAATTACTAATTTTGCAATCGTTTTATCAGAAGAAAATACTAATCCTGTTAAGTACATATAGAAAATGGCTACTACAAAAGAATTAAGCGTAGAAGAAAAATTAAGAGCGCTTTACGATTTACAAATTATCGATACAAGAATTGACGAAATAAGAAATGTAAGAGGGGAATTACCTCTTGAAGTGGAAGATCTTGAAGATGAAGTAGCGGGTTTAACGACTCGTTTAGAAAAATTAGAAGCAGACTTAGTTACTATTGAAGATAGTATAAAAGCTAAAAAAGTGGCTATTGAAAACCACCAATTGGCTATAAAAAAATATACCGAACAACAAAAAGAAGTTCGTAATAATAGAGAGTTTAACTCATTAACAAAAGAAGTTGAGTTTCAAGAATTAGAAATTCAATTAGCTGAAAAACAAATTAAAGAATTAAAAGCTTCTACAGAACACAAAAAAGAAGTAATAGTTAATTCTAAAGAAAAATTAGAGCAAAAATCAACTCACTTAAAACATAAAAAAGATGAATTAAGTGAGATCATGGCTGAAACTGAAAAAGAAGAAGCCTTTTTAATTAAATCTTCCAAAGAATACGAAGGAGCTTTAGAAGAAAGATTATTGGGTGCTTATAAAAGAATTCGTTCAAGTGTAAGAAATGGATTAGCTATTGTTTCTATAGAAAGAGGCGCTTCTGCAGGATCTTACTTCACTATTCCCCCGCAAACACAAGTTGAAATTGCAGCTAGAAAAAAAATCATTACCGATGAGCATTCAGGCAGAATCTTAGTAGACGCAAGCCTAGCTGAGGAGGAAAGAGAAAAAATGGAGAAACTATTTGCAAAAATGTAATATCTTAAATCCCGATCAGATCGGGATTTTTTTATGAAAAAAAATATTCAGAATATTCTTGTTAAAAGTATTGGAGGCTCAGTTAACCTTTTAAGTCATGTTGCTCCAAAGCAATCATTAGCTTTGGCATATAAATTATTTAGCGAACCTAGAAAGGGAAAAATAAACAAAAACAAAATACCCAAAACTCTCCAAAAATCCACCTTGCAAACACACCATTTGGGTGATCAAGAAT
>JBILNU010000062.1:0-10746 GCA_044374815.1 Flavobacterium sp.
TTATTCCTTTTTCTTCAGTTAACGCTACTTTAAACCCAATATATATTGGAGTAAATCCGCTTACTTTCTCCGTCGTTATTTCCTCCGATAGGAATTCTGTTATTAGTCGTAATTCGAAATTTTTATTTACACCATATTTCCACAGCGCGGTTGGCAAACTATTTCTTTTATAATCAGCAGTATTATTTTGAAAGGTAAATCCGGTTTCAACTTGAAACATTCCTTGAGGAACAATTGCTGGAGTTTCTGTTTGGTCGGGTCTATCGGCCTGAATTGGCTCTATTTCTTGAGAGAATACTAAAGTTGATATAAATAGTAGTGGAATTACAAATTTGCGCTTCATGAAATTAGTTTTACACAAAACTAAAAATATATTTTATGTTTTATGGATATTTAGATATATTTGTTTGGATCTCAAAATAAATAAATAAAAAATAATATGTTTCAAGTTGTAATAGATTATTTTGAAAGTATCAACCCTATTTTGGCAGCACTCTATGCCACTTTATTTACGTGGTTACTGACTGCTTTTGGGGCTTCATTTGTATTCTTTTTTAAGAATATGAATCGAGTAGTTCTTGATGGAATGCTCGGATTTACAGGGGGAGTAATGATTGCTGCTAGTTTTTGGAGTTTACTTTCTCCTGCAATAGAAATGAGTAAAGGAGAAGGTTTTGTAAAAGTAATTCCAGCTGCAGTCGGTTTTGCATTAGGAGCTTTATTTATCTTTGCTTTAGACAAGGTTTTACCCCATTTACATATAAATTTCAAAGAATCTGAGGGGGTAAAATCACCCTGGCAGCGAACTACATTGTTGGTTTTGGCCATCACTTTACATAATATTCCTGAAGGATTGGCTGTTGGAGTGCTATTTGGTGGAGTTGCCGCAGGAATCCCTGAAGCGTCAATAGCTGGGGCAGTGACATTAGCTATTGGAATTGGAATTCAAAATTTTCCCGAGGGAATAGCCGTTTCAATGCCTTTGCGAAGAATGGGAATGAGTCGTTGGAAGAGTTTTATGTATGGACAATCATCCGCGCTTGTTGAACCCATTGCAGGAGTTTTAGGAGCTGTAGCTGTTACTTTTTTTGTGCCGCTACTTCCTTACGCATTGGCTTTTGCTGCAGGCGCTATGATATTTGTAGTTGTAGAAGAAGTAATTCCTGAAACCCAACAGGATAAAAACACTGATATTGCAACCCTCGGTTTAATTGGCGGATTCATTGTAATGATGACTTTAGACGTAGCATTAGGCTAGTTGAATATGATAAAAACGAATCTCTTTCTGCTTTTATTTTTTTTTGTTAGCTTTTCATTTTTCGCGCAAAGCGAATTAAAAATTACTTCAAAAAAGTGCAATCCAAAATCGGGGTATGGTTTCCAATTAATTAAAGTTTTTAACGATTCAAGATGTCCGGAAGGGGTAACTTGTATATGGGCGGGAGAAGTATCAGTAAAGCTAAAAGTCTATAAAAACAAGAAATTTTTTGAATTAAAAACACTCACTTTTAATTCAAAAAATAAAGAAGAAAATTTCAAGTGGTTTGGAACGTATTTTTCAAGAAAAATCAGATCAATTTCAGTGAATCCCTATCCCAAAGAAGGACAAAGAGTAAAATTCAAAAACCAATATTTGAGGATTGTTTTTGAGAATTAATTACAGCCACAATCGTCCTTATCGCCACAATTTTTTTTCGGTTTTTTCTTACCAAAAAACTTATTGTATAAATAAGACAAAGCAATTCCTAAAGCAAAGTAAACGAGTATTTGTTGCATATTATTGTAAAATTTGATAGGCCAAAAGAGCTGATAAATAAGCCAATCCACTCATAAATATCAATTGAACCAAAGGCCATTTCCAGGAATTGGTTTCTTTTTTTACAATGGCCAAGGTGCTGATACATTGCATGGCTAAAGCGTAATATATTAATAAGGAAATTCCGGTGGCAAAATTAAAAGTTTTGCTGCCGTCTTCGCGAATTTCGTTTTTCATTTGTTCTTTTATTGTTGCCTCTTCATCGCCATGATTTCCTACGCTATAGATAGTCGCCAAAGTTCCAACAAAAACTTCTCGAGCCGCAAACGAACTTACTACAGCAATTCCGATTTTCCAATCATAGCCTAATGGTTTAATAGCGGGTTCAATATATTTTCCTATCGTTCCAATGTAGGAATGCTCTAATTTAAATTCACTAAGCTTGTTTTCATAATTAGGATCAGTAGTTTTTATGGATTGCGAAACTATATTTTGGGCATTTCCAAAAGTGGCATCGGGGCCATGTGATCCTAAAAACCAAAGCACAATTGAAATCGCTAAAATGATTTTTCCCGCTCCAAAAACAAAGGCTTTTGTTTTTTCGATGATGTTAATCGCTACATTTTTAAATAGCGGAATTTTGTAACTCGGCATTTCAACTACAAAGTACGATTTGGAACTTATTTTTAATACTTTATTCAAAATATAAGCAGAAAGTAAAGCCATCCCGAAGCCCAATAAATATAATCCCATTAGGGTTAACCCCTGCAAACTCAAGAAACCAAAAATACGTTGTTTCGGAATTATTAAGGATATTAAAATGGCATAAACCGGTAATCTTGCCGAACAGGTAATGAAAGGCGTTACCAAAATAGTAATCAATCGTTCTTTCCAATTTTCAATGTTTCGAGCACCCATAATTGCTGGAATAGCGCAGGCAGTTCCAGAAATTAATGGCACAATACTTTTTCCTGAAAGTCCGTAACGGCGCATGATTTTATCCATTAAAAAGACCACGCGACTCATATAGCCGCTTTCTTCCAGTACAGAAATGAATAAAAATAGAAAGGCAATTTGTGGAATAAATATTAAAATCCCCCCAATTCCCGGAATGATTCCTTCGCTAATTAAATTAGTGAATTCACCTGCAGGCAAATGATTTTTGGCATAGGAACTAAAATTGGCAAACGATCGGTCAATAAAATCCATTGGGATGCTACTCCAATCAAAAATCGACTGAAAAATTCCGAATAAAACCACTAAGAAAATTAAGTATCCAAATACCTTGTGCGTGATTACTCGATCTAGTTTTGCTCTAATATCGGAGGCTTTAGATTGATCAATTTTCTGACCTAATTTTAAGGTTTCATTTATAAATTGATACCGCTTGATGGTTTCTTTTTGTTGCAAACGCTTTAGATCGGCATGCGATTTAGTAAACGAACTTTTCATTTCGTTTCGATCCAAATTCAAGAAATTCACATCTTGAGTAATCACCAACCAAAGTTTATAAACCAATTGATTTGGAAATGCTTTTTTTAATTTGTCAAAATATTCTTGGTCAATACTAGACGCATTTAAGCATGGTTTAGTAGGAAGCGATTTATAGTTTAGAATCAGTTTTTTTATTTTTTCAATTCCGATATTTTTTCTCGAACTCACCAATGCAATTTTGGTTTGAAGTTCTTTTTCTAGTAGAGGAATATTTAATTCAATTCCTTTAAGTTGCATTCGGTCGCTCATATTGATGACCAAAACAGTTGGAATTTCTAGATCTTTTATTTGGGTAAAAAGAAGTAGGTTTCTTTTTAAGTTTTCTACTTCCGAAACTACCACTACCACATCGGGATAGTTTACGTCTTTTTTATTCATTAGCAACTCAATGACCACATTTTCATCAATTGAACTAGCGTTTAAGCTATACGTTCCGGGTAAATCAATGATGGTTGCTTTAGTTGTTTCGTTTAGTTTACAAGCACCTATTTTCTTTTCAACGGTGATTCCAGGATAATTTCCCACTTGTTGGTGCAAGCCGGTAAGCTGGTTAAAAACCGAAGTTTTCCCAGTATTTGGATTACCAATTAGCGCAACTTTAATGGGGTCTTTAGTCATTATTTTTTGGATTAATGACCACTTTAATTTCTTTTGCAGTTTCCAATCGAATAGCCACATGCGAATCATTCACATTAAAATAAAGCGGACAGCCAAATGGAGCAATTTGAATTAATTCAATCGAATTACCTGGCAGGCAACCCATTTCGAGTAATTTCAACGGAATGGTATCTATGTCAAAGTCAACGATGATTCCTTTTTGCCCAATTTTAAGATCCCCAACAGTGATTTGCACGTCTTTATTTAGATTGAATTAAAATACAAAAGTACGTATTTGCAATTAAAATTCTATGATATTTGTTAGGTTTCCAATAATTTTTTTATTCTTTTTCCGAACAAAGAAAATTAATGTCTTCTAGAAGTTGTTTTACATTTTTTATGCCCGGCTCGGTGGGGCCATCAAGATTGGTGCCATCATAAAATCCGCGAACGCGTCGTTTAGAATCTACTAAAACAAAATTTTCAGTGTGCACCATATCATACATTTCGGAAGGTTTTCCTGTTTTCACTGCCAAATAGGATTTTCTAGCAATGAAGTAAATATCTTTTTTGTTTCCGGTAACTAAATTCCATTTGCTGTCAATTACTCCTTTTTCAAGAGCATATTTTTTTAATACCGAAACGCTATCAATTTCTGGAGTAACCGAATGCGAGAGCAACATAACTTTCGGGTTATTTTTAATTTGATTTTGTAACCAAATCATATTGTTGGTCATTTTAGGACAAATAGAACCACAGGTAGTAAAGAAAAAATCGGCTACATAAATTTTGCCTTCATAATCTTTTTGGGTGATGGTTTTTCCGTTTTGATTGGTAAAAGTAAAATTGGCAATGGTATGATCTAAAGCTACATATTGAATTGTAGAATCAACCATTTCCGGATTCACATCACTTGGATTATAAATTGGCAGCATCTTTTTTGGTTTTAAAACCACATAAAACGCACTTATTGTGATTATAGAAAAAACCACAAAAAAACCAATAAACAGGCGGTACTCTTTAAGTTTGCGGAACATCTTTTTTTTTCAAAGGTACAAAACAACTGTTTTATTATAAAACTAGATTTATACTACTCGGTAGAATATTTATTTTTTAACATTTGGTTTAGTAAAAATTAATAGATTTGTGAAAACAAACAATAAAATATTATGAAAATACAAACTTCTATTAAGTTGGGTTTATTGACAGCTGGATTATTATCCTTAGGCCAAGTGATTGCGCAACAAAAAACCCCTGGAATTGCCATTGATTTAATGGATAAATCGGTTCGACCAAACGACAATTTCTTTCAATTTGTAAATGGAACTTGGTTAAAAAACACGGCTATTCCAGCAGATAAAACCCGTTGGGGAAGTTTTGATGAATTGCGTCAAAACACCGACAAAGATGCTTTGGCAATTTTAAATGCCGCTTCAAAAGATCCAAAATACAAATCGAATACCGACCAAGGGAAAGCGATTAATATTTACAAATCGGTTATGGATACTGTAGCTAGAAACAAGCAAGGAATTAAACCAATTCAGGCTGATTTAGCTAAAATTAATGCGGTAAAAAATACTGCTGATTTGCAAAAATTATTAATGGAAACCGAAGCTGTAGGTGGAGGTGCTGGATTTTTTGGTTTCAGAATTGGAGCTGACGAGAAAAATAGTAATCGTAATGTTGTGAGTTTAGGACCTGGATCTTTAGGTTTACCAGATCGTGATTATTATGTTTCTGAAGATACTGATTCTAAAGAAAAAAGAGCAAAATATGTGCTTCATGTTGCTAAAATGTTGCAATATATTGGAGAAACACCAGCTCAAGCAAAAGAAGACGCAGAGAAAATCTTAGCTTTAGAAATTCAAATGTCTAAACCGAGATTGGATCGTGTGGAACGAAGAGATGCTAAAAAACAATACAATCCTACTGCTATAGCCGACTTGAAAAAAATGGCTCCAATTATTGATTGGAATTCTTATATAAAAGGAATTGGTATTGCAAAAGTGGATACAGTAATTGTTTCGCAACCTAGATATATTGCTGCTTTACAAACTATTTTCACTGAAAATAAAGTAGACGATTGGAAAGCCTACATGCGTTGGATGTTATTAAGAAGTGCTGCGGGACAACTTTCTACAGAAATCGAAACGGCTAACTGGGAGTTTTATGGTAAAGTATTAACAGGTGCTTTAAAACAACGTCCGCGTCATGAAAAAGCGTTACAAGTAGTAAATGGAACTGTTGGAGAATCTTTAGGTAAACTATATGTAGAGAAAATGTTCCCTGCTGAGGCTAAAACCAAAGCATACAATATGATTCAAAATATTATTCGTGCATACAGAGCAAGAATTAATAATTTGACTTGGATGTCTCCAGAAACAAAAACCAAAGCAATTGAAAAATTAGAAAAAATAACAATCAAAATTGGTTACCCAGACAAATGGGAAGATTATTCTGCAATGGTAGTAAAAAGTCCAGCGGAAGGCGGAAGCTACTTTGAAAACATGAAAAATGTTTCTAGTTGGGGTTGGAAAAAAGATTTAGCTAAATTGGGTAACCCAGTTGATAAAACCGAATGGGGAATGTCACCACAAACGGTAAATGCGTATTACAATCCATCGTATAATGAAATTGTATTCCCTGCAGCTATCTTACAACCACCTTTCTATGATTATAAAGCAGACGAAGCGGTTAATTATGGTGGAATTGGTGCCGTTATCGGTCATGAAATCTCTCATGGATTTGACGATGAAGGCGCAACTTTCAATGCCGATGGAAATTTAGTAGACTGGTGGACTGCCGATGATTTAGCTAAGTTTACAGCTTTAGGCGGGGCTTTAGCAGACCAATATTCTGCATTAGAGCCGCTACCTGGAATTCATGTAGATGGTAAATTTACTTTAGGAGAGAACATTGGAGATTTAGGTGGAATTAATGCTGCTTATGATGGTTTGCAATTGTTTTTGAAAGAAAATGGAAACCCAGGATTAATTGATGGATATACTCCAGAACAACGTTTATTTATTTCTTGGGCAACCATTTGGAGAAGTAAAATTCGCGATGAAGCTTTGAAAAACCAAGTAAAAACCGATCCACATTCACCAGGAATGTATCGTGCTTATGTGCCATTAACAAATCTAGATACTTTCTTTCAAGCATTTGATATTAAAGAAGGTGACGGAATGTATGTTGCACCAGATAAACGAGTTAAAATCTGGTAATCAAAATAAGAATACAAAAAAAGGCGCAATTTACTTGCGCCTTTTTTTATAGTTTACTTTTAGAAAACGAATAGCCTAAAATGTGTTCTACTTTTTCACAACTAATAAGTTTTCCAATGGAAGGTTTGTTTTCATTAAAATGCGGCAAAGCCAAATTCAATTCGATTGCTTTTTGAGTGTAATATTCTTTTCGAGTTGGGTGAAAAGGAGCCACCGCATTAAAGGTTTCATTCCAATTGAAATTGTCATTCTGACCCTGCTGAATAATTTTTTCAATTATTCCGATGCAATCATCAAGATGAATTAAATTAATTGGCGCTTCCGGATTTTCAATATCGGTTTTTCCTGAAAGGAATTTTATTGGATGCCGATCTGCTCCTATCAAACCACCAAAACGAATTACTGCGGTTTCAAATTTTTCATTGCTTTGCAAAAGCTGTTCTGCTTCTAATAATTGCTTTCCACTTTCCGTATCTGGATTTGGAATTGTATCTTCCTTAACCGGGGTATTGTTATCTGCGTAAACCGAAGTCGAACTCACAAAAAGCACTTTTTTCACCGAAGAATTTTCGATAAACGGAATTAAATTTTGAATCTTTCCCACAAAATGTTCTGTAGCATTTCCACGCAATTTAGGTGGAATATCGATAATTAAAATTTCGGAATTATTCAAAAAGGAATTGATTTCACCCTCCAATTTATCTTCCGACAAACAAATTAAAAAGGGAGTAATTCCAGCATTATGCAACATCGGAATTTTATTTTCAGAAGTGGTAGAACCCGAAATTAAATTACCCTTTTGAAGCAATGATATTGCTAAAGGGAGTCCCAACCATCCGCAACCGAGAATACTAATTTTTTTCATTTTTACTTGATTGGGGCTACAATTTTTTGTTGAATAATCACGGCATCGGTCAACACAAATGGCTTGGATAGCATCCAATTTTTTCTTGGAGCCATTTTAAATTGAGTGTTTGACATTAAATCAAACGAACTTTCTACCAAATCGAATTCTAGTTTTTGATTTTGAGGGATCGAAAATTCAAGTGTCAAAGGAATGTTATCCACCACATAATAACTCAGTAATTTGTTACTTTTTTTCGAAACGATATTGCTTTTTATATCCAATGCTTTAGCTCCATTAGCTACTAAATGAGCTATAGATGCCTTTTCATTGGTAAATACATCATAGCGATTTACTTTCCTATTCGGAGTGATTTTAATTTGATAAAAATGCTTCTTTCCAGACAATGAATCAGTGACAAATTCAATGGTGGGTTTAGGAATAGTTTTCAGTGGCGCTTTAGCCATAAAGGTATATTCCGAACCATATTTACTGTATAATTTATTGGTGTTTAATGGAGCTGCGTTTTTTGAATTTTCTCCTAAATAAGCTTTAGTCCACTCGTCTAAATTGCTGTCGTAGGTGGCCCAATTGGCTTGGTTGTTGTCTGCATTTAAAATATAAACTAAACTATTAGGTTTCCCAGCTCCGTTTACAAAGTCCGAGGATTGATGTGCCTTAACTACATAGACCAATCCCAATACCATGAAGGCAGTTGCCCAGATTCCTTTTCGTTGAAACGTATTAAATAATGGCAACAATAACCCAAAACACAATACTGTTAAAATGGCACTTCCTACTAAAATTTTTAGCCCCAATCCCACCGGAAACATGGTAATTAGCGGAACTAAAATCAGTAATGCCGGCACCGACATGACTAGGTTTAAATAGGGATTTGTTTTTTGAGTCAGTACAAAATACCCCAACACAATTATACTTGCCAACACCGGAATAATTAAAAATGCAGCTCCTTTTAGAAAAAAGGCAATTGCCAAATTAACCAACAACCAAATAAATAGCAACGGAATTTGAAGTACAATTTCAGAATTTTTTTTGTTGTGATTTCTATAAAACCAAAAGCAAGATGCAACAGAAAATGATATAAATGCAATAACATAATCGTGTCCATTGTAAGTAAATCCTTGGAGAATTTCTTGATATTGTGGATAACAAATTAAAATAATTTTCCATCCCAAAAAGGTTATCAAACTTGCCGTAAACAAAGACCTTAAAAACGGAATAAAGCTTTGAATTACTTCTTTTAAATGGAATATTTTTTTGCCAATTCCTAAAAAGATAAATAATCCAAAAAGTATAAATCCAAAAAGTGCCATTGGAATTACCCAACTAAATGGATATTTCACCATGTAAAAAGGAGCATTAAAATATACTTTATCTTGATTGGATTTCAATTGTGATAAATCGGAATTAGAAAAATAATTAAGCAGCGGGAATAGATAACCACCTTGGTGTGCTAAGGTGTTTGGGTCGAGATGTTGGAAGGTATCTTGCTGGGTATGGTAATTGAAATGGCTGTCGATAAAAGCAAAATTAAATCCTTGAATCTTTCCCTTTTCTCTAAACACGGTTAAATCGGTATCGTTTGGAAGCATTTTATAAATGCTATACATTAGGGAATTTCCTACCGGATAGGTTACGCCGCCATTACTAAAAGCATCGATCATTTGACTGTTTCCTTCTGTGGTTTCCATAAGCATATAGCCTGGCCCCGAGCTTCCTCTTGCTTCTAGATTAAGAACCAATCCCACTTTTTTTGCTATTTGGTGTTGGGTAACAAATAAAGCCGCACCATTTAATCCCAATTCTTCAGCATCGGTAAAGAGAATGACAATGTCATTTTTGTGTTTGGTTTGTGCATGTAAAAAAGCACGAATCGATTCAAGAATTGTGGCAACCCCGCTCGCATCATCACTCGCGCCATAAGAATAAGAATGGGGGGCACTATCATAATGAGAAAGTAATAACAATGCTTTATTTGTAGGGACCGATCCTTTTATGGAGGCAATAATATTTTTAGATTTTACCAAAGTGCCTTTTTCTGTCATGGTAAACCCTTCTTGTATAGAAGGTTGTAATCCTAAATTTTGTAATTCTTTAATCAAATAATTGGCTACTACCTCGTGATTTTCAGAACCTACAAAATGAGGTTTTTCCGACATTTTTTGTACCGTTTTTAAAGCTCTAGATGCAGAAAATTCCGACATAGGTGCATCAGCCGAATCTTCGCCATGTGGACTATTTAAAAAATAAACAGACCAAAGCAAAAGTGCTAAAACAACACTTATAGAAAGGGAGGATAATTTGTTTTTCATAATATACTATTTATCTTTTTTAACTAAAATAAAAAAATCTGATTCCAAGGTCATGTAGCCTTGATCGTAAACAAAATAGTAGGTATTTCCAGTTTTGGTATTTAATATAGAAGTGAAATATTCAAAATCAAAACCTTTATTCAATAATTTAGATCGGGTAGTTTTTGATTTAACATCAATGTTTAATTCGGAAAGAATTCGGTAATTTTTACGCAACTTGTTATTGATGTTGCGCATGTAATTGGTGCTGTCTTTATTGATTTTATTATTGTAAGCATTGCGACAGCCATCGCTGCAGAACTTTTTGTCCTCCCGACCCACAATTTTTTCGTTACATTCTAAACAGGTTTTTTGCATTGTTATGAAGTAATGTCTATCAAATATAATAAAAAATATCCAATTACAAACGCTTACAAGTAGTTACAACCGAAAGTAAATGGTTATTCACCGATTAAAATTTTAAATCTACTGCAAATTTGTATCGATGAAAGCAAGGAA
>JBILNU010000063.1:0-10687 GCA_044374815.1 Flavobacterium sp.
TAAAAGCATACAAATTACTCCAACCCAAATTGCCAAAGTTCTCGTTGCTAGAGCTGTATCTGCATCTGGATTTAATGGATCTGATGAATTGGCATTAGGAAACCAATTAGGATCATACATAATTACCCAAAACCATGGCGCAATAACCCAAGCCCATTGTCCAATCCATTGTGAGATTGCCATAATACTTGTTCTTTCATGAAAATCATCACTCATTTCATAACCCATTGCTACATATGGAACGCTAAAAATTGTAAGACCTAAATAAAAAATAAACGACCAAAAAAGGAAAAAAATAAAATTATATTGAACTCCATTTTCTTTATAAAGTTGCCACATTGAAACAAATGAAATTCCCATAATTACGGCGCCAATAAAAACATAATGTCTTCTTCTACCCCATCTTGACCTAGTATTATCAGAAATAAAACCCATAATCGGATCTATAAATGCATCGAAAATTCGTGGTAAAAAGAACAAAATACCCCACATCCAAGCAGGAAAACCTAAATTTTGAACCAACACAACCATAAATATTCCTAAAGCTGCAGGGAACATTTGATTGGCTAACATACCTAATCCAAAGGCAATCTTTTGACCCATAGAAACTGATCCGTTTGTGTTGATGTTGATACTTGACATAATTACTATTTTTAATTTATATTTTTTTTGAGTTTACACCCAACCTATTATTATCGTAATACTATTTTATCAATAGTTACTTTTATTTTTATGATTTCACCCGTTCTTAAAAACAACTTTTGACTTGTTTGAACATCTAATTTATTTGAAATAAAAACAGCATCAGTTCCATTAGAATAGAATACTTCAATACTATTTGAATCACCAATTTTATATACAATCGGAGTTTGACAATAAGTAAATCCAAGCGAATTTTCTTGTAATTCAATTGATTTATGCTTCATATGTACATCCACAAAATGGAATGATTTAGATTGTGTTAAGAATTCTTCTTTTCTTAATAATAAAGGTGCTAAATGTAGACAACCCTCTTTTACAAAAACTCCAAGTTCTCCAAATCTGCTTAATACATCTTCCTTCACTTGCCCAGTCATTCCTGGCTGTTGCGCCCCTTTTCCAGCAGGCGAATGCGAATACGGATCGGTAGGGAATGCACCGTATAATGCAGGTGATTTATGCACACCGATTCCGGCGTTTACTTCATAATAATGTTCTAATAAACGACCAATTATTTCTGGAGATTCCTTTTCTTCTTGTGCTTTAAAACAACATTCTTGCACCGCTAATTGCAGTTTAGAAACCATGTGCCAATAAATAGATCCCAAACCTTCGTATCCATAAAACGTTCCTGACCTTCCAGTAAATGCTTTGTGATTAAAAACATGCTCGAAAATCTCAGTTATAGTATTGGTTTCTTTTTCAACTAAAGTTTTAAATTCTTCTTGATTTTTTAATTGCTCAAGTGCTGCTTTTAAATCATTTGCATTATTGAAATTTCCATTAAAATGATAATTACCATAACAATCCATTTTTATAACTTGTAGGTTCTTTTTGGAAACTAATTGAGAAAGTAATTCTGATTTTGCAACGAATTCTTTTGGAATTGTATTCTTTTCTAAAAATCTTGGTAATTCTTTGTTTGGATACAACAAATAACTGTATTGATCTTCTCTAAATAATTTACTAGATTTTAAATTATCTAAAACTTCTAATGCCTCTTTAGAACTTAAATACCCCGAACTTAAAACGGCAACTTGACCTTCAAGCATTTCGCTTAAATAAGAGATTGACATCTCATTTTCGTTCTTAATAGAAACTAAGTTATAGGCGTGATATAAATTATCGGCTCTTTTATTTGCTTCAATAGAGTGATCAATAAAATCCAAACACACTTGAGTAAATGTTTTTAAACCAGCCATAGAATGGGTTCTTTTTTTACCCCAAAAACCACTATTATAAATTTGAAAACGGTAATCGGAAGCGGCTTTTCCTAAACGATCTATAATTATTCTTCGTGAAGTATCATCAATCTTTCCAGAAAGTAACTGCTTATTTTCAACTAAACATTCTCTTACTTCATGATAAAACTCTACCATTTCATTTGAAATTTTGATGTTTTCTAATTTTGAATTCTCTAAAATTTGTTGGAAAAATTTCAAAAATCGTCTTAAATAATATAAAGTAACCATTGAAACTCCATTACCTACAAGGGCATTGTTGGCATCATTCCATTCTGGTCGTTGGGTATTCATCCAAATACCACCTTCCGGAATGAAATTGGACATTTTTGACAACACAGTTGCTAATATCTTTTCGATGAAATTCACATGATAAATTTCTTTATCATTACTATTTAATAAAGCACCATCAGCACCTATTGCTTGTTTTCTTTTATTTATTAGTTTTTCCCATTCGTGATTGTAACCTACTGTATCTTTTGGATTTTTCAATATATCCTCATACGGTTTTATGTTATAAGGAACGGCTGCATATACAAAACATTCATTTTCAAAATATGATTCCAATTTATTTGGCTGGTATTTTTCTATGAATTCAAGGAATTTTAATAAATAAATTATTTGGTGGTCTCCCCAATATCCAATGTATGACCATGGATTATCTGGTTCAATCGTTTCCCAATCAAATCCATCTTTAGTTACACGATACGGATTATATCCATCAAAAGTGGATGCATTCAAGAATTTATGAATCATACTGTCAATAAAATCAGGATATGAATGTGCTAGTGCTTCCCAGTTTTGAAATATGTCTCGCCAATTTCCTTGATAATCTAATATTTTAGACCCGTCAATTTCACTTTGTGTATTAATTGAAAACTTATTCCAAGGACGACTAGGATCTCCGTGCCTTCTACTAAATTTAAGAGGCAAATATTCTGATGTTAAACGAAGTAAGTCGACATTATTTTGATTTGCAGCAAATTTTTTTAAATCTTGTAACGAAAATAATTCGGGCATCTGATTTATTTCTTTTTCAAAATTTTGAAAAACAACGGCATTTGCTTTCTTCAAATAACCTATAAAATCGGACTTTTCTATTTGATAATTAAAATCAAATATTCCGCCACGCATTATATTAAATAAAGTATTCGAAAAATGTCTAGTATCTCTTAATTGATCTGCTGTTGCTTGAAGACCATCGGATGAAGCGTTTATTTCAATTAATTTTTTTGTTCCTAATTCAACATCTTCTTTTACTAAACTTTCAATGTTTTTATCCGTCTTAATCGTTTCAATTATTTGAACAATATCAGAATGATCTTGATTCACATTAGCAATAAACATCCATTCTTCCTTAGAATTGGAACTTAATACTATATCTGAATTTATAAAGTAAGCTCCTTTTTCTCCTTTGATGTCGTTTTCAGAAGTTATATTTTGCTTTTTTCTAAAGTTGGAAAGTTGTAATGAAGAAACTAAATACTTTGGATCATTTAATCCTAAAGACCAAACAATATTGGCTTTTAAAGCTTCACTTGGCTCTGCTTTATCAACAATAATTGCGCTTAAAGCAAAGATTCCAATTCCAGAATTTTCATGCAATTCACTTCTTTTATAGGCATCAACAAGATTACTTGTTGTAGCTTGCAAATCGGTATTAACTCCATAAGGCATAATATTTTGAAGGCCGTCTAAAACAGAAATTTTACACTCTTTATCGGAGTGATTGTGAATTTCTGATTTTTTTACAAAACCATATTTGTTACTTGAATTCCAATGATACCTGAAAGTTAATTGTAAATCGTGATTTATTTCTTCAAAAATAATTTTATTGCCGTAGAAGTTTTTATATAAATTTCGGGTAATGACATACTGATCTGTATAACGTTCTGAAAAGGGCTCCCATACTACTAATTGTCCATCGTGATCAATTTGAAAAATAGTTTTACTTCCTGTAATATCTGTTGATTCGGTTATTTTATCATCGGTATAGTAGGGAAATAATGCAAATTCCGAATTTTTTCTACCTGCAGACAAACCACCATTACTAGAAATAAACATCCAATGATTGGAATCGCTTACTATACTCATAAAAAAAGGACGCATTGCCTCATTATTTATGATCTTATAATATTTTTCTCCATCAATAAATGCTGTTTCCATTGAAGCAGTTTTATTTTTATTTTTGAAATCGGAATCTGATATGGAATTAATGCTTTGATTCATTATTTATTTATGAAACAATTATTATAATTATATAAAAACCAAGTAGACTTTTTGGTATAAAAGTCTACTGATTGTCAAGAAGTTTATTTATTGGATTAATTATTGGTATACTCTTACATAATCTACTAACATTTCTTGTGGAAATGGTGTTTCACTATTAGGAGCACCAGGATAATTACCTCCAACAGCCATGTTTAATATTATGTAAAAAGGTTTGTTAAATACCCATTCTCCTGTTACATCAAATGGAGTTATTTGATTATAAAGCACATCATCAACATAAAAATTAATATAATTTTCATCCCATTCAATACCAAAAATATGGAAATCGGTATCAAATCTGCTATTTGGTAACATATACGATTTTGTTATTGCATTTCCAGCAAAATAACCTGGACCATGAACTGTTCCAAACACTTTAGTAGGACTATTGCCCAAATATTCCATAATGTCAATTTCTCCACATTGCGGCCAAATAGCTGTATCAGAATTAGAACCCAGCATCCAAAAAGCAGGCCATAATCCTTTTCCTCTTGGCAACTTAATTTTTGCTTCAATTCTTCCGTACTTAGTTTCAAACTTTCCTTTTGTAAGGATACGTGCAGATGTAAACGCTTGTCCCATGTATTGCTCTCTTCGAGCTGTAATTTTCAATACCCCATTTTCAATTTTAATATTTTCAGGCCTGCTTGAGTAATATTGTAACTCATTATTTCCCCAGCCGTTATTACCTGTTCCAATATTATAAGACCATAAATTAGAGTTGGGTGCTCCATTAATGTTAAATTCATCGCTCATCACTAAATTATTTTTAGTGACAACTGTTTGTTTATCATCTTTTGTACAACTAATTAATAAAAAAACAATAGCTGTAGGAATAAAAATTTTGTGTTTTATTTTATTTAAAATCATCTTTAATTACATTTTAATTGTGAAAATATATATTATCTACATACAAAATTGAATTATCCCCACCTTCAAGAATAATTTGAGCTAAGCGTGATCTGCTTGCTAAATTTGGCATGGCAGAAAATGGTATTTCTATAGATATCCAATTTTGTGAAACAACAGGTGTAGAAGTAGTTGCTGTAAATGTTGTAGAATGTCTGGTATCATCTCCACCACCAAAAACTCCATTTGCTCCAAAGTCAACTACAATAACTCTTAGCTGTCTTCCGGGTGCAATTGGACCTGGAATAAAAGCATCAAGGTGAATGTGTGTCATACTAGTAGCATTTACAGTTGGATTACTAAACTCAATCCCAACAAAATTAAAGTTTGTATATCCTAATACATTGTCGCCTAAAACTGAAAAATCACTAGATAGAGTAGTTTGCCAAGGTTGCCAGTATCCATTATAATAATTCACAGGAACATTTGTATAAACATCTGAGAATATTGAAATTACATTAGCTGGACTTAATGTTGGTGTAGGTGCATTATTATAACTGCCTGTACAATTTATTATTAAACTACCAGTTGCCGACTGTCCATTAAAAGTAGCCGTAATTACAGCAGTTCCTGCACTTAAGGGAGTTACCACTCCAGAATCATTCACTGTTGCAACAGCTGTATTTGAAGAAGTAAAATTTAAAAAAGCCGGACTAATATTTACTGATTGATTTACACCATTTGGCATATTAAAAGAGGCTAGTACTCCTGTTACTGATGATTTTACACCAACAAAAGTAGATCTAGTAATATTATTTCCATTCATTATTGAGGCTTGTAGGGGTAAAATAGTACCCAGCTTTTCAAATTTTAATTCATCAATCCAAAATGTATATCCTGCACCATTTGTACCTTGAGTACCCGCAGAATATCTGAACATTCCTTTTTCATTCAATAACTTTGAAGCATCAGGAATTGGAATAATATATTTTGTCCAAGCTGTTCCTAAACTAATATTTGTCATTGTAGTCATGTACTTATTTGGGTAAAAATCTTCCCCAAAACCAATCTCACCAATTGTTACCCCTTGAGAGGCTTTAGCCCAAAAAGTAAGTGCATCATACCCTGTTAAATCTCTACCTGCTCCATCAACTCTAAATATACCTCCAGCATAATTTCCTTGGGGGTCATTTGAATTGGGCACATCAAAACGCATAGATGCATTTCCTTTGTAACTTACATTTTCATCTATTGACCATGCACTAAATTTTGAACCAACAGGATTATTTGCATCTGGACCATATGGAAAATAAAAATTACTACCCATTGCAACTGGTCCATCAGTAAATACTTCAGCTGTTTTGCTGAATGTAGCATTTCTAGCTTCATCAGACAAATCTCTTTCACAACTACTATTGATTAGTATAATTAATCCAAATAAAAGAGAGTTTCTAAAATAATTAATTTTTATATTTTTCATTTTTTTATTTATTAAATTATTTTCCAATATTAATATGAATGTAGGTTCTAATTTCCCATTCGGAGCCATTTCCAAAACCAACTGGGCTTAAAGCTGGTATGGCAGGATAAGTATTTGCAGGTACAAAAGTAGGTAAATACCTAGGTGAATATTGATCTAAAGAACGCCAAATACCCATTATACCAATTTTTGTATCTGGCAATATAAACCAATTTGGTTTACCAACAGATGTAGAAATATCTATGGAGCTTTGAATAGGATAAGTAAGGTTAAAGTCACGATGATAATCATAAGGTCCCCAATCATTAATTTTTAATGAAGAAACTAATTTTACTTTTTTATAAATCATCCTTAAGTCACCACCCATTCTATTAATTATTCTTTCAGAGTCGCCATTTGCTTGACCATTACCAAAATAAATATTAGCAATCAAACCAAAGTCTGGTGTAAGCTTAGAAACTATTCTTGTATTAGACTCCCATAAATTTTGAGCTGGTGCAGATTTTTCAAAAGCGAATGCTGTTCGATTTGCTAAAAATCCTATAGCTGCATCCATTGTAGTAGGTAATTTTCTATATACAAAACCTGAACTAAAAGCAAATTTTGCGTCTTCAAGTATGTCATTATTCCACTCATACATCCATGTAGCAGGTGTTGGGTCAAAAGTAATTAATAACTCTCCACCTAAAGTTTCTCTGTTTGCTCTTACAAAAAATGGGTCGTCTAGAACATTTCTTAATCTACCAGGAGCATCAACTCCATTTGGCATTGCTTCTACTATTGGTTTTTGCCATAAAAAGTTTGGTGCAATTTGTAAATTTGAGTTAACATTATAAGTAAAACCAGCTAAAAAATTCATTTGATTACCACTTCCTGAATCTTTTAATCTCCATCCTGTAAATGTCTGAACATTATCAGCACCTCCATTGGCAACAAGTCCTTGCACTGCTCCTTGGGTGTAGGCATTAATTCTACCTTTAGAAAATGTAAACTTTGCTTTTGCTCCCCAATTGTCTTTATTATTTATCTTGTCAACTTTAACAATGTTACCATCCATCATTTGAAACTCTCTACCATTTAATGGTTGCCCGGCCCAAATACCTCCTGCTTCAATTCCAAGATTACCTAACTTTGTTTTAAAGTGAATAGTTGCTCTTCTTGTTTTTGGAACTGGAAAAGCAATTGATGAAACCGTTTCAGAAATTTCTACTTGATTAATATCTTCATGATAAACTGCTGTAGCATCAACATTACCAATTTTTGTTCCATATTTTAGTAGGTAAGCTGGATTTGCTCCCCACCAAAGCTGCGGACCAAAAGCAGCTTTCAAACCTTTTAAACTTCTTTTTCCATCAATTTCAAATCCTAAAGTTTCTCCATTGTAGATATCTAAATTAGGACCATAGTTAGCTTCTGAATATAAAGCAAAGAAATCACCTTCGTAACCCCAATGATAATGGCCTGTTCTGTAAAAACCTTTAACTTCAAAATCCTTTGCATTCCAAGTGTATGATGCATTATAAACTTGTACTCTGTTATAATCACTTACAACAAGAGGACCATCTGGTGTGCTAAAAGATTGAGCTCTACCTCTATTTTCATAAAATATCTCGTTAATAGGATTCTCAGCAACTCTTCCTAAAATATTAAAATTTACATTTGCTTTCATATTAGAAGATGGGTTACCCTCAACACCAACAAAATAGGATTGCATGTGGTCAAAACCTAACTTATTGGGAAAATTAGTTGTGGTAGGATCATCACTTTTTGGTGTTGAAATTAAGCTTCCTCCTGTATTAAAGGTAGTAAATTCAGCTCTAAGATTACTTATATTTAAAATTCCACCTTTATTACTTTCTAATGCAGCCTTATCTGCTCTAGCTCTTAACGAAGCATCAATAAGATTAGCTTCATCAAATTGAGTATTCATTACAGCTTTGTTTGCTGTTTCTGAGAAGGGATTAAATTTATGGATTTCTTTTAAAACATAATAAGCTGATCTAGGATATAATTGATAAAACCCTTTTTCATTTGTTGGTCCTTTGGCACATATACCAAACCATTCCTCGTTCATGTTATTCTCTCCTTCAGTAAAGTCTTTTTGATAACCACCATTAGACCATGAAGCATTGTTTTCATGGGTATCTAAATTTTTTGTTTGACCATATTTCCACCATCCATCACTAAATTGGAAAGTAAATCCTCCTAAAGAGTTCCCTACTTTACCCATACCTGCTGCATTTTCGTATATTTCTTTCCAATTGCCTTTAAGATAGAATGCTTGTGCATTTTGATCTTCTTGATTTGTAAGAACATTAAATGCATCTGAACCAAATTCAGTAAATATAATTGGCTTACCATATTCATTTTTAACTCTTTCAAATAAATCTCCAAAAGAAACTCCACGATATACATTAGAACCCAATATGTCCACATCCTTACATTCTTGGGCAACGATATCTAAGAAAAGTAAATCACCATTACATATTGCAATTGGATGATTAGTATCAATTGATTTCATCTTAACAACAGCTTCATTAAATAATTTATACATTGAATGCGCTCTAGCTGTAGACTTTCTATCTTTAACTGGTATATTTTCTGTTTCAGCACCATCCCAAAACAAACCATAGTTGTTTTCATTTCCTAAAAGAAATAATAACAATCCTTTTGTATCTTTATATTCATTTGCTAATTGATTAACTTCTTTAAGGAGAAGATCACGAGTTTTTACGTCTGAATATTCTGTATTTGGCTTCCATACTCCATCAATTGTTAAACCATATCTTCCAAATGAGTGATTTAACATGGTATAAATACCATAATTACTATGTATGTATTCAATCCATTTTTTTGGAATTCCTGTATAAACACGAATGGTATTTACACCCATATTTTTTAACAATCCCATTTCATCATCTAATGCATTTTTAATAAAATCATCTGTTTGATTCCATAAGCTGTAGGAATAATTTGTGCCAATTGGATAGTAATCCCAATTCATTCCATTAATGATAAAGTCTTTTCCGTTAACTTTAAGTTTAAATCCAGAACTACTTTTCTCGACTACTACTTTATCTGCTTGAGAAAAAATAGAAGAAGAATAAATTAATAATGAAAAGAGTAAAATAATTTTTTTCATAAGATGTACAAAATTTGTTGTTTGTAATATAAAATTTGGCTTTATTATAATTTATAAAATTAATGTAAATGTATTGGATATCTATTTAAAATGATGAAAAATAAATACAACAAAAAACATACAGCAAGTCAATTGTTGTATAGTCGACAGTATTTACCATCAAATAATTAAAATTCAATTACTTATATATAAATAAATTTGAAAAAATTGAAAAAAAATTACTAAAATAAGCGTAATTTGTTGTGCTTTTGTATAGGTAAAATTAGTTGTATAATTAAAATTATACGGACAATATATACTCAGCTAAACCGTTTTCGTGGCTCAAATTCATTTTTTTACGCAAACGATATCGTTTTATCTCTACACTTCTTACAGAAATATTTAGTAGTGGAGCTATTTCTTTGGAGGATAAATTTAATCTCAAGTAAGCACAAAGTCTTAAATCATTTGGTGTTAATGCAGGATGTAAGCTTTTAAGTTTCTTCAAAAAGTCTTTATCAACAGTATCAAATGCTTCTTTAAATACATTCCAAGTATCTTCATTACTTATGTTTTTTGATATTTTTGAAATTACTGATTTTATACTGGTATTTTCATTTTCTTCATCGGCAGTTTTCTTTAAGTCTTCTTTAATCAATGATAAAAGTTCATCTTTCTTGATTAAGCTCATGGTAGAAACAGCCAATTCTTTATTTTTTGCATCTACATCCATTGAAAGCTGATCGTTACGCAATTTCATTAACTGCTGCTCATTTTCCAATTCTTTAATCTCAAGCAACAAATTGTTCTCTTCTATCAATTTAGCTCTTTGTTGATGGTAATAATCTTGATACCTTTTATTGATCCAATAAGCTAAATAAACCAATCCAATTAAATAAATGAAAAGCGCTAAATTTGTCAAATACCAAGGCTTCAAAATTGTAAAATTATACACTGCTGTATTTTCAAGATTGGTATTTGCAATTTTAGATCGAACCACAAATGTATAATCACCAGGAGATAAGT
>JBILNU010000146.1:0-3156 GCA_044374815.1 Flavobacterium sp.
CTCATCTTCAAATTTTCAAATTAAAGAATTGTCTAATTATTTCTGTCTCACAGTACGTTGCTCAATTCTTTTTTCAAATTTTTCACCTTGGAAAATACGTTGAATTAATATTCCTGGAATGTGAACTTGGTTTGGATCTAATGTTCCAGCAGGCACTAATTCTTCTACTTCTGCAATCGTTATTTTGGCTGCGCCACACATACACGGGTTGAAGTTTCTTGCCGTTCCTTTAAAAATTAAATTTCCTGCTTCGTCACCTTTCCATGCTTTAACTATAGAATAATCGGCTTTAAATGCGTGTTCCATTACGTGCATTTTTCCGTTAAATTCTCGTGTTTCTTTCCCTTCGGCTACTTCAGTTCCAAAGCCAGCAGGAGTAAAAAATGCAGGAATACCAGCTTGTGCTGCGCGACATCTTTCTGCTAATGTTCCTTGTGGGATAAGTTCTACATCCAATTCGCCAGAAAGCATCTGTCTTTCAAACTCGGCATTTTCACCAACATAAGACGAAATCATTTTTTTGACTTGCTTTTGTTGTAATAACAAGCCTAGTCCGAAATCATCAACCCCCGCATTATTAGAAATACAAGTCAAATTTTTAGTTCCTTTTTTTACTAATTCTGCAATAGAATTTTCTGGAATTCCGCAAAGACCAAATCCACCTAAAAGAATCGTCATATCATCTTGAATTCCTTCAAGTGCTTCTTGTACGGAGTTTACTTTTTTGTTTATCATAACACTAAATTTTACTAAAGTCCAAATTCGTCTGGATTTTGTTCTTCGGTATCTGTAGAGTCTTTAACTACTTCTTTTGGAGCAGAATAACAATCCACTTTTATTGAGAAATTTTCGGGTCTTTGGAATTCATCTTTAGAAATTAAAAGATCTGGATCTTCATAACATTTTTCCATAAAATACCCCCAAATTGGTAAGGCAGCTGTTGCTCCTTGCCCATAAGTAATGCTTTTAAAATGCGCCGAACGATCTTCACATCCAACCCAAACTCCTGTTACTAAATTAGGCACCATTCCGATGAACCAACCATCCGATTGATTTTGGGAAGTTCCGGTTTTACCTGCAATCGGGTTTTTAAATACATATGGGTAGCCAGTCCAACGATTATCTCCGCTTCCGCCACCTTCTGTTCTAAGTCGTTCACCCGAACCACCTTCGGTAACTCCTTCCAATAGTTTTATTACTGCAAATGAAACATCTTTACTCAATACATCATGCGATTCTGGAACAGGTTCAAAAATTACCGCTCCGTTTTTATCTTCAATTCTAGAAATGAATTGTGGTTTTATATAAACCCCTTGATTTGCAAATGTGCTGTAGGCAGCAACCATGTCTTGAACAGTAATATCTACCGCTCCTAGCGCTATAGAAGGTTGTACCGGAATCTCGGAACTAACTCCTAATTTTTTAGTTAATTCTACAACAGCTTCTGGTCCTGTTTTGTCAATTAATTTAGCGGATATTATATTTACTGAGTTTGCTAATGCACGTTTCAAAGTCATCATTCCACGGTATTTTTGATCGGAATTTCTTGGCTCCCAATCTTCGGTCACATGGTGACGTCCTTTACGAATCATAAATGGAGCATCTAATAAAGTGTCGCATGGTGACATTCCTAATTGTTCAATAGCGGTTGCATAAACAAATGGTTTAAAAGTAGATCCTACTTGACGTGCACCTTGGCCTACGTGATCGTATTGAAAATATTTATAATTAATACCACCAACCCAAGCTTTAATTTGACCGGTTTGTGGTTCCATTGACATTAATCCAGCTTGTAGGAAATGTTTGTAATAACGAATAGAATCCAATGGGGTCATAATGGTATCGCGGTCGCCTTTCCAAGTGAAAACAGTCATTTTTGTTTTTCTGCTGAAAGACGCAATAATTTCTTCATCGGTTTTGTCCTCTGCTTTTAGTATTCGCCATCTTTCCGAATTTTTAATCGCTTGATTGATGATTTTATCGGTTTCTTGTTCGGTAATATTAACAAAAGGGGCATTTTTATTTTCTTTTTGTTGAATAAAAAACTCCTCTTGTAAATTTTTCATGTGAGCTTGAACCGCTTCTTCTGCATGTTCTTGAATTTTAGAATCTAAAGTCACATAAATTTTTAAACCATCCCCATAAATATCGTATTCTTCTCCATCTGGCCTTTTATTTTCTTTAATCCAATTCTTCATGAAATCTCTTAAGTATTCTCTAAAATAAGTTGCCGTTCCGTCTAAGTGACTTTCGGGATGAAAATCTAAAACAATAGGTTTTCTTTCTAATATTTTTTTGGCAGATTCTTCTAAATGTTTGTTTCTAACCAATTGTCCTAATACTACATTCCTTCTTTTTAGCGCTTTTTCTGGACGACGAACCGGGTTAAACAGCGATGGATTGGTTAACATTCCAACTAATAACGCACTTTCTTCCACTTTTAGGTCACGAGGTTCTTTATTAAAATAAACTTTCGCTGCCGAACGAATTCCAACTGCTCCATTAACAAAATCAACTTGATTAAAATATAAAGCAATGATTTCGTTTTTGGTATATTGTCGCTCTAATCTCACCGCAATGATCCACTCTTTTGCTTTTTGAATCACACGAAATGGCAAAAATCTTGAGCCCTCCCCGTGGAATAATAATTTGGCTAATTGTTGGGTTATAGTACTTGCTCCCCCATTAGAACCTAATTTTGCTGCAGCTCCAAAAGTTCTTCTTGCATCAATTCCAGAATGTTCGTAAAAACGTTCGTCTTCAGTTGAAACTAAGGCATCAACAAGAGATTTTGGCAAATCTTTATATTTTACAGCAGTACGATTTTCGTTATAAAATTTTCCTAGAGTAACCCCATCTGAAGAAATAATTTCAGTTGCTAAATTAGAGTTTGGATTTTCTAAATCTTCAAAAGAGGGCATCTTTCCAAACAATCCCCAAGAAGCAAACAAGAAGAATAAGAAAATTCCACCAATGCTATAAAAAAACAATTTCCAAAACTTCTTTTGATAGTATAGAATGTCTTTTACAGGTGTGTTTTTTTTATTTTGTAATGCCATAGTTATTAATTTTTAGATTCTACTCTAAAACCTATTTCTGTAATTCCTTGTAAATTTTCAACACCAGCAATTTTTCCGGTTTGTCTAACGGCTTGCT
>JBILNU010000147.1:0-3137 GCA_044374815.1 Flavobacterium sp.
CCCGATCAGATCGGGATTTTTTTATGAAAAAAAATATTCAGAATATTCTTGTTAAAAGTATTGGAGGCTCAGTTAACCTTTTAAGTCATGTTGCTCCACAGCAATCATTAGCTTTGGCATATAAATTATTTAGCGAACCTAGAAAGGGAAAAATAAACAAAAACAAAATACCCAAAACTCTCCAAAAATCCACCTTGCAAACACACCATTTGGGTGATCAAGAATTTTGCACTTACCATTGGGAAGGAAATAATGAAGTGATTTTACTTACTCACGGTTGGGAAAGTAACGCCTCTAGATGGAAAAAAGCATTGCCTTATCTAAAAAAAACTGGGAAAACTATCATTGCCATGGATGCTCCTGGACATGGATTCAATACCAATAAAGAATTCAATGTACCATTATATTCGGAGTTTATTGAATTACTTGTAAATAAATACAATCCTACAATTGCTATTGGACATTCTATAGGGGGAAATGCTTTGGCGTATTTTCAAAAAAATTACCCGCATAATTTTGAAAAATTAATATTAATTGGCGCCCCATGTGATTTTAAGATTATTATGAATAATTATTTTAAAATGTTGGGCTACAATAACAAAGTTCAAATGCAATTTCAAAACTATGTTTGGAACAGATTTAATATTAAAATTGAAAATTTTAATGCTTCCGATTTTTTAAAAGACTGCACTATTAGAGGGATTGTAGCACACGATCAAAAAGATTATATGGTTTTAGTTGAAGAAGGAAAGAAAATTGCAAATTCATGGAAGACTTCAGAACTTGTAATCACAAACGGATTAGGTCATAGTATGCACGACGATAATTTGTATGAAAAAATTGTAGCATTTATAGAATCATAATTTTATTCAGCTGATTTTTTATATTTCAAATTGATTACTTTTACAAAATGGAAGAGCATCTTGTACGCATCAATAAATTCTTATCCGAAACGGGGTTTTGCTCCCGTAGAGAAGCCGATAAATTAATAGAACAAGGAAGAGTTACTATTAACGGTATTGTGCCCGAAATGGGAACAAAAATTTCCATGAATG
Organism: Flavobacterium sp.; assembly: GCA_044374815.1. Classification (GTDB taxonomy): domain Bacteria; phylum Bacteroidota; class Bacteroidia; order Flavobacteriales; family Flavobacteriaceae; genus Flavobacterium. The sequence goes on from JBILNU010000147.1 coordinate 1,056, forward strand.
ATGAAGTGCGTGTTAATGGAAAATTAGTTCGCGAAAACAGAAAGAAGAGAATATATTTAGCTTTCAATAAACCTGCCGGAATTGAATGCACCACCAATCAAGAGGTAAAAGACAATATTGTAGATTACATCAATTATCAAGAACGCATTTTTCCAATTGGAAGATTAGACAAAGCCAGTGAAGGTTTGATTTTCATGACTAACGATGGTGATATTGTAAACAAAATCCTTCGCGCCAGAAACAATCACGAAAAAGAATATATTGTTACCGTAAACCGACCAATAACTGATCGTTTTATTGAACGAATGGCAAACGGGATTCCAATTCTAGATACTGTTACCCGTAAATGCAAAGTAGAACAGGTTAGTAAATTTGTTTTTAGAATAATTCTAACTCAAGGTTTAAATAGGCAAATTAGAAGAATGTGTGAATATTTAGATTATGAAGTTACTGCTTTAAAACGAACTCGAATAATCAATATTTCACTAGATGTTCCGATAGGAAGATATCGTGAATTAACAAATAAAGAAATTGAAGAGCTAAATCAATTGATAGAACCATCAAGCAAGACAGAAGAAGCTAGTTTACCCAAAATTAATAGAAACAAATAATCTATTTTCAATAATTTAAAATAAATTAAACTATATATTGAATAAAAATGAGCGTTGATAAAAACATCAAAACCGAAATAGATCGTTACCTAAAATATAATTACTCCAAAAAAGATGTGATTGTTTATTTAAAAAGGGATGGATTTAGCGACGCCGAAATAAAAGAAAATATTAGTGTTTTCAACAAGGCGGATTCGAATTATTTTAGCAATGTCCTGCACTTTTTTCCTGCCTTACTTTTCTTAATTTTAACTACTCTTTCCATCTTAGGCGTATTTTATTCTGAAGAGCATTTACTTAAAAAAATTGGCTTAATTATAACAACAATAGCTCTGATATATATTGCTATTGGATTTTGCAAAAACAGACCTATTTTCATTATCACAACCTCTATATTGATTTTGATTTCAACAATCTATTATAGCTATACTTTTTTAATCGTTTCAGGAGTAGATGAGTTTGGATTTTCCCTTAACCTATCGTCAAAAATAATTGTATTAGCTTTACATCTTTCTACTTTAAGAGGTTGCTATAAAATATATAAAGCAGTTAAATAAACGACTTATATTTTTTTCTTCATGATGTAATCATCCATAACATAACCCTTTCCTATTTGAACCACTACTGATTCTGCAATTTCAAATCCGTTTTGTAGATAAAAATCTTTGGCATTATTATATTTATTTACATTTAGAATCAAAGCTGAATTCACATGTTTTAATGCTATATTCTGGATGTATTGCATAAATCCTTTCCCTACCCCATTGCCTTGAATTTCGGGCAATACATACAATTTATGAATTTTTGTAGCGTTTGAATTTTGATAATTTAACTCGTAGGAAGCAAAACCAACGATCTTATTTTCGATTTCTGCTAATAAAAATACATTGTTATTAAGTATTTGACTTCTCAAAGAATCATTACTGTACATCATTTCCATCATGTAATCCAATTGATTTTGAGACAAAATTGCTCCGTAGGTATCAGGCCAAATTGCTTTAGCTAGATTTTGTATGATTCCCAATTGCGATTCTGAAGCAATAGAAATAGTCATTTATTTTCTAGCTCTGTTTTGCTCTCTAGCTAAAAGCGTGTTTTTCAACAACATAGCAATAGTCATAGGACCCACACCTCCTGGAACTGGCGTGATAAAAGAGGCTTTTTTAGATACGTTTTCAAAATCTACGTCTCCAACAATTTTATATCCTTTTTCAGAGGTTTCGTCAACTACACGCGTAATTCCTACATCAATTACAACCACATCATCTTTCACCATTTCGGCTTTTAGATAATTTGGAACTCCCAATGCCGTGATTATAATATCTGCTTGTGAAGTGATTTGATTAATGTTTTTGGTATGACTGTGCGTTAGAGTAACCGTAGAATTACCAGGAAATTGATTTCTTCCCATTAAAATACTCATTGGTCTACCCACAATATGACTTCGTCCAATAATTACGGTATGTTTTCC
>JBILNU010000064.1:0-10489 GCA_044374815.1 Flavobacterium sp.
AATTATTATTCTACTTGTAGTTGGTTTTATTTTAAACTATTTAGAAGAACAAGCATCGAGAATGTCTGGATTCGCTAATTTTCTGATTGGGTGTATAATTATAGGTGTTTTTTATCTTGGATATAAAATGAATAAATAATTTAATCTTTTTTTAAAACAATATGACAGTTCAAAAAGTAAGATTAATTTTGGGAGACGAAGCAAAAAAAATTATCGATGAAGATATTTTAGAAATAATTTCAATTTTAGATTTTTTTGTAAAATGTTATTTGTGTTCAATGGAGAGTGAAAGATTAAATAAATATCAAGCATTTAAAAAGCCAATTTAAGAGTCCAGTTATAAGTAAAATTAATTTAAAAAAAATTAATATATGAGTTTTGAAGAAGATAAAGAGAAAAGAGGAGTTGAAAATGAAAAAAAATTAGTTAGAATATTTGGATTAATTCTAATTCTTATAGGATTTTTTATTGCATTTTCTGTTCCTAATATTGAAAATGGTGCAATCCAGTTTATTTTGGGGTTCTTTATAATTCCAGCTCTTTTAATAATTGGTTTTATCTATGTTATCGATAATTAGAATTTTCTAATTAACTCCCCAAACAATCGTTCGATTATTTACAACCTAATTATAGGGGGAGGTTGAGGTCGTTTTGGTACAGTTTTTTCACAGATGGTGGGCAAGATCCTAATTGTATATTAGACACAAATGAATTTGAAACAAGTAATTTTAAATTACACCCAAACCCAGTAGTAAGTATCTTAAATATAAAAACAGATAACAATCTTATCAACCAACTCTATACTATAATTGATGGTTTAGGAAGGGTAGTTTTAAATGGGAAGCTTAATGAAGTTGAAAGCACAATTAATGTAGAGCAATTATCTAAAGGTATTTATTATTTTAAGGTGGCAAATTATAATATAAGTAAGTTTATTAAGGAGTAAAATAAAAAACCCTCATAAACTAAGTTTATAAGGGTTTTTGTGACCTCGACTGGATTCAAACCAGTAACCTCTTGAGCCGTAATCAAGTGCGCTATTCAGTTGCGCCACGAGGCCTTTTTTGTGGGTGCAAATATAGTTATTAATCTGTTATTTGCAAATGGAATATCAAAATTATACAACTTTTTAATTCGATTTACACTTGAAGTTGTAGGGAAGAATTAATCTAAAGCTCGTTTAGTTACATAATACCGCCATCCTATAATAGCAAGCTGCCATTTTTTGGCTTTGGTAATATCCAGTTGTTGCTTCGTAAAGCTTGGTAAAAGTAATTTGTTTAGCTTGGCTAAAATTTTATATAGCATTTTCATTATCGTAATAAACTAAAGTGCCCTTTTGCAATTCTGCCGTTATCTACATATATTACATACCAGTAGTCGTCTGCAGTTAGTTTAGCACCGTTATAAGTTCCATCCCAACCATCGCCAACAGCAGAAATTTGTTTGACTATTTTTCCGTATCGGTCAAATATTCTTATGTATGATTTAGGATAAAATTTATAATTAGCTCCTCTTACATTCCAAAAATCATTGTAACCATCACCATTTGGAGTAAAGAATTTAGGAGCTCCTAGTACTGAAATGTCTTCTTTAGCAATACCACAGCCATTCAAGTCTTTTACATAAACCGTATAGAATCCCATATCCAGATTTTGAAAATAATTGGATGTTTGATAAGTACCAACATTACTTTCAATGCTGTAAACATAATTTCCATTTCCGCTCACAATTACTTCAACAGTATTATTTTCGGTTAAATCAACAATATTTATTTGTTCTATAGTTGCAATTACAGAAGCGGTAACTTTAATTGGTCTTGTTTCACTGCAACCTGCCGGTGTTGAAACAACAACGGAGTAATCACCACTTTGTGAAACAGCTAAACTGTATTGGGTTGCATTAGGAATAAGAACATTATTCAAATACCATTGGTAGGTGTAGCTATTTATTGGTGTGCCAGGAAGCACTCCTGCATTAATAGTTACATTAAAAGTGGGTAAGTTGGTGCATACTATTTCATCGTCTTCACCAAATGAATTAAGATCAATTTTAGGTATTGGGTTTACTACAAAATTTATTGTATTTGTTACTTTACAACCCGAATTAATAGGATTAGTAATAGATACAGTTACATTTTGTGTAGCTGAATTAAATGGATTTGGTAATTGTGTCAAAACTTGTCCATTTGCCAATGTATATGAAATATTCATTCCCGTTTGAGTTCCCAATAGTGTGTTTTGAATAGTTGATGTGTCAAAGGATAAAATTCCATCTTGCATCGCTGGATTATTTATTTCGTCATCACATCGAACTAATTGTGCTATTTGTGCTGCTGAAAGTGGGAATATTTGCGGTAAATTATCTACAATAAATGTTATTGTTTCTTCATCATAACAAGGTCCGTTGGTTGCTTGTGTAAGATTATTGGTAACTCGAACCGTTATTGTTTGTGTGGTATTTACAGTAAATGTTGGGATAGGATTAATTAAATTCCCTGTTGCATCATAATAGGTAACTGTTTTATTGGTTTGTCCATTTAAAATGGCTGCATTTAATGAAGAGGTGTTAAAAATGTAAATACCATCATAATCGTCATCACAATTTCTGATTGTGTTTGTTGGATTTATCGGTGTAGCAATTGGTAACGCTTCTACATTTAAGGTTATAAAAGGTCCTAATCCATAACAACCTTGAAAGTTATTGCTGTCAACTCTAACAAAAATTTGCTGTTGGTTAACAACTGTATTTCTGTAGGATGCTTCGTTTATAGCACTAACCTGAGCTAATGCATCGGCTTCATTAGCATAATATTTTATAGTATAATTTGAACTTGGTGGAGGTAAAATAATATTGATGTCATTAGTAACACTGCTAAAATTAAATACAGAAGTTCCATCGGTATCTAAGGAGACTCCAGCAACTGCATCATCACACAAGGTAAAGGATCTTTGGAAGGTTGCAGCATTAATTTGAGTTGCAGAAACAATTAGATCGATTTGTGAAACACTAAAACAACCATTTCCGTTTTCTACTCGCGCCCAAACTGTAGCAGATCCATTAACTGTGAAGGCAAGAGGATTGTTTATTTTGACTAAAGGATCATTTGTATTTGCGCCAGTTTGAGAAGTAAAATAAGTGAAAGTCTCGTTAGCGAAATTACTCGAGATTTGTGAATTATTAACTGTTAAATTAATATCAGAAATTCCATCAGTATCCGTATCACATTGTTTAATTGTGATTGGGCTAGTAAGTACTGGTAATGCATAGGTTGTTAAAGTTGCTGCATCAGAAATCATACCACAACCATTACCATTTTTGGATAATATTACTTTGTATTGGTAGCCGCTCATTGCTGGGCTTACAGTTGAAATAATTAGTGTGTCTGTATTAGCACCTGAGTAAATAGTGTTATTTGTTATATTAGCCCAAATTGTTCCATTGAAAACTTGCCATTGGTATATGTTGACAGGATTTGTAATAACGGAAAAGGTAGCACTTTGATTCTCACATGTTGTGAAATTTTGAGGTTGAGTTGTAATTATTATGGGAGCACTGGTAATATAATCAGAACTTGGATTAATATATGCCACACCACTTGTAACTGTACCATTTACATCTACCGTTGGAGGAATAATAGTTCCAAGCGTTCCGGCACCACTATCAAACTGGGTGTATCCTGCTTCAATAACATCCAAGCAGCCATCGTTATCGCTTTCTGTATCTAAATAATTATTAAGACCATCCGAATCGGTATTTGCAACGGTGTAATTTAAAACACTAGAATCAATATTGGTTTCTAAAGTATCAGCTAAACCATTTAACCCAAAGTTATTTCCGTCAATTATTCCGTTTAAATTTGCATCAATAGCTCCTGAACCCGATTCATTTAAGTCGAATATTCCGTCGTTATCCGAATCTAAATCTAAATAATCAGTTATTCCATCATTATCTGAGTCTATTGGTGTTAAACCGGTTCCAAACGCATCATCTAATCCATCTTGATTGGTATCAACTCCCGAATTTGGAACTACTGTAGCGCCTTGTACTTCAATCGCATCAGGAATACCATCATTTTCTGAATCAATATCATTTTGGTCAGGAACACCATCTAAATCAGAATCTTTAGTTACGCAGGTTGCTCTAATCTTAAAGGTTGCTTTATCTACAACCGCATCTGAAAGATTACTATGTGTAAAAATAAGAGAGTTTGAGTAATTGGTAACAAATTTAAATGTTCCTGAACCAGCGGCCAGCGGAGTTGTGCTATTCAATCGGAATCGAATTTCAAATGAGGAATATTTAGTTATTCCACTTTCATAAATCCCATCGTAATTGGTATCAATTAATAATTGATTTGTTGGATTTAATACTGTGATTGTTTTATTTATTGGAGAATTAATTATAAAACTTCCGTTAGAATTTAATAAGTCAGAATTATTAGCAGTCGTTATGTATTCGAAGTTTAATGAAATTGGCTGGTTAAAAATCATTTCATATTTAACCTGATTGGTTCTACCAGCGGGTAATTCAGTGACAAAACTTCCATCAGCACTTCCTACAAAAGGGGTGAGACTTGCAGTTCCAATTGTAGTTATTGTTCCGGTAAAGGAATTAGAATAGCTTGAAACAGAAACTGAACCGGCAGCAGGGTTTAATAATGAAATCGTTTGGTCTCCATTAGATTCTGAACAATTAGTAACGCCATCATTATCGTTGTCAACATCAATATTGTCAATAACAGTATCGTTATCAGTGTCCAAAGCGCAAGAACTAACAGGGATTTCATCTGAAAAATAATCAATAGAACATGCAGATAATGAGGCTTTTATCTTGTAATATCCTGGCTGTAATGGCGTATAAGTATTTGAGTTAGCTCCTGGAATTGGATTTCCATTATAATACCATTGATAGGAATCAAAGTTGCTAATTGCATTTACATTGAGGTTAATGTCTGGAATACAGTTAGATTGTGTAGAGGTAACAGGTTGAAAAACTATTTCAGGCTTAAATGTAAATCCAGAATAAAAACCACCATAAGTAGCAGCTCCACTAGATCCATAATACGATAAATAAACCTGCTCCGTTGAAAATACGGACACATTACCAGTTAGTCCCTCTATAGTATAGGTTTCAAAATCTGAGTTTCCAGTAACATTCAATGGACCATTTAATAATAGGCTTGCAGGTAAAGTTGCTAATGTATAATTTACTCCATTAATAATAAATGTTAATGCGGCTCCAGTTTTGGTTACGATACAAACTGTTCCAGTAAAATCTGTCAAACTTCCAACTTCATTTATTAGCGGAATATTATTGATTGATTTTGGTGTTTGACAACTTAATGGTGGAACAAAATGCATGTTTTGATTGGCTTGACTATCAGACCCTCCAATACCTTGGTAGGCAAAAATATTTTTTGAACTTTTTACATATAAATTACCATTTGCAGAAAAGTCAGATCCACTTAAGGCTATATATTCTCCCGAATTAAGCGTTGTAAATGGAGTAGTGCTACCGTTAAGAAAAATATCTGTATTGTCTAAATCAGCAATTAATAATGGTCTTTCGGTTACATCAAGTCCAGATCCTTTAATAAAAATATATTCTGTTCCTGTTCTTTCTGCTGAAACAATTTGATCCATACCTAAATCAAGGTTGGAAGAAGTTCCATTACTTCCTGCAAAAGAACCACAATTAACAGCTATGGGTTTATCTGAAGTTATGGATGCACCAATTAATCCATCTCTGTTTCCATTTGTAGGGCCTTGAACAGCTATTGCATAACTCTCACCAGTATTTAATATAATTGGGGTTGGGTTACTTCCAGCTGCAGTATTATTTATTAATTGCACACCTGGTTTAATATCTGCAAAAGAAATTGTAGTATTATTTTCTGTGGCTAATATAGTTGCAAATGTGTAATGATTGTTAGAAGTTGTTTGAACTCCAGTATTTATAAAACCTCCGATTCTAAAATGTGTTCCTAATGCGGCGCTTCCTTTAGATACAATTCCTCCAGCTTGAAAATTTTGAGTAGTAGATGTTAAACGAACATTGGCATATATTAAATCTTGTGCATTAATAATATAACCTTTATTATTTTTAATTGTACTGACATCACTGCTAGAAATTAATAGTTGGGAGTCAAATCCATTACCAATATTGTGGATATAGGGAGTATCTCTACTAACGGTTCCTGATATAGCAGCACCTCCAATTTCCTGAATAACAAAACTTATTGGAGTTACACTTGGACAAGAAATATAAATAAATTGACCTTGCGGATCTTGACTATCAGAATTAGATAAAGGCGGAATATAATGTGTTTTACTAAATTGCGAGTAGCAATTTATTGAAAAACAAACGATTAACAATATGTTTAGGAATTTAGGGATTTTCATTGAACAAAAATACTATTTTTTTATTTATAAATAATACGCACGCTTTCTTTAACAATTGTTCATTTATATTTAAGTTCTTAAGACTGATAAAATCAATATTGGTTTATTTTGATGAATTTTCTCCTTAGGAGATGTTGTTTTTTTTAATTATTTTAGCAAATCAAAATTAGATTATGATTTCTGAAATTCAATTCCAAAACGAACTACAATTAATAATTCAAAATGCCATTCGAGAGGATGTAGGTGATGGAGATCATTCCTCGTTAGCTTGTATCCCAAATTCAGCTGAAGGTAAAGCCAAATTATTAGTAAAAGATACCGGAATTATTGCTGGAGTTGAATTTGCTAAAATGATTTTCAACTACGTAGATTCCAATTTAAAATTGGATGTTCAAATTCATGATGGAGCACCTGTAAAATATGGGGATATAGTTTTTGTAGTTTCGGGTAATTCACAATCTATTTTGAAGGCAGAACGATTGGTTCTTAATTCGATGCAAAGAATGAGTGCTATCGCAACCAAAACCAAAAGTTACGCTGATTTATTAGTAGGAACCAAAGCTAAAATTTTAGATACTCGAAAAACAACACCCGGATTTCGTGCTTGTGAAAAATGGGCAGTTAAAATTGGTGGTGGAGTAAATCATCGTTTTGCCCTGTACGATATGGTAATGCTTAAAGACAATCATAATGATTTTGCTGGCGGAATCACAAACGCAATTAAGAAAACTAAAGAGTATTTGAATCAAAACAACAAAGATTTAAAAATAGTTGTTGAGGCAAGAAATCTAGACGAAGTTAAACAAATTCTTCAGAATGACGGGGTTTATCGCATATTATTAGATAATTTTAATTTTGAAAACACTAAAGAAGCCGTAGCTTTAATTGGAAATAAATGTCAAACCGAATCTTCAGGCAACATTAACGAAGATACTATACGTAGTTATGCAGAATGTGGTGTGAATTACATTTCATCAGGCGCGTTAACGCATTCTATTTATAACATGGACTTAAGTTTAAAAGCAATTTAATAATGAGTGTTGAAATAGAAAATAAACTAGTTAAAATCCCAATAATAAAACAATTGGTTCAACTAGGTAAGTCAATTAAATTACCATGGCTGCATGGACTGTCCTTTTACGATTTAATTGAGCTTTATTTTATCGGAATTATTGAAGGAGCTGTATCGTATCGTGCTGCAGCCATAGCATTTAGTTTTTTTATGGCTCTTTTTCCATTCGCCTTATTTATTTTGAATCTTATTCCTTATATTCCAATAACGGGTTTTCAGGACGATTTTATGGATTTTGTTCATCAAAGTTTACCACCAACAACCTTTGACGCTGTTTCGAAAATTATTAACGATATTACACATAATAGTCATTCTGGGTTAATTTCAACAGGGTTTTTAATGGCAATTTTCTTAATGGCTAATGGTGTGAATGCAATTTTAGGTGGCTTCGAAAGTTCACATCATGTTACCTTAAAAAGAAAATTTTTTGGGCAGTATTTTATTGCATTAGCATTGTCAATTATACTTTCATTAATATTAATAATTACAGTTGCTGCCATTGTGATTTTTGAAGTTTTTATTCAAAAGTCGAAAATTCAAGATGTTCTTTCAGATAGTATTCCATTAATTGAAATGGGGCGATATGTGTTTTTAATACTAATGATATTAATTACAACATCTATATTATTTAAATTCGGAACAAAACAAGAAACGAGACAATCTTTTTTTTCTATTGGAGCTGTTTTAACAACAATACTAATTATTTTATCTTCATATTTTTTTGGAATATGGGTTGTTAAATTCTCAAAATATAACGAACTTTACGGTTCAATAGGAACACTATTAGTGGTAATGTTTTACATTTGGATTAATAGTATGATTCTACTTTTAGGTTTTGAACTAAACGCAAGTATTAATTATTTAAAAAAAATCAATTCAAAATGACAGCAAAAATTTTTAAATTCAGTAGTAAATTTCTTTTTATTTTTTTACTAGTTTCTCAATTTTCATTTTCTCAAAATATTATTGGAAAATGGAAAACAATTGATGATGAAACGGGTAAAGAAAAATCAATTGTAGAAATTTTTGAAAAAAACGGAAAAGTATTCGGTAGAATATTAGAAGTTTTGGACCCAGAAAAAAAGAATAAAAAATGTGAATTGTGCGAGGGAGAAGATAAAAATAAATCGATTCAAGGACTTCTTATTATTAAAGGTTTAACAAAAGAAGATGATGAGTATTCAAATGGAAAAATATTAGATCCAAAAAATGGTAAGTTATATAAATGTTCTATTTCTTTAGAATCTAAAGATAAATTAAAAGTGAGAGGCTACATAGGGATTTCATTAATTGGAAGAACTCAATATTGGTATCGAGCAAAAAGTTAATATTTTGTATTAGCAGATAAAAAAGCTCTAAATCCCTACCTTAAAAACTATAATGCATTTCATCGAAGTTCTTTTACCGTTATCCTTAGCTAAAACTTTTACCTACAGTGTTTCTGAAGCGGAGTATAATTATATTCAAAAAGGAGTTCGAGTAGCAGTTTCATTTGGAAAAAATAAAATATACACCGCTTTAGTAATTGATCTTCATAAAATTCCACCTACTTTATATGAAGCCAAAGAAATTCATCAGATATTAGATGAAAAACCAATTGTAAATGAGTTTCAAATAGCACATTGGCAATGGATTGCATCTTATTACATGTGTCCTATTGGCGATGTTTATCGAGGTGCAATTCCGTCGGCTTATATTTTAGAAAGCGAAACAATTATTTCTTTTCAAAAAGATACTACCGTTGAAGTTAATGATTTGTCCGATGAAGAATACCTAATTTATGAAGCCTTGCAACAGCAAAGTTCATTAAAGGTAAAAGATATTATGTTAATTTTGAATAAGAAAAATATTTTTCCAATTGTTCAAAAATTACTTCATAAAAATATATTAACCCTTCAAGAAGAAATACAAGAAGAATACAAACCAAAATTAGTTCGTTATATTCGTTTGCATGAGGATTATGCTGCCGAAAATAATTTAATTGCTTTATTGGATTCTATAAGAGGAGCAAAACAAAAAGAGGTGTTGATGCATTATTTTCAGTTGAATTCTAAAGAGAAGAAGCCCATTTCGGTGAAGCAATTAACAGAAGCTTCCCAATCAACACCTGCGAATATTAAAGCATTAATTGATAAAAATATTTTTGAGGAATATTTTATTCAGCACGACCGTGTAAATTTTGATTCTAAAAAAATAGCTTCCAACTTAATATTAAGTGAGGTTCAAAACCGAGCTTATAAGGAAATAAAAGAGAGTTTTCAATCTAAAGAAGTTTCTCTTTTACACGGAGTTACTTCTTCGGGTAAAACCGAAATCTACACCAAACTCATAGAAGATTATATTGATCAAGGAAAGCAAGTTTTGTATTTGTTGCCCGAAATTGCGTTGACCACACAATTGGTTACGAGATTGACGCAGCATTTTGGAAATGAAGTAGCGGTTTTTCATTCGAAATATTCAAATAATGAACGAATTGAAGTTTGGAATCAAGTTTTAGAGAAATCAGATAAAGCAAAAATTGTAATAGGAGCGAGGTCGGCTTTATTTTTGCCTTTTTCTAATTTGGGATTGGTTATTATTGATGAAGAACACGAACAAACATTTAAGCAGCAAGATCCTGCACCAAGATACCATGCTAGGGATGCTGCTATTATTTTGGCGCAAGCTCAAAAAGCAAAAGTGTTATTGGGTTCAGCAACGCCAAGTATTGAAACCTATTTTAATGCTCAGTCGGGTAAATTTGGATTGATTTCTATTAAAGAGCGCTATGGAAAAGCCCCATTGCCTGAAGTGGAATTGGTTGATTTAAAAGAAAGCTACTTCAAAAAAAGAATGAAAGGTCATTTTAGTTTGACTTTAATTGAAGCCATTGCCGAAGCATTAAGTCTAGGGGAGCAAGTTATTCTTTTTCAAAATAGACGCGGCTTTTCTCCAGTTTTAGAATGCATCACTTGCGGACATATTCCACAATGCACGAGTTGTAATGTGAGTTTGACTTATCATAAATTCAAGA
>JBILNU010000007.1:0-34717 GCA_044374815.1 Flavobacterium sp.
TGCGGTATTTAATTTGTTTACAAGTTTTGGTTATTTCGAAAATGATGAAGACAACCTAAAAACACTGGTTTCAATCAAAGAAAATCTTTCCGAATATGGATTTGCGGTGATTGATTTTATGAATGTGCCGTATGTATTGGATCAATTAGTTGCCGAAGAAACCAAATCGGTTGACGGTATAGACTTTCATTTAAAGCGCTATTTATTAGACGGTTATATCATTAAGGAAATTAACTTTACTGATAAAGGACAAGATTTTCATTATACCGAAAAGGTTCGGGCATTGACTCTTGATGATTTCAAACAAATGATGGAGCAAGCCGGAATATATTTATTGGATACTTTTGGTGACTATAAATTAAAAAAATACCATAAAAAAGACAGCGAACGATTAATAATGATTTTTAAGTAATGAATTATATTTTACCTTTATTATCTGTTTTACTTGGATTTTCTATTGCTATTTGGTTAAAACCACAGGCAAAAAAGAATTTAAAACTGCTCTTGGCATTTAGTGGTTCGTTTTTACTTTCGCTAACGGTGATGCATTTATTACCCGATGTATATGAAAGCGGAAATATAAAAGTGGGTATTTTTATTATGGTTGGGATTTTGTTTCAAATCATTCTTGAATTTTTCTCCAAAGGCGCCGAACACGGGCATGTTCACGGACATGATAAATTGACACAAATGCCTTGGCTCCTATTTATTAGTTTGTGTATACATGCTTTATTGGAAGGTTTCCCTGTTGGGCACCATCACAATCTTGCCATTGGAATTGCCATACATCACCTGCCAATTGCCATTATCTTAACTACCTTTTTTATTCAGGCCGAACTTAATAAAACCGCTTTGTTTTTGTTTATGTTATCGTTTGCAATCATGACGCCTTTGGGAACATTAATTTCGGATACATTACCAGTATTAAATAATTATTACACCGAACTAACCGCAGTGGTAATTGGAATTTTATTCCATATTTCATCCACGATTATTTTTGAAAGCAGCGAAGGACACAAATTTAATATTGCCAAAATATCAATGATTGTACTCGGAATTGTATTGGCTTGTTTTGTTTAATTAATAACCAAAAACTAGTTATCTTAGTACCACCGAATCTTAGACTTAAAAAATGAATTTCACTAAAACCACCGAACAATCCTCCAAATACGAGCATTTAGAAAAAATGTCGGTTTCCGAATTGTTGCATAACATCAATAACGAAGATAAAACCGTACCACTAGCCGTTGAAAAAGCGTTACCACAAATTGAAGCTTTAGTCACAAAAATTGTGGAGAAAATGAAATTGGGTGGACGCATCTTCTACATTGGCGCTGGAACTTCGGGCAGACTTGGAATTGTAGATGCATCTGAATGTCCTCCAACTTTTGGAGTACCTTTTGATTTGGTAAACGGAATAATTGCTGGTGGCGACACTGCTATTCGTCGTGCAGTTGAAAATGCCGAAGACAATACCACCCAAGCGTGGATTGATTTACAAGAGCAAAATATTGGATCTAACGATGTGGTTATAGGAATTGCCGCATCTGGGACTACACCTTATGTTCTGGGCGGATTAACCAAATGTAATGAAAACAACATTCTTACCGGATGCATCACCTGTAATGAAGGAAGTCCGTTGGCACTGTTAGCAAACCAACCCATCGTTGTAGTTGTTGGACCGGAGTTTGTAACCGGTAGTTCCCGAATGAAAGCAGGTACCGCACAAAAATTAGTTCTAAATATGATTTCTACCGCCACCATGATCCAACTCGGAAAAGTGAAAGGAAACAAAATGGTCGATATGCAATTAAGTAACGATAAACTAGTTGATCGAGGAGTAAAAATGATTATGGGTGAGATTCCGGTTAGCTATGAAAAAGCAAGCGAATTGTTACAAGAATTTGGAAGCGTAAGAAAAGCAGTAGATAATTATAATCCAATTTAATTCAATTATATGGCAACAAATAAAGAGTTACTAGCAAAAGGAGTTAAATACCTTTTTGGCGCATTACCGCTTATGTTTCTTGGGCCGAGTGTGATTTATAATGCATTAATGAACAAACACACAAATTGGCATTATTTGGTATTAGCTATTGGTTGTGCCATTTGCATTACCTCGGTATTTCTTGCATTCAAAGGATTAAAAACAATGACCGATGCCTTATTCAATGATAAATAACATTATGAAAAAACTTCTATTTCTTTTTATCCTTTCTCTTTTCTCATGCCAAAAGCAAGTAGAATGCAACCCTAAAGATTTTAAAACGGGAAAATTTATTTTTGAACAAATGGTAAATGGCAAAAAAGAAATTACCACTTTTGAAAGAACCGAAAAAATTCAAATAGAAACCTATAAAGGCAGAATCGACACTGCAACAGTACGATGGGTAAACGACTACGAATTTATCCTACAAAAACGAAAACCAAGAAATAGCGCAGAAAAAAAAGCCATCAGTATGCGAATTATTTCAACCAAAGATAAAACCTACACTTTCGAATATTCGTTTGTTGGAGAAAACAAAAAACAAACCGGTACTGTAACAAAAACCAATTAATTTCGTAAAACTATTTTCAACGAGCAATTTTAAATTATGTTAGATTTAATTTCCAACCCAAATGCTTGGGTAGCATTACTCACTCTTACCTTTCTTGAAATCATTTTAGGTATTGATAATATTGTTTTTTTATCCATCGTTTCAGGTAAATTACCTGAAAAAGAACAACCCAAAGCACGTAAAATTGGTTTAATTTTAGCCATGATTTTCCGAATTATTTTGTTATTCGGAATCACTTGGGTATTGAGCTTACAAGAAACTTTATTTCACATCAATTTTGGATTTTTTGAAGCCCATGTAACCGGTCAAAGTTTGATCATTTTTGGCGGAGGTTTATTTCTTTTATATAAATCGGTTTCCGAAATTCATCACAAAATGGAAGGCGAAGAAGAAGGAACCCACGGTAAATCAGCCTCTAGCTTATCCAATGCCATTATCCAAATTGCTTTACTAAACATTGTATTTTCATTTGATAGTATCTTAACCGCTATCGGAATGATAAGCATGAAAAGCCCAGCCGAAGGCGGTTTTGGACCTTCAGGAGCCATAGAAATCATGATTTTATCAGTAGTAATTTCAATAGCAATTATGATGATTTTCGCTGGTCCGGTTTCTAAATTTGTAAACGACCACCCTACTATTCAAATTCTAGGTTTATCCTTTTTAATCCTTATTGGAGTGATGTTGCTTGCCGAAGGTTCGCACTTGGCACACTTCCGTTTTGGTAATGATATAGAAGTTTCCAGCATCCCAAAAGGCTATTTGTATTTTGCCATTTTCTTCTCTTTGTTTGTGGAATTCCTCAACATCAAAGTGCGCAAAAACAGCAAACCGGTTAAGCTACACAACAGCGAAATCAAAGATGAAAATCTAAAAGATACCAATATAAATAATTAGCAGCGAATCATTGGGCTTATTACCAATGGCAATTCCCGCTATACATTACAACAAAAAATGTCCCGAAACAATCGGGACATTTTTGTTTTCATTACTATCGGGGCTAGTAAATAAACCTATTGTTTCAATATAAAACTTTAAGACAACCCAATAATTTTACCGTCTGCATCAATATCAATACGCTCCGCATTAGGAACAACCGGTAAACCAGGCATACGCATTACATCGCCAAGTAAAGGCACAATAAAACGGGCACCACTGGCAATTTCAAATTCTCGAACGGTAATTGTAAAATCGGTTGGGCGACCAATTAACTTCTCATTATCCGAAAAACTAGCTGGTGTTTTAGCCATACAAACCGAAAAATCCCCAAATCCCAATTCGTTAATCATCTTCAATTGCGTTTTTGATTTAGGCGAAAACTCCACCCCCGAAGCACCATATATCTCCTTTGCAACTGTAATTATTTTATGTTCTATCGAATCTTGCTTTTGGTACAAAGGTTTAAAATTGGCTTTGCCACTTTCAATTTCAGCAATTACTTTGGTAGCCAACTCCGCCGATCCTTTTCCACCTTGTGAAAATGCGGTACTCACAATAGCAGTTACCCCTTTTGTCAAACACAACGCTTTCAATGCATCATATTCGGCCTCGGTATCATCTGGAAATGCATTGATACAAACCACCGGATTCAATCCAAATTTTTGCATGTTTTCAATATGCTTTTCAAGGTTGCAAAATCCTTTGGCAATAGCCGGAACATTTTCAGTTTTAAACTCATCGGCACTCAAACCCGCATGGTGTTTTATAGCTCGAATTGTAGCTACTAAAACCGCTGCATCCGGCTTCAACCCCGATTGACCACATTTAATATGTAAAAACTTTTCCGCACCCAAATCGGCTCCAAAACCAGCCTCGGTAACCACATAATCACCTAGAGAAAGTCCCATTTTGGTAGCTATTGCTGTATTGGTTCCTTGAGCAATACTTGCAAAAGGACCTCCGTGCAAAATAGCCGGATTCCCTTCTAAAGTTTGCACTAAATTTGGTTTCAAGGCATCTTTTAGTAAAACAGCCATGGCTCCAACTACATTCAAATCACTTGCAAAAATGGCTTTTCCTTCAAAGGTTTTTCCTACATAAATAGAACCCAATCGTAATTTTAAATCTTCCATATCTTTAGAAAGACATAAAATTGCCATCACCTCAGAAGCGGGAGTGATATTAAAACCATCTTCACGCATCGTTCCGTTGGCTTTAGCCCCAACTCCAATAATGATTTGACGCAAAGAACGATCGTTCATATCCATTACGCGTTTCCACGCAATAGATTTCGGATCTAAATTCAACGAATATTTAGGATTTTGCAAGTTATTATCAATAACCGCCGACAATAAATTATTGGCTTTTTCAATAGCCGAAAAATCACCCGTAAAATGCAAATTAATATCTTCCATCGGAACCACTTGAGCATAACCACCACCGGCAGCTCCCCCTTTCAATCCAAAAACAGGTCCCAGCGAAGGCTCTCGCAATGCGGCAATTGCTTTTTTTCCAATGTAATTTAAGCCATCAGTCAAACCAATCGACATGGTGGTTTTACCTTCTCCATATTTAGTTGGAGACAACGCCGAAACCAAAATTAATTTCCCTTTTGGATTTTCAACTTGAAGTTGTAAAGGCAATTTGGCCTTGTACTTTCCGTAATATTCTAAATCGTCTTCGGTAATGTTTATTTTTTCTGCAATAGCACGAATGTGTTGCAAGGTGGCGCTTTGCGCTATTTCAATATCGGATGGAAAATTTGACATTTTATATTTATTTTGAGGTAGGTAATAAAAGAAAATCTGCAAGGGTGTTCCCTGCAGATTTTATTATTCTAAACTTAGTGTTATTTGGCCGTCATCATCTAATTCGGTTTTAATATCTTCCGAAATAGATTCTTCACCAATTACTTCCATCTCTTCTGGAACTTCTTCAACTGGCTCTTCATAAGGAAGTGATTCCAATAAATTAACTTGTTTCAATTTATCGGTAGTCAATTGATTCCCAAGCGCTTTTATTCCTTTTATAGCAATAAACTGTTCTAAATCAATCGTTTGATTTTCTTTTTGAATTCCTTTTACTTTGGTGAAAACTACCTCAGCAACAGGCCTCCAATCGGTTGAAACAATTTCTAATTGGGATTTTTCGTGTTCGGTAATGAAAAGCTCTTCTTTGTTTTCATTTTCAACTAAGAAGCGTTTTACAAAATAACGCTCTTTTTCTCCGTCATAATAGATGGTAGAAATAGGTTTCTTCGGATTCCATTTTTCTAACACAATCATGTCCTCATCAAAATGTGTGGTCAACTCCGGAATAATCGTTTTTAATTTACCCGATTGATTGATAATCAACAAGCGATCATTAGGTCTGAATTCGCCTAATAATTCACCTCTACCATCTACATTCAAACGCTGAACGGTGTCATCAAACCAAATTTTTCTCGGACGTAATGTCGAAATCCCCTTTTCTTTTAATTCGATTTTCTTAATTGGATATTTCGTAACCGTATTTCCTCGAGACGCACGACCTTTAATAGCGATATCGGTAAAATCGACATCCCATTTCAGTTTTTTAACACTTCCTACTTGGCGCAATAAAATGGTCACAACCTCAGCTTCCCCATTTGGATTGGCAGAGAAATACAAAACTTGAGAACCGGCAGTTTCTTGAGTTAAATCATAAAATTTATCACGCGTAACACCAGAAACATTGAAACGTTTTATAAAGGTGGAACCATTTTTTCCATAACGATAAATCATGTTGTAAATGGTACGCTTATCGTTTTTATCAAATACCGCAATATGAATGATATCTTTACCCACAAACTTCTTGTCGTCTACTTTAGAAATCATCATTTTTCCATCACGCAAGAAAACAATTACATCGTCAATATCCGAGCAATCGGCAACGTATTCGTCTTTTTTCAAACCAGTTCCAAAGAAACCTTCCTCTTTGTTTACATAGAGTTTGGTGTTTCTTAAAACCACTTTGGTTGCTTCAATATTTTCAAAGCTTCGCAACTCGGTTTGACGCTCTCTTCCTTTACCGTATTTTTCTTTTAATTTGGAAAAATAATCAATTGCAAAATCAATTAGGTTATCTAAATGATGTTGCACCTCTTTCATTTCGTCTTCCAACTTAGCAATAAAATCATCTGCCTTATCCGAGTCGAAACGTGTAATACGAATCATCGGAATTTGAGTCAGTTTTTGCAAATCTTCATCAGTAATCGCTCGAACAAATGATTTGGCAAAAGGCTCAAATCGTTTGTACATGTACTCATAAAGCGATTCTCTGTCGGCATACAATTTGAAATCAATATACATTTCTTCACGAATGAATATTTTTTCCAATGTTGAAAAATGCCATTTATTTTTAAGCTCTTCCAATTGGATTTCCAATTCTTGTCGGAGTAAATCTACTGTTCTATTAGTAGAAATTTTCAACATATCGGAAACACCAATAAATAGCGGTTTATTATCTTGAATTACACAGCCTAATGGCGCCACAGAAGTTTCGCATGCCGTAAATGCATACAAGGCATCAATGGTTTTATCTGGAGAAACCCCAGGGAATAAATGAATCAGAATTTCAACTTCAGCCGCGGTATTGTCTTCAATTTTTTTGATTTTGATTTTACCCTTTTCGTTGGCTTTCAAAATACTATCAATTAATGAAGATGTGTTGGTTGAAAACGGAATCTGAGTAATTACCAAAGTTTGTTTATCTAGCTGCGCTATTTTGGCACGCACACGCACACGACCACCACGCATTCCGTCATTGTAATTGGAAACATCGGCGATTCCGGCAGTTTGAAAATCGGGATATAAGGTAAATGATCTGCCTTTTAATATTTTAATTGAAGCGTCAATTAACTCATTAAAGTTATGTGGCAACACTTTGGTAGAAAGTCCAACGGCAATTCCTTCGGCACCTTGCGCTAAAAGTAAAGGGAATTTTACCGGTAAATTATTTGGCTCTGCACGACGCCCATCATACGAAACTCCCCAATCGGTGATTTTTGGAGAATACAAAACTTCTAAAGCAAATTTTGACAAACGCGCTTCTATATATCTCGAAGCCGCTGCGCTATCACCAGTTAAAATATTTCCCCAGTTTCCTTGACAATCGATCAATAATTCTTTCTGACCAATTTGTACCATGGCATCTCCAATACTCGCATCACCGTGGGGATGGTATTGCATGGTATGCCCTACAACATTGGCAACTTTATTGTAACGCCCATCATCCAATTCTTTAAGCGAGTGCATAATACGACGTTGAACCGGTTTAAATCCGTCTTCAATAGCAGGAACGGCACGCTCTAAAATTACATATGAGGCATAATCCAAAAACCAATCCTTGTACATTCCTGTAACTTTGGTAATGGTGTCTTCGGGATTTTCATCATTTTCATAAAAATGATTTCCTGTTGAAACGATGTCGTCAAATCCTTCGTCAAGACTTTCATCTTGAATCGAATCTTCCAACTCGTCGTTAATATCCTCAATATTATCTTCTTCGTCTTTCATTTATGCTGACAATTTCAGTATTTTAAAGTATCTTTTATCTAGGCTAATTCTTCTGCTTTATCTAATTCTACCTTCAAATTATTGATGATAAAGTTTTGTCTATCTGGTGTATTTTTACCCATGTAGAATTCCAATAAAGTCTCGATAGATGTTGCTTTATCTAACATCACCGGATCCAAACGGATGCTCTCGCCAATGAAATTCTTAAACTCATCAGGTGATATCTCTCCCAAACCTTTAAATCGCGTGATTTCTGGTTTTGGTTTTAATTTTTCAATAGCATTTACACGTTCTTCTTCGCTGTAACAATAGATGGTTTCTTTTTTATTTCGAACTCTAAACAAAGGGGTTTGCAAAATATACAAATGCCCTTCTTTGATCATTTCAGGGAAAAATTGCAAGAAAAAGGTAATCAACAACAAGCGAATGTGCATCCCGTCTACATCGGCATCGGTTGCGATTACAATGTTGTTGTAACGCAAATCTTCAATGCTTTCTTCAATATCTAATGCCGCTTGAAGCAAATTAAACTCTTCGTTTTCGTATACAATTTTTTTAGTCATTCCATACGAATTCAAAGGCTTTCCACGCAAACTAAAAACCGCTTGTGTATTCACATCCCTACTTTTGGTAATCGAACCCGAAGCCGAATCCCCCTCGGTAATGAATAGCGTACTTTCTAAACTTCTTGGGTTTTTAGCATCGGTTAAATGTACTCGACAGTCACGCAATTTCTTGTTGTGCAAGCTCGACTTTTTAGCACGATCTTTTGCTAATTTTCGAATTCCGGAAAGTTCTTTTCTTTCTCGTTCTGCTTGCAAAATTTTGCGTAATAGCAAATCGGCCGTCTCCGGATTTTTATGTAGGAAGTTATCTAGTTTGGTCGTGATAAAATCATGAATAAAAGTACGAACTGTTGGTCCATCCGGTCCTACATCATTCGATCCTAATTTGGTTTTGGTTTGCGATTCAAATACGGGCTCTTCTACTTTAATGGAAACCGCAGAAACAATTGATTTTCTGATATCGGAAGCCTCAAAACCTTTATTGTAATATTCACGAATGGTTTTCACCACTGCCTCACGAAAAGCATTTAAGTGCGTTCCTCCTTGAGTGGTATTTTGTCCGTTTACAAACGAATGGTACTCTTCTGAATATTGTGATTTACTGTGCGTTAATGCAATTTCAATATCATCCCCTTCTAGGTGAATGATCGGATATTGCATGTCTTCATTGGTTATAGTTTCTTCTAATAAATCTTTCAATCCATATTCTGAAACATATTTTTCACCATTGTAATATATTGTTAATCCACGATTTAGATAACAATAATTTTTGAGCATTTTAACTACATACTCATTACGGTATTTGTATTTTTTGAAAATAACCTCATCGGCTATGAAAGCCACTTTGGTTCCTTTTCTTTTGGTAGACTCTAATATCTCCTCTTCTAGAACTAAATTACCTTCAGAGAATTCAGCTGCTTTTTGTTGATTATCTCTTACCGATTCAACACGAAAATAGTTCGATAAAGCATTAACCGCTTTGGTACCTACTCCATTTAACCCGACCGATTTTTTAAATGCTTTCGAATCGTATTTTCCTCCGGTATTCATTCGAGAAACTACATCCACCACTTTCCCTAAAGGAATTCCACGACCATAATCACGAACGGTTACCAATTTATCTTTGATGGTAACTTCAATCACTTTACCAGCTCCCATCACAAACTCATCGATACAGTTATCGATTACCTCTTTTAGTAAAATATAAATTCCGTCATCGGGCGAAGACCCATCGCCTAGCTTTCCAATGTACATTCCGGGACGCATTCGGATGTGTTCTTTCCAATCGAGTGAGCGTATATTGTCTTCGGTATATTGATCTTGTTCTGCCATTTTAAATAAATCGAATTTAACTTCGTTTCGCTTAGCATGTATTGTTTACTGAGCTCGGGTTTGCTAATTTAGTGAATTTCGACAGTATTAAAAAAGAGATTTGGAGAAGTTATTAAGAATGTTTTTGACAATTTTTGAAGCTAAGAGATAGAAGTTTGAAGAAAAAAAACATTAAAAAAACCGCAAAATTTCTTTTGCGGTTTTTGATTTATTTTATGTGATTACTTTGTTCCTTACAATGACTAAACGTTAAATCGGAAATGCATTACATCGCCATCTTTAACTATGTATTCTTTTCCTTCAACTCGAAGTTTTCCGGCTTCTTTTACCTTAGACTCTGAACCGTAATTAGAGAAATCTTCGTAGGCAATAACTTCTGCGCGGATGAATCCTTTTTCGAAGTCGGTGTGAATCACTCCGGCCGCTTTTGGAGCGGTATCACCGATGTTAATCGTCCAAGCACGAACTTCTTTCACACCTGCGGTGAAATAGGTTTGTAATTTTAATAATTTATAGGCCGCACGAATTAATACTGCCGATCCTGGTTCTGAAAGACCCATATCTTCAAGAAAAACCTGACGTTCTTCATAGCTTTCTAATTCGGTAATATCTGCCTCAGCTCCCACAGAAAGCACAATCACTTCTGCTTGTTCGTCTTTTACTAATTCACGAACTTGATCTACATATTTATTTCCGTTTACTGCAGCTGCTTCGTCTACATTACAAACATAAAGTACCGGCTTGTTGGTAATTAACTGAAAATCTTGCATTAATTCTTCCTCATCGTTATTTTGAGGCACCACAGTTCTAGCCGATTTTGCTTGTAATAATGCTTCACGAATTCGATCTAACAATGCTTTTTCAACTTGCGCTTCTTTGTTTCCCGTTTTGGCTGCACGATTGACTTTTTCCAATCGTTTTTCAACCGTTTCAAGGTCTTTTAATTGCAATTCGATGTCGATTGTTTCTTTATCACGCACCGGATTTACATTTCCGTCAACATGCACAATATTATCGTTATCAAAACAACGTAAAACATGAATAATGGCATTACATTCTCTAATGTTTCCTAAGAATTGATTTCCAAGGCCTTCTCCTTTACTTGCTCCTTTTACCAAACCTGCAATATCTACGATATCTACAGTTGCCATTTGAACACGCTCTGGCTTCACTAATTCTTCTAAACGAACAATTCTTGGATCGGGTACATTAACCACACCAATATTTGGTTCGATGGTACAAAAAGGAAAGTTTGCACTTTGCGCTTTTGCATTTGATAAACAATTAAATAAAGTTGATTTTCCTACATTAGGTAAGCCTACAATTCCTGCTTTCATTATGAATTTGTTTTAAAAGTGTGCAAATATACTTCTATTAATTGAAAGTTTAAAAGTTTTTGAAACACATTCTATAATTATTGGAGTGCAAAAAAAATCCCGAAGTCAGCTTCGGGATTCGTTTTTATTTTATAAAAAACTATTCATTGTGTAAAAACGATTGACGGTTTAATAACGTTTCTTCACTTTCTACATGATTATCATCGGGCACACAACAATCTACTGGACAAACTGCAGCACATTGAGGCTCTTCGTGAAACCCTTTGCACTCAGTACATTTACCTGGCACAATATAATAGATATCATCAGAAATTGGAGTTTGAGCGGCTTCGGCATCAATTTCAGTTCCATCTGGTAAAATCACTTTTCCTTTTAATTTGGTTCCGTCTTTATAACGCCAATCATCAGCTCCTTCATAAATAGCAGTATTCGGACATTCTGGCTCGCAAGCTCCACAATTAATACATTCGTCTGTAATTATAATCGCCATTTTTCTTTTTGATATTAAAATTTAGATATTAGATATAAAAATCTATTTTACTAAATGATTTGTTTAATTTTGTGCAAAATTACAATCAAAACCATTCATATACAAGTCGCAAATGTTACAAATCGATAAAAAAAAGTGTTTTATTGCTTTAGGGGAGTTTTTAAGTCAATTTTCATTAGATAATTCTACTAAAAACGCTGCCGTTAAAAATAATGATTTGTATTATGATGCATTTTTAAATTTGATTGAATTATCGCAATCATATAACGGTTGGTTTACTCCAGAGCAAGTATATTTTGCTATACAATCTTGGGCAGAAGCCTTAACCGAAGAGCATCTAGACGAGTGGTTATCCGGTTATGATTTTAGTAATTTAAAACCAAAAACAGTAGGATTGATTCTTGCTGGAAACATTCCTTTGGTAGGATTTCATGATTTTTTATCGGTGGTGATTTCGGGGCATAAAGTTTTAGTAAAAACTTCCTCAAACGATCAAAAGTTATTGCCGTTTTTAGCGAATTATTTAATTTCAATCAATCCTGAAATCAAAAACTACATTACGTTTACTGAAGAAAAATTAGAAAATTTTGATGCCGTAATTGCAACCGGAAGCAACAATACCGCACGCTATTTTGAATATTACTTCAAAGACAAACCGAGTATCATTCGGAAAAACCGAAATTCCGTTGCTGTATTAACTGGAGAGGAAACCATTGAAGATTTGGAAAATTTAGGAGAAGACATTTTCAGGTATTTTGGATTGGGCTGCCGAAATGTTTCTAAATTATTTGTACCAAAAGGCTATAATTTTGATGCGTTTTTCAAAGCCATATACAAGCAAAAAGATGTGATTTATTATGAAAAATATGCTAATAATTACGATTACAATAAGGCGGTTTTTTTAATGAGTAATTTCAAATTATTGGATAACGAATTCCTAACCATAAAAGAAGACACGAGCTACTCCTCTCCTATTTCTTCTTTGTTTTATGAATATTATGATGACATACAAGTACTAAAAAATCGATTGGAAGCAGATGCCGATCAAATTCAGTGTATTGTTTGCAAGGATTATTTTGATAACAGCATCCCATTTGGGCAAACCCAAAAACCAAAACTATGGGATTATGCTGACAATGTAAATACCTTAGAATTTTTATTGCATCTTTCTTAAATTCACCCATTACATTATTGATAAAATATGTTATAAACTATTACGATTTCGTTAATAACATACCCTGATTTTTGATAAATTATAACCTCAATTCCAAATGGTATTTCCGAAATTTGCACATTAAAAATTTGGAACTACTACCATGAAAAAACACAACTACAGCGCAGGACCTTGCATTTTACCACAAGAAGTATTTGAAAAATCGGCACAAGCTATTTTAAACTTCAATAACTCGGATTTATCAATTTTAGAAATTTCACACCGAAGCAAAGATTTTGTTGCGGTTATGGACGAAGCGAGAGCCTTAGTTTTAGAATTATTGGGATTAGAAGGAAAAGGTTATCAAGCCTTATTTTTGGCAGGTGGTGCTAGTTTGGAATTTTTAATGGTTCCTTATAATTTAATGAAAACCGATGGAAAAGCAGCCTATTTAGACTCAGGAACATGGGCAAACAACGCTATTAAAGAAGCCAAACATTTTGGTGAAACAATAATTGTGGCTTCTTCAAAAGAAGAAAACTACAATCACATTCCGAAAGGATATGCTATCCCAACGGATGCTTCTTATTTTCACTGCACCAGCAACAATACTATTTTTGGAACACAAATGAAATCGTTTCCAGAAACGAATGTTCCTGTTGTTTGCGATATGAGTTCGGATATTTTTTCTAGAACTTTAGATTTCTCTAAATTTGATTTGATTTATGCGGGAGCTCAAAAAAATATGGGGCCTGCAGGAGCTACATTAGTAGTTGTTAAAGAAGAAATTCTTGGAAAATCAGGAAGATATATTCCGAGTATGTTGGATTACGAAAAACATATTAAAGCAGAAAGCATGTACAATACGCCGCCTGTTTTTCCGGTTTATGCTTCCTTGTTAACGCTTCAATGGTTGAAAAACTTGGGCGGAATTGCTGCAATTGAAAAAATCAACGAGGCCAAAGCAGCCTTATTATACGCAGAAATCGACAGAAACCCATTATTTAAAGGTGCTGCTGCCGTAGAAGATAGAAGTATCATGAATGCCACTTTCTTATTAAATGACGAAAGCCACGCTCCTATTTTTGACAAAATGTGCAAAGAAGCTGGAATTTCTGGATTACCAGGACACCGATCTGTTGGTGGATATCGTGCATCGATTTACAATGCTTTGCCTTTGGAAAGCGTTCAAGTGTTGGTAGATGTAATGCAAGCATTAGAAAAAGCAATATAACAAATATAATAATTGAGGCACGATTGATTCTAACCTCACAATCACAATAAATATGAAAGTATTAGCAAACGACGGAATTTCAAAAAGCGGAATTGAAGCTTTAGAAAAAAGAGGTTTTGAAGTAATCACTACTAAAGTTGCGCAAGAACAAGTTGCCAATTTTATTAATAATAATGGGGTAACCGTATTGTTAGTAAGAAGTGCAACCAAAGTAAGAAAAGACATTATTGATGCTTGCCCAGGGTTAAAAGTAGTTGGTCGTGGTGGCGTTGGCATGGATAATATTGATGTAGAATATGCTCGTGCCAATGGAAAGCATGTGATTAATACACCTGCTTCTTCTTCGGAAAGTGTAGCCGAATTGGTTTTTGCACATTTATTTAGTGGTGTTCGTTTTTTACATGATTCTAATAGAAATATGCCACTTGAAGGCGATTCCAATTTTGAAGGACTGAAAAAAGCTTACGCAAACGGAATTGAATTGCGTGGTAAAACAATCGGAATTATTGGTTTTGGAAGAATTGGTCAAGCTGTGGCTAAAATGGCACTAGGTCTTGGTATGAAAGTTATTGCTTCGGATAAATTTGTTAGCAAAGCCGAAATTAAAGTTGATTTTTTCAATGGCCAATTCATTACAATTGACATCATCACTGAACCACTTGAAACCTTATTTAAGAATTCTGATTTCATCACTCTTCACGTTCCAGCGCAAGATGGTTATGTTATTGATACTCCAGAATTAGCTCTAATGAAAGACAATGTAGGAATTGTAAACTGTGCGCGTGGTGGAGTTATTAATGAAGTTGCCCTAATTGAAGCATTAGACAATAACAAAGTTTTATTTGCAGGTTTGGATGTTTTTGAAAATGAACCCACTCCAGAAATAAAAATTTTAATGCACCCTAAAATTTCGTTAACTCCACATATTGGAGCTGCTACACTTGAAGCGCAAGACCGAATTGGAACAGAATTAGCAGGGCAAATAATAGGAATCTTGAAATAATAGGTTTTAAATCAATTAAAAAAAATCCAAATTTTACAATTTGGATTTTTTTATGGTACTAATTTCTACATCGAAAAATAATTAAGTAATTTTGTTTTTTTTAAAACAAATGGAAAATCTAAAACAGCGATGGAATCTTAAAAGTAATTGGCAGGTATTGACCATTATTTTGGTTTTTGCCATTACCGGATCTACTGCTGCCTTAATTTCAAAACCTATTTTACAGGAATTGGGTATTTCAAAAGAAGCCTTTCCTATCATTATATATTTTCTATTGTATTTTATAATACTATTTCCAATATATCAAGTGCTATTGATTTCTATTGGATTTTTATTTGGTCAATTTCAATTCTTTTGGAATATTGAAAAGAAAGTACTTCGTGCATTAAAATTAGGATTTATAATCCAACTATTTGAAAAGAAAAAAGGAGCCAAATAGCTCCTTTTAATTTTATTTTTCTTTATTGATCATATTGAAAAAATCATCCCGATTTGCTTTATCATTAAAAACCCCACCATATTGTATTGTAGAAGTGTAACTCGATTCGTCTTTAATTCCTCTACTTGAAACACAAAGATGCGTTGCTTCCATAACTACTATTACATTATCAGTATCTAAAACAGTTTTCAATTCGTTGAAAATTTGCATAATTAATCGTTCCTGCACTTGCGGACGACGAGAATAATAATCTACAATTCGGTTCAGTTTTGATAATCCAATTACTTTACCACTGGATACATAACCAATATGTGCCTTACCAATAATAGGTAAAAAATGGTGTTCGCAAGTAGAATTAAAACTAATATTCGCCTCAACCAACATTTTGTCGTAATTGTAGCTGTTATCAAAAACAGAAATTTTAGGTTTATTGGCAGGATTCAATCCGGAAAATATCTCTTGGATGAACATTTTCGCCACTCTATGTGGAGTCCCTTGAAGGCTATCATCGGTCATATCCAAGCCCATAGCTTCCATGATACTTTGAAAATGATTTTCAATTACGGCCATTTTTTGTGCATCCGATTTATGAAAAGCATCGGCGCGTAAAGGAGTTTCGGCGGAAGTCATTTGGTGATTATCACCTATTAAATCGTAAATTTCTTTTTCTAATGTTGTTTTCAAGGATAGATGTTTTAATTTTTTGTTTAACAAATATATGAAAAAAGTTGAACAAAACTAAAAACTAATATGTTTTTTATTTTTATTGAACTATAAATATTTTCTATATAATCAATAAATAGCAAAATACTTTGTTACTTTGTGAAAAATTGAAGCATGATTAAAGCCCAAAACATTCATAAATTTTACGATAGTTTACAAGTACTTAAAGGAGTAAATTTACAAATTGAAAAAGGAGAGATCGTTTCAATAGTTGGTGCTTCGGGAGCAGGAAAAACAACACTTTTACAAATCTTGGGCACATTAGACAAACCTTCAATTGAGAATGAAACTTCTTTATATATTAATGGAGAGGATATTTTAAAAATGAATGATAAAATGCTGTCAAAATTTAGAAATCAGCATTTGGGATTTATTTTTCAATTTCACCAATTACTTCCAGAATTTACGGCTTTAGAAAATGTTTGCATTCCCGCATTTATTGCCGGAAAGGAAAAATCGGAAACCGAAAAAGAGGCAAAAAGACTATTAGACTACTTAGGCCTTTCCCACAGAATAGATCATAAACCCAATGCGCTTTCTGGCGGAGAACAACAACGTGTTGCCGTGGCTAGAGCATTAATCAATAAGCCTTTGGTGATTTTTGCAGATGAACCTTCAGGGAATTTAGATACGGCTTCTGCCGAAAATTTACATCAATTATTTTTCAAACTTCGAGAAGAATTTGGGCAAACCTTTGTTATTGTTACCCATAATGAAGAACTTGCCAATATGGCCGACCGAAAATTGGTGATGGTAGACGGATTGATAAGTAATTAGAAATTTACTAATTCATGAATCAATTAGAACTCAAATCTTTTTTAGACGAAAAGGTCGAACTTTACAATCGACCGAATTTTATAGAAAGTGACCCAATTCAAATTCCGCATCGGTATACCTTAAAAGAAGATAAAGAAATTGCCGGATTTCTGGCAGCAACCATTGCTTGGGGAAACCGAAAAATGATTATTCAGAATTCGATTAAAATGATGGATTTATTAGGTAACTCCCCTTATGATTTCATCCTAAACCACAACGAAAATGACCTTGAAAATCTAGAAAAATTTGTTCATAGAACCTTCAACGGACAAGATTTCACCTATTTTATTAAAAGTCTTAAAAACATTTATTTAAATCATGGCGGACTTGAGAATATATTTACCAAGCACCAAGAATCGGATTCATTGCAAAGCGCGATAACTGAATTTAAAAAGATATTTTTTGAACTCGATCATTCCATCCGAACCGAAAAGCATGTTTCTGATCCGAGCAAAAACTCCTCAAGTAAACGCATCAACATGTGGCTTAGATGGAACTGTCGTCAAGATTCAAAAGGTGTCGATTTAGGAATCTGGAAAAATATTTCACCTGCTAAATTAAGCTGTCCATTGGATGTACATTCGGGAAATGTAGCACGAAAATTGGGTTTACTAACTAGAACTCAAAACGATGGAAAAGCTCTTTCAGAGTTGGATTCCAATCTTCGATTATTAGATCCTAAAGATCCTGTTAAATATGATTTTGCTTTATTTGGACTGGGAGTATTTGAGAAATTTTAATCTAAATAATTCGCGATTTTAAATTCAGAATTTCCAATTATTATTCTATTTTTGTACAAACCTAAACACTTCATCTATGTTAATTATTGGTATTGCTGGCGGAACAGGATCGGGGAAAACTACGGTTGTTCAACAAATTATGAACGAACTACCTGAAACTGAAGTGGGAATCATTTCGCAAGATTCTTATTACAAAGAAACCAATGGCATGACCTATGAAGAACGTTGCAATATCAATTTTGATCATCCAAGAGCAATTGATTTTGATTTATTAGTTCAGCATCTAAAGGATTTAAAAAGTGGTAAAACAATAAGTCAACCTGTCTATTCTTTTGTTACGCACAACAGAACAGATGATACCATAATTACCCACCCTAGAAAAGTAATGATTGTAGAAGGTATTTTAATCTTAACGAATCAAGAACTTAGAGAAATGTTTGATATTAAAGTGTTTGTTCATGCCGATTCTGACGAACGATTAATTCGAAGATTAAAAAGAGATATTGCCGAGCGTGGTAGAGACATGGAAGAGGTATTGAATCGCTACCAAACAACTCTTAAACCAATGCACCAACAATTTATAGAACCAACTAAAGCCTTCGCTGACATCATCATTCCGAACGATAAATACAATACCGTTGCTATAGATGTTGTACGAGCTGTTATCAACCAACGTTTAAATTAATTCAGTTTCCCTAAATGAAAAATTGGTATCAAAATTTACTCCTCAATCACCCTTACCTAAAATTTTTAGGGAGTAGATATACCCTTGTCCTATTTTTCTTTTTTATTTGGATGCTTTTTTTAGATAATCAATCTTACCTGGACCAACGCGTTTTAAACAAACAAATTGATGAACTAGAGGATAACAAATCGTATTATAAAAAGGAAATTGAAAAAGATGAACAACGTATTAAGAATCTAAAAAGTCCGGGGATGATTGAACGATATGGACGAGAAAAATATTATATGAAACGCGACAGCGAAGACGTTTACATCATTGACATTGAAGACGATAAAATAAAAGACAGCATTGAAAATTCAAAACACTAGTTGTGCTTCAATTAAGTTTTAACTTACCTATCTCATTCCTTAATTTCCTTTAAATATTTTGCACGTAACAAGTGTGTATATCTATTTTACAAAAAATCAATTCAAATTCTGTTTTAGAATATTATTTTATCCTAAATTTGAAGTACTAAAAGCAAATCATTTTGAATACAAAAAATACACTTTTTTCAGATTTTGAAAGCGTGAATTCCAAGCAATGGAAACAACAAATTCAATACGAATTAAAGGGAGCTGATTATAATGAAACCCTAGTTTGGGAAAGCCTTGAAGGGATTAAGGTAAAGCCTTTTTACCACAACGATGAAGATGTAAAATCATTTCAAAATAGCACATCATCTAGACCATTTTCTATTGTGCAAAATATTTTTGTGCATGAGGTAAAACCATCCAATCATAGAGCGCTTGACACCCTAAATAGAGGTGCCGAAATCATTCGTTTTACTATTGAAAACGAAACCATCGCTGTGGAAGAATTAATGCAGGGTTTACCAACAGAAAATGTTACTTATTATTTTAATTTGCCTTTTTTATCAAAAGAGTACCTTGCAAAAATTGAAGATTATGCAGCTAAAAACAAAGTAACTTGTGCTATTCAAATGGATCCTATTGGTCATTTAGCAAAAGATGGAAATTGGTTTGATTCACTTGACAACGATTTTGAAACACTTCAAAATAGTACAATTAATTCAAGCGTTGCTATTATAAACATTCAGGGAGGATTGTATCAAAATGCGGGCGCTACCATGGTGCAACAATTGGCCTATACTTTGGCACATTGTAATGAGTATTTTAATCGAATTCCAAATATTAACCACCCCATCTCAATTGAAGTAGCAGTAGGAACCAATTATTTCTTTGAAATTGCAAAACTTCGCGCTTTGCGCTTGCTTTTTAATAGTTTGGCTAAAGAATACAACCACGAATTGGATTGCAACATCATAGCAACTCCCAGCAAACGAAATAAAACCATTTACGATTACAATGTAAATATGTTGCGCACCACTACCGAATGCATGAGTGCCATTTTGGGTGGAGCCAATGCTGTGGCTAATTTACCTTATGATGCATTGTACCATAAAGACAATGAATTCGGGGATCGAATTGCTCGTAATCAATTGTTGATATTAAAACACGAAAGTTTTTTTGACAAGGTAACCAATGCTGCAGATGGAGCTTATTATATTGAATCACTAACGGATCAATTAGCAGAAAAAGCACTTGTTTTATTCAAAGAAATTGAAGCAAAAGGCGGATTTTTGGAGCAATTAAAAGAAGGTGTAATCCAAAGAAAAATCAGCGAAAGCGCCCAAAAAGAACAAGATTTATTAGATAGCGGAAAAGAGGTTTTATTGGGAACCACCAAATATCCAAACAAAAACGATCGCATGAAAAACGACTTGGAATTGTATCCATTCTTGAAACAAAATCCAAGAAAAACAATCATCACACCAATTATTGAAAAGCGATTGGCTGAAAAAATTGAACAAGAACGTTTATCTCAAGAATCATAACATGAGAAAAAACATACAACATATTACGATTAGCGAAAGTAAAAAATCTTCCATCACCCAATTTCCATCTTCCAGTAATTTTATTACCGCTGAAGGAATTGAAGTAAAACCAACTTATTCTAAAGAAGATATTTCCAATTTAGAACACCTTGGTTTTGGTGCGGGTTTTGCACCAAATTTAAGAGGTCCTTATGCAACGATGTACGTCCGTCGCCCTTGGACCATTCGTCAATATGCCGGATTTTCAACTGCAGAAGAAAGTAATGCCTTTTACAGAAGAAACCTTGCGGCAGGACAAAAAGGACTTTCAGTTGCTTTTGACTTAGCAACACACAGAGGCTATGATTCTGATCACGAGCGTGTTTTTGGAGATGTAGGTAAAGCGGGGGTTGCGATTGATTCGGTTGAGGATATGAAAATATTATTCGACCAAATTCCGCTAGGCGAAATGTCGGTTTCCATGACCATGAACGGAGCCGTTTTGCCAATCATGGCTTTTTATATTGTAGCTGCTGAAGAACAAGGTGTGGCACCCGAATTACTTTCGGGAACGATACAAAATGATATTTTGAAGGAATTTATGGTTCGGAATACTTATATCTATCCGCCTTCCCCTTCAATGAAAATCATTGCGGATATATTTGAATATACCAGCAAAAACATGCCAAAATTCAATTCGATTTCTATTTCGGGATATCACATGCAAGAAGCGGGAGCTACTGCCGATATTGAGTTGGCTTACACCCTAGCCGACGGATTAGAATACATACGAACTGGGTTAGCCACCGGTATGAAAATTGATGAATTTGCTCCACGCCTGTCCTTTTTCTGGGCAATTGGAATGAATCATTTTATGGAAATTGCAAAAATGCGCGCGGGTAGAATGTTGTGGGCAAAATTGCTAAAACAATTCAATCCAAAAGATGAAAAATCATTGGCTTTACGAACCCATTGCCAAACATCGGGTTGGAGTTTAACCGAGCAAGATCCTTTCAATAATGTAGCACGAACTTGTATTGAAGCTGCCGCAGCAGCATTTGGAGGAACCCAATCCCTTCATACTAATGCATTAGACGAAGCGATTGCATTACCAACCGATTTTTCGGCACGAATAGCTAGAAATACCCAAATATTTTTACAAGAAGAAACTAAAATTTGTAAAACGGTAGATCCTTGGGCAGGTAGTTATTATGTTGAAAGTTTAACCAAAGAAATTGCAGATAAAGCTTGGGCATTAATTGAAGAAGTTGAAGAATTGGGTGGCATGACCAAAGCAATCGAATCGGGAATTCCGAAATTGCGAATAGAAGAAGCCGCAGCAAGAAAACAAGCACGTATTGATAGCAGCCAAGATATTATTGTGGGCATCAATAAATTCCGTTTAGAGAAAGAAGATCCACTTCAAATTTTGGATGTAGATAATGATATGGTTCGTAAGCAACAAATTGAACGCTTGCAACAAATAAAAGCCACTCGAAATTCGGAGAAAGTTAAAGAATGTTTGGAAAAATTAACCGAGGCTGCAAAAAACTCCAATGATAATTTATTATCTTTAGCCGTAGAAGCTGCACGCAACAGAGCGACACTTGGAGAAATAAGCGATGCTCTTGAGGCGGTTTTCGGAAGATATAAAGCACAAATTAGATCATTTAGCGGCGTGTATAGTAAAGAAATTAAAAACGATGAAAGCTTTGAAAAGGCAAAACAATTAGCCGATGCTTTTGCACTAAAAGAAGGGCGACGCCCTCGAATTATGATTGCCAAAATGGGACAAGACGGCCATGACCGTGGTGCCAAGGTGGTTGCAACAGGTTATGCCGATGTAGGTTTTGATGTGGATATTGGTCCGTTATTTCAAACTCCTGCCGAAGCAGCCAAGCAAGCTGTTGAAAACGACGTTCACATTTTGGGCGTTTCCTCACTGGCTGCTGGACACAAAACGTTGGTTCCGCAAGTAATTGAAGAATTAAAAAAATACGGTCGCGAAGACATCATGGTTATTGTTGGTGGAGTAATTCCTGCACAAGATTATCAATTCCTTTTTGATGCAGGAGCGGTTGCCGTGTTTGGCCCTGGAACAAAAATTAGTGAAGCTGCCATTAGTATATTAGAAGTCTTATTGGAGGATTAATATCAATATTCTAATAAAAAAACCTTGTAAATTATAAAAGCGCTAACAATAAGTTGGTGCTTTTTTCATTATATTTGAAAAACAAATAAATTAATTATGGATTTTTCAGCAAAAATGCTTCGCGAAGATGCCCTTAAAGGTAAAGTAATTGTAGTAACTGGAGGTGGAAGTGGATTGGGTAAAGCCATGACCAAATATTTTTTAGAGTTGGGCGCCAATGTAGCTATAACTTCTCGAGATTTTGAAAAATTAAAAGCTACTGCAAGTGAATTGGAAACTGCAACTAATGGTAAATGTTTGCCATTGCAATGTGATGTACGACATTACGACCAAGTGGAAAACATGCTTGCGGAAGTATTAAATGCTTTCGGAAAAGTAGATGTGTTATTAAATAATGCGGCTGGGAATTTCATATCCCCTACCGAGCGCCTTTCGGCAAATGCGTTTGATACAATTATTGATATTGTTTTAAAAGGATCTAAAAATTGCACTTTAGCATTTGGAAAACATTGGATAGAAAAAAAACAAACCAATTGTAATGTATTAAATATTGTTACAACATATGCCTGGACGGGATCTGGATATGTCGTGCCGAGTGCGACTGCAAAGGCTGGCGTACTTGCTATGACTCGAAGTTTAGCTGTAGAATGGGCGAAATATGGCATTCGAATGAATGCAATTGCACCCGGACCGTTTCCTACCAAAGGAGCTTGGGAGCGTTTACTTCCAGGGGATTTAGCAGAGAAATTTGACATGTCAAAAAAAGTCCCATTGCGACGAGTTGGAGACCATCAAGAATTAGCCAATCTCGCAGCTTATTTAGTTTCTGATTTTTCTGCTTACATAAATGGCGAAGTCATTACCATTGATGGAGGTGAATGGTTACAAGGTGCAGGACAATTTAATATTTTGGAGAAAATCCCTTCCGAAATGTGGGATATGCTCGAAGCTATGATAAAAAGCAAAGGCAATAAATAACATTTTAATGAAGTTTTCAAGTTCAAAACTTTACACTAATGTTAACAAATAACACTTTTATAAACCATAATAAATTGTATTTTTACGACTCAAAATTTGATTAAAATAAATGGGTAAAATCATTGCAATTGCCAACCAAAAAGGTGGTGTAGGAAAAACAACTACTTCGGTTAATTTAGCTGCATCTCTTGGTGTTTTAGAGAAAAAAGTATTACTTATTGATGCCGATCCGCAAGCCAATGCAAGTTCGGGTTTGGGCATTGAAGTTGAAAGTGTAGAAATTGGTACTTATCAAATTCTTGAGCACAGTAATACTCCAGAAGAAGCAATTGTAAAATCAACTTCTCCAAACGTAGATGTTATCCCAGCTCATATTGACCTTGTTGCCATTGAAATTGAATTGGTAGACACTGAAAATAGAGAATACATGTTAAAGCAAGCCTTAGATAGTATTAAAGATCAATACGATTACATCTTAATTGACTGTGCTCCTTCTTTGGGATTACTTACTCTAAATGCATTAACAGCCGCTGATAGTGTAATTATACCTATTCAGTGTGAGTATTTTGCTTTGGAAGGATTAGGAAAATTATTAAACACCATTAAGAGTGTCCAAAAAATTCACAACGCTGAGTTAGATATTGAAGGGTTGCTACTAACCATGTTTGATACCCGATTACGTCTTTCAAATCAAGTTGTTGAAGAAGTTCAAAAGCACTTTAGCGATATGGTTTTCAAAACCATTATTCAAAGAACTGTGAAATTAAGTGAAGCTCCAAGTTATGGAGAAAGTATAATTGCATTTGATGCAACTAGTAGAGGAGCAAGTAATTACCTTAGTCTTGCAGAAGAGGTAATTCAAAAAAATAGCGTATAATTTATGGCAAAAGCAATAAAAAAACAAGCATTAGGACGCGGATTATCAGCATTATTGAAAGATCCAGACAACGATATTAAATCGGTTGAGGATAAAAATGCAGATAAAGTTGTAGGAAATATTTTGGAAGTAGAAATTGATTCAATTGAAATCAATCCATTTCAGCCTAGAACCAACTTTAACGAAGAATCTATTAAAGAATTAGCCACTTCTATTAAGGAACTTGGTGTAATTCAGCCTATTACTGTTCGAAAATTAGCTTTCAATAAATACCAATTAATTTCGGGGGAGCGTCGTTTGAGAGCTTCTAAATTAGTTGGATTGCAAACCGTTCCCGCTTACATTCGTATTGCAAACGACAACGAATCTTTAGTAATGGCCTTGGTAGAAAATATTCAGCGTCATGACTTAGATCCTATAGAAATTGCGCTCTCCTACCAACGTTTGATTGATGAAATTCAGCTGACTCAAGAACAAATGAGTGAGCGTGTGGGTAAAAAAAGATCTACTATTACCAATTATCTTCGTTTATTAAAACTTGATCCGATTATTCAAACTGGTATTCGTGATGGATTCATCAGTATGGGACATGGTAGAGCAATGATTACTATTGAAGATCAAAATGTTCAAACTGATATTTACCAAAAAATTGTAAGCCAAAACTTATCCGTTCGAGATACGGAAGCTTTAGTAAAAAAATACCAAGATGGACAAAAGCCTGCAGCTAAAACCAAAACAAGTGCTTCTTTTTCAATTTCTGAAACTCAAAAGAAAGCCATCACTAGCTTTTTTGGTGCGAAAGTAGATGTTACTATTTCAGGTAATGGGAAAGGTAAAATTGCAATTCCGTTTCATTCCGAAGAAGATTTTAATCGAATTCTAAAACTAATCAACGGTTAGTGATTCGCTCCTTACACATACTACTTTTCATTTTCTTTTTAGGAAACTACTCGGCATTGGCACAACGCGAATTAGAACCTGAAATCCGTGTAAAAGATACCATTAAAAAAAATGAAATAAACATGCTTGCTCCTTCAAAGGCGGCATTTTACTCGGCTGTTTTACCGGGACTTGGGCAAATTTATAATAAAAAATATTGGAAAGTTCCTTTGGTTTATGGAGCGCTTGGAACGACAATTTATTTTTATATAAGCAACAATAATAAATACAATGCTTATAGAGATGCATACAAGCGAAGATTAGAAGGTTTCAATGATGATGAGTTTACATATCTAGATAATTCACGATTAATTGCAGCCCAAAAATTTTACCAAAACAACAGAGATTTATCTGCTTTACTTACTGGATTGTTTTACATATTAAATATTGTTGACGCTAATGTTGACGCTCATTTAATGCAGTTTAATGTAAATGATAATCTTACAATTAAGCCCGATTTTTATAGAAATGAATTTTCTTCAAATCAAAATTTAGGAATTAGTTTGACTTTAAAATTATAAAGTTTTCTTAATTTGTAACATATTAATCCAACCTCCAACTAATATCATATGAAAATAGCACTTTTAGGATACGGAAAAATGGGGAAAGTAATTGAAAAAATTGCTTTAGAACGTGGACATGAAATTGTGCTTAAAAAATCAAGCAGTGACAGTTACCTTGGACTTGAAAATGCCAATGTAGCAATTGATTTTAGTATTCCTGCTTCTGCGGTTGAAAATATTTCAGAATGTTTAAACAGAGGTATTCCTGTTGTATCTGGTACTACTGGATGGCTTGAAGAATATCCAAAAATGGTAGCGCTTTGTGAAAATAAAAATGGAAGTTTCATCTATGGTTCGAATTTTAGCTTAGGTGTGAATTTGTTTTTTGAATTGAATTCTTATTTAGCAAAAATGATGTCGAAATTCAAAACCT
Organism: Flavobacterium sp.; assembly: GCA_044374815.1. Classification (GTDB taxonomy): domain Bacteria; phylum Bacteroidota; class Bacteroidia; order Flavobacteriales; family Flavobacteriaceae; genus Flavobacterium. The sequence continues at coordinate 26,309 of JBILNU010000007.1, forward strand.
ATTCGATTTCGATGGAAGAAATTCACCACACACAAAAATTGGATGCTCCAAGCGGAACTGCAATAAGTTTAGCAAAAGGAATAATTGAAAACACCGATTATACCAGTTGGACCTTGGATGTAAATCCAAAAGAAAAAGAACTCCCAATTGAAGCCTTACGAATTGAAAATGTACCGGGAACACACAGTATATTTTACACTTCGGAGGTAGATACAATAGAAATAAAACATACCGCACATAGCCGTGAGGGATTTGCTTTAGGATCTGTAGTAGCTGCAGAATGGCTGGTTGGAAAAAAGGGAGTATTTACAATGAAAGACGTATTAGATCTCAATTAATAAATAATATTTAAGTTTAACAACTTTAAACCTTAAACTAAAAAACTATGAACATTTATCAATGGTTACTATTTTTCGGAGCAGTACAAGCAATTCACTATTTTGGAACTTGGAAATTATATGTAAAAGCAGGAAGGAAATCTTGGGAAGCTGCGATTCCGGTGTACAATTCAATTGTATTGATGAAAATAATCAATCGCCCTACTTGGTGGACTTTCTTACTTTTCATTCCTGTAATTAATTTAATAATGTTTCCAGTTATTTGGGTGGAAATTCTAAGAAGTTTTGGAAGAAAATCTTCACTAGACACCTTTTTAGTAATTGCAACTTTTGGGCTTTATATTTATTATATTAATTTTACTCAAGATGTAAAATACATTTCTGATAGAGATACCAATGCTGCAACTAAAACTGGAGATACCGTAAGTTCGTTATTGTTTGCGATCATTGTAGCGACTTTTGTACATACCTATTTCATTCAGCCTTTTACAATTCCAACTGCATCTTTAGAAAAGTCATTACTTATAGGTGATTTTCTTTTTGTAAGTAAAATGAATTACGGAGCTAGAACACCAATGACTACGGTTGCTGCACCTATGGTACACGATACTTTGCCATTAGTGCATGTAAAATCGTATTGCAAATGGCCGCAATTACCTTACTTTAGATTTCCTGGTGTAGAAAAAATTAAAAACAATGACATTGTAGTTTTCAATTGGCCTGTAGATACAGTTGAAAAATTCTTCGACACCTCTGGAAGAAAAGCAGATAAACCGGTAGATAAAAAATCAAATTATGTAAAAAGATGTGTGGGTATTCCTGGTGATTCATTAGCAATTAAAGACGGAATTATTTTCGTTAACGGAAAAGAACTACTCTTACCAGAAAGAGCAAAACCGCAATATTCGTACAAAATGGCTATAGATCCAACTGCTACAATTGACTTTGAATCTCTTTTCAAAGAATTGGATATTACGGATAGATATGGTATCAATAATACAAAAGACACTATTTATTTCAGTGCATTACCAGCTGCTAGTGTGGAACGCTTTAAGGCTGTGCCTGGGATAAAATCGGTAATCCGAATCATTCATAAAGAAGCAGATCGATCCACTTTCCCACATACTAAAGATTGGAACGTTGATAATTGTGGTCCAATCTACATTCCGCAAGAAGGAAAATCGGTTGCCCTAAACATGGAAACTTTACCATTTTACAGCCGAATTATTACGGAATATGAGAAAAATAAATTGGAGATCAAAGGAACCGATATTTACATCAATGGTGCAAAAACAAAATCATATACCTTCCAACAAGATTATTATTGGATGATGGGTGATAACCGTCACAACTCAGAAGACAGTCGTTTTTGGGGTTATGTTCCAGGGGATCATATTGTAGGTAAACCAATTTTTATTTGGATGAGTTGGGATTCAAACGGCGCAGGAATTATGAATAAAATCCGTTGGAATAGATTATTCACTACCGTTAGTGGCGAAGGACAGCCCGAATCCTATTTCAAATATTTCTTATTCTTACTAGGAATCTATTTTGTTGGAGAACATTTTTGGAAAAAACGTAAAGCGGATAAAAAAGTTTAGTTTCAAACGATAATTGAATGAAACCCATATTAATTCATCCTAGTTATTTTCCTTCCATAAGTCACTATATCGCTTTAGTTAATGCCGATGCCGTGACTTTGGAAATGGAAGATAATTTCCAAAAACAAACCAATCGAAATCGGATGTATATTTATAGTCCGAATGGAATACAGCTTTTAAATATTCCAATTAAACATTCAAAAACGGCCCATCAAAGAATTCAGGATGTAAAATTGGAAACGGCGTTTGATTGGCAAAAACAACATTTTAAATCCTTGGAAGCGGCTTATAGAACTTCTCCATTTTTTGAATATTTCGAAGATGATTTAATGCCTATTTTCACTACCAAGCATACTTTTTTAATGGATTTAAATCTACAAACCATGGAACTTGTTTCGAAATGTTTGGGAATGGATTTTAATTATACATCAACTACCGAATATTTTAATGAAGTTCCAAATCATGAGGATTTAAGACATTTAATAAACGGAAAAAAAGACGCAACCCAATTGGAGCCCTACACACAAGTTTTTGGTGAAAAACATGGATTTATAAATAACCTAAGTATTTTGGATTTGTTATTTAACGAAGGGCGTTATGCTAAGGATTATTTAAAAAGGCAAACACTCTAATTATTCCATCATCAACCTAGTAAGGATAGGGTAATGATCGGAATTTTTAAATAAAGGAAAGTTTTGAAAGCTTTTCACTTTCATTTTCTTATCAGCAAAAATGTAATCGATACGCGCTGGATAGTATTTAAAATTATAGGTTTCCCCAAATCCGTTTCCGGCTTCTTCAAAACAATCGTTTAAATTCCCTTTTATACTTCGATACACATACGAAAAGGCACTATTATTCATATCTCCACAAATAATCATTGGGTAATTGCATTCTTTTTTATGATTTCTCAAAATTTCGGCTTGCAACTGCTGCTTTTTAAAAGCCTGACTGATTCGCTTCACCATCAATTGCGATTTGTGCTGACTAATTGAATCTACATTGTCCTGAATTTCATTGACATCTGGAGAAATTTTTATCGATTGTAAATGCATATTATATACTCGTATCGTGTCTTTACCTTTTCTAAGATCAGCATAAACAATCAAATTATTTGACTCTGGAAATTCAATATTTCCTTCATTTACAATAGGATATTTTGAGAAAATTGCCTGACCCGTTTTAATATTTTCTCCTTTCATAAAAATAAACCTGTGCTTATAAACTCTCAAATCTACATTTGCTGTTTTTGAATATTCTTGAATACATAATATATCCGGATTTTTGTCATTAATAAATTGGCGAATGGAATCTCCAATATGTTCTTGATCTATCCAGTTGAAAAGATTAAACAAACGCACATTGTAACTCATTACAATAAAGTCTTTATCTTCTTGGGGCTGAGGATTGGAAGCAAATTTGTAAAATTTATTAATGAATGTAATTCCAATAATCAATACGATACCCGAGAGAATTATTTGTCTTTTTAATTGAAACAACCAATAAATAAAGAAAAGTGCGTTTATGATTAAAAATAATGGAAGAATTAATGTCAGCACCGACAAAAAAGGGAAAAACTTAGGAGCCAAAAAAGGTAAAACATAAGCAAGAAACGTTAATACAGTGAGCACTATATTGAACGAAAACATTACTTTATTAAACCACGATAGTTTTTTCATTTTATTTTTTAGATGCTAAGATGCTAAGGCACTTAGTTTACTAGGTTTTTCTTTTTGACAACTTTAAAAATTTAACCTATTTATTTTCCAGCTTTAAATAGAAATTCTTTTTCTTCGGCTGTTAACGCCTCGTAACCCGATTGACTAATTTTATCTAAAATTTCATCAATCTGTTGTTGGTGTTTATCTTTAATGACAATCTTGCTAGCCGTTTTTGTTGATGGCTTTTTCGGATTAACATGTACTTTTTTAAACGGCTTTCTTTTGCTGGGTTGAAACAAATTAACAAAAAAATCCAACACCCTGGTCACATTGGTGCTTAAATCAATACCGTTTACAAGTAGCTTAATATATACAAATCCGAAAAATGCACCCGCTAAATGCGCGATATGACCGCCAGTATTTTCGGTAAGCACTTGCATGGCATCAAGCAATAATACAACAGCAGTCAAATGCCAAAGTTTGATCGTTCCTATTAACAATAGTCTTACTTGCATTAGGGGTTGATAGGTTGTTGCCGCCACCAAAATTGCCATTACCGCTGCAGATGCACCAACCAAATTAGCGTTAAGATGGATAAAATAATATCCCAATACAAAAGCCAATCCCGCAAAAATAGCACTTAGTAAATACAAACCTAAAAATTGCTTTTGGGTAAAAAAAGTTAAAAACAATCGGCTAGAAAAATTCAACACCGACATATTAAAAAACAAATGCCAAAACCCGCTGTGAAGAAAGGCATAGGTAAATAAAGTATAAGGAAAATGAAGCACCTCATCTGGATTGGAAGACAATAGAATCCAATTGGGATAGGTAAAAACACCTAAGTTAAATTGAAAGAAAAAAATCAACGAAATTAAAAATGCGGCAACGTTCCAATAGATAATTCTGTTGGAAATACCTCCTATTTTATATTGCAATTTAATATCGTCGAATACTGTCATATTAATTCCAACGATTGTGTTTAAACTGATTTTTCTTCCAATACCACATCATAATAAAACCGGTTATGGCACCACCAATATGAGCAAAGTGAGCTACACCAGTACTTCCAGCACCAAATATTGATTGCCCTTTAAACCCTAAAAATAAATCAATAGCCAATAAACCTGGCACAAAATACTTAGCTTTAATCGGAATTGGAATGAACATAATTCCTAATTCTGCCATTGGAAACATAAATGCAAAGGCAACTAATAAACCATAAATTGCTCCGGAAGCACCTACTACGGGTACTTTAGACAACATTGCAGCCTGAACTATGGAATTAAATTGGTCTTGAGTACAATGTGCATTTTCTAATATAGTTTTCATTTTGCTTGGCAGAAGATGACCATCGGTATCAAAAACCGACTGAAAATCGACGTTAAGCAGAAGATGTAAATCTGATTTTGATAAATTCAAACTTGCAACTTCCGAAAGTAAATTGTGAATTTGAATATAATTTACTGTGGAGTGCAACAATGCAGCTCCTAATCCGCAGGAAATATAAAAAAACAAGAACTTGGTTCCGCCCCAAAAATGTTCTAAAGCGCTACCAAATGAAAACAAAGCAAACATATTAAAGAAAATATGTGTTATACCTCCATGCATAAACATATGCGTTAAGGGCTGCCATAGCTTGAACTTATCACTTTCTGGATAATACATTGAAAATAAATCAAATGTACCTGGCACAACTTGAGTACCAATGAAAAAAATAATATTTATTATTAAAAGTTGTTTTACAACCGGTGTTATTCTCATCATAAGGTAAATCTTTTGTCTATATCTTCCACACGTAGGGTAATAAAAGTTGGTTTTTGAAAAGGAGACACATTTGGATCTTTACAAGCAAATAAATTGTTAACCAAATTTTCTTGCTCTTTTTCGGTTAGGTACATTCCTGTTTTAACTGCAAGACTTTTGGCCATTGATTTCGCAATGGTATCATTTTGACTAAAACTACTATCTGGAATTCCGTCTTGCAAATCGCTTACCAATTGCTCCAAAACAGCTAAAACTTCACTTTCATTCGTGTTTGAGGGAATTCCTAATACCTGCAATTGCTCTGATTCCCAATCAAAAACAAATCCGGTAGCTTCAAGTGCAGGCTGCATTTCGGCAATAATTTTTAATTCATTAGCTGAAAATGAAATCGCTAATGGAAACAACAATTGCTGACTAGCAGCTTGTTGCACCGTCATATTAGTCAAAAACTGCTCGTACAAAACACGCTGGTGCGCTCGGTTTTGATTGATGATCACCATTCCCGATTTTATCGGACTTACAATGTATTTTTTCTGAATTTGATACGTATGCTTTGCTGTTTGCTCCTCTTCTTTCTCATCAAAAAAGGAAGCAGTTACTTCATCATTTTCAATTGAAAAATTATCAATTTCGAAAGTTTCTTGTTTTAATCCCACATACAAACTCTCCCAATTTTGAGTCGTTTCAACTTTTTTATAAGAGGAATTTCCACCCGAAATTGAATTCGATTTTTTGTCATCCGAAAATGGATTAAAAGTTCGATTCACCTGAATGGTAGGATATTCAGCGGTTTTATTTTGGTATTCGTATGGGGTATCTAAATTAGGATCCCGGTCGAAATCAAGTGCCGGAGCCACATTAAACTGTCCCAAACTGTGCTTGATGGCCGAACGCAAAATAGCATAAAGTGCTTGATCGTCATCAAACTTAATTTCGGTTTTAGTGGGATGAATATTGATATCAATGGTATGTGGCGGTACCGTTAAATAAATAAAATAACTAGGTTGCGCACCATTAGGCAAAAGGCCTTCATATGCATTCATCACTGCATGATGCAAATAATTACTTCTTATGTAACGGTCGTTCACAAAGAAAAACTGCTCGCCTCTATTCTTTTTGGCAAATTCGGGTTTTCCAACAAATCCTTGAATAGTTAAAATATCGGTTTGTTCCTGAATTGGAACCAATTTCTCATTGGTTTTACTAGAAAATATTGATACAATTCGTTGTCTTAAATTGGAATTGGTTAAATTAAACATTTCACTTCCGTTATGGTACATCGTGAAATAAATTGAAGGATGCGCCATGGCAACACGTTGAAATTCATCAACTACATGTCGGAATTCCACTGTATCCGATTTTAAAAAATTGCGTCTAGCCGGAATATTATAAAATAAGTTTTTAACTGCAAATGAAGTCCCTTTGGGTAACACGGCTGGATCTTGAGAAACAAATTTACTTCCTTCAATTACAATATGAGTTCCTAATTCTTCCTGATCTTGCTTGGTTTTCATTTCTACATGAGCAATCGCAGCTATAGAAGCTAGAGCTTCACCCCGAAAGCCTTTGGTATGTAATGAAAATAAATCCTCAGCGTTTCTTATTTTGGAAGTTGCATGTCGTTCAAAACACAAGCGGGCATCGGTGACACTCATACCTACCCCATTATCAACTACTTGAATTAATGCTTTACCCGCATCTTTAATAATCAATTTTATGTCGGTTGCTTTAGCATCAACCGCATTCTCCAATAATTCTTTCACCACCGAAGCGGGTCTTTGAACTACTTCCCCAGCAGCAATCTGGTTGGCAACATGATCAGGAAGTAATTGAATGATGCTTGACATTATATTCGATTCTAGATTTTGGGTTTTGTACTTTGATTTATAAGAAAACAAAGTTAACAAATTTAAGCAAAATCTATGGGTAAATATAATTAAGAAGATACTAAAAAAGAAAAACCTATTCTGTCGAATAGGTTTTCAAATTATATGTGTTTAAATCGTTATTTTTTTTCTGAAATTCGTCTCAGTTCGGCCATTTTAATTGCCGCAATAGCAGCTTCAGTTCCTTTATTTCCGTGAACTCCTCCACTTCTATCTATAGACTGTTGTTCGTTATTATCGGTTAACAAACAAAAAATAACCGGAACATCCGTTTGTACATTCAAATCTTTAATTCCTTGTGTTACTCCTTCGCAAACAAATTCAAAGTGCATGGTTTCACCCTTAATGACACAACCTATGGTGATGATTACGTCTACATTTTGGGTAACAATCATGCGTTGTGCACCATAAATCAATTCGAAGCTTCCCGGAACATTCCAGCGAATGATATTTTTTTGTAGCGCACCACAATCTAATAGTGCAGCTAAAGCCCCATTATATAAGCCTTCTGTGATGTGATCGTTCCATTCTGAAACAACAATCCCAAACCGAAAATCTTTCGCATTTGGGATTGTATTTTTATCGTAATTGGATAAGTTCTTATTAGCTGTAGCCATAATTAATTAAGAAATATGAATTATGTTTTGCTTTCGTAATTCATAATTCAAAATTGATTTACTGTGCCATTCCAATTAAAGCATCAATATTTTGTGCTTCTGGAGTTGACTCGTATTTTTCTTTAATTTCAGTAAAATACTTTAAAGCAGCTGCTTTGTTTCCTAATTCTAAAGCTGTTTGACCTGCTTTGTATAAATATTTTGGAGTTGTAAATTCGTTAGTGTTTAAACGAGCTGCTTTTTCGTAATATTCTAATGCTTTGTTTGAATCATTTTTTTGTGACCAAACATCTCCAATTGCACCTAGAGCAATTGAACTTAAGAAATTATCTTTAGATGAGAATTTCTCTAAGTATTGAATGGCAACATCGTATTTTTTCAAATATAAATTAGCAATCCCTGCATAGTAATTCGCAATATTACCCGAATCTGTTCCTTCGTATTGAGCCGCAATTCCTACAGCACCTTGTTTTCCTTCAGAACCTTTTAATACTAAGTTGTATAATGAATCTTGTGATTTTGGATTAGTTGCATCTGCA